>CAIJLK010000043.1 GCA_903821465.1 uncultured Bacteroidota bacterium | reverse complement strand
ACATCAAGACCAAGCGTCGTTTTCTACCCAATTTACAAACCAAGCGTTTTTTCTTCGCTGAAGAAGATCGTTGGGTAACATTGAAAGTGTCTACTGATGCTTTAAGAACGATCAATAAGAATGGTCTTTCAACAGTGATCAAAGAATTGAGATTGAAAGGATCTAAGATCTAACTATTAACAAAGAAAACTACCTAATACAATGGCAAAGAAAGGTAACAGGGTTCAAGTAATCCTGGAGTGCACAGAGCACAAAACAAGTGGAATGGCGGGTACTAGTCGTTATATCACTAAGAAGAACAAGAAAAATACGCCTGAGCGTATTGAATTGAAGAAGTACAACCCAATTCTGAAAAAAGTAACCGTTCATAAAGAAATTAAATAGTCATGGCAAAATCAGCTTCTAAAAACGCTAAAGTAAAAGATTTAAAAGCATCTGCTGAGGCAAAAAACTGGACAAAAGTTATTAAGGCTGTTCGTAGCCCTAAGACTGGTGCATATACCTTCAAGGAGGCGATTATACACAAGGATAAGGTGAAGGATTTTTTAGCTGAAAAATAATCGGTCCATCTAGAACCTATTTAAAAGCTTTCCCTTTTTTCGGGAAGGCTTTTTGTATTTTGTTAAGGATCGGTTGGTTGAACATTCATTATATGCTTATTTAAAATAGTCGGTATGAGTTTTTTAGGAAAGCTGTTCGGAAAAAAAGAAAAAGAAAGTCTAGACCAAGGTTTGCATAAAACCAAAGAGGGCTTTTTGGCAAAGATTACAAAAGCCATTGCTGGTAAAACCACTATTGATGAGGGAGTGCTAGATGATCTAGAGGAAGCCTTGGTTGGAGCCGACGTTGGAATAGAAACAACTATTAAAATCATTGAAAGAATTGAGAAGCGTGCAAAAGATGATAAATACATTGGTACTTCAGAACTTAATAGCATTCTCCAGGAGGAAATAAAAGCGGTATTGGTAGACGCTGCAGAAGATTCTTATAAAAGCTTTATTGCTCCTGCTGGTAAGAAACCTTATATCATACTGGTAGTTGGCGTAAATGGAGTAGGGAAGACCACTACCATTGGCAAATTGGCTTATCATTATAAAGCAGCAGGAATGAATGTAGTATTAGGCGCTGCAGATACATTCAGAGCCGCTGCAGTTGAGCAGCTGACTATCTGGAGCGAAAGAGTAGGCGTGCCAATAGTAAAGCAGGCAATGGGTTCTGACCCTAGTGCTGTTGCATACGATACAGTGGCCAGTGCTGTTTCAAAAAATGCAGATGTGGTGATCATTGATACTGCTGGAAGATTGCACAATAAGATTCATTTAATGGAAGAATTGAGCAAGATCAAAAGAGTGATCCAGAAAATTGTTCCAGATGCACCTCATGAAGTGATGCTGGTGCTGGATGGTTCAACGGGACAAAACGCTGTTGAACAAGCACGTCAATTTACTGCTGCTACAGAAGTCACAGCTTTGACAATTACTAAATTAGATGGAACCGCAAAAGGTGGCGTTGTATTGGCAATTGCAGATCAATTTAAAATTCCCGTAAAGTATATTGGTGTTGGTGAAAAAATTGAAGATTTAATTCTATTCGATAAGAGCGAATTTGTGGATAGTTTATTTAAATTAGCCGACTAATTTTTAAAAATCTTATATGAAAAAAGTTATTCTTTTATGTTTCCTGTTTGTAGGTGTTGCAACGGTTTCTAATGCTCAGTTGGGCGATTTAACCAAACAAGCTACAGCAGCTGCGGCTAGCGCTGGTTTTGATGTAAATAAAATTGCTGGTGATGTGATGGGTAAATTAACACCTAGTCTTGGATTAACAGCTGCTCAAAATCCTAAAGTTTTAGGTGCCGTAACAGACTTTCTTGGAAAGAAATCAAGTATCCTTCCTCTTTTGGCATCTAATCCAACCAAATATGCTAGTCAGTTTTCCGGATTATTCGGAGGATTACAAAGTAAATTAGGAGGAATTTTAAATCCAAGTCAGCTTACACAATTCTTAAGCCTAAAGCCTAAGACCAATAATGCTTCAAACCCTTTGTCTAATTTGTTCTTCTAAGAAGACAATTTTATAATACCAAAAGCCCCATCCCGAGCATTCGGGCTGGGGCTTTTTTATAAGCTTAATTGCGCTTCTACTCTTAACTCTTCACTTTCTTCTTCTTCTTCTTCCACTTTTCACTTTTCACTTTTATCTTTTATCTTTTATCTCTTATCTTTTATCTTTTCACTTTTATCTTTTCACTTAAAAAGTGTATCTGATCCCTAGTCCGCCCCAAGCACTTTCAAAATAATTATATCCAATAAAATTGAAAGAGGGCTGCCAGTCAAAACTCAGGTTTAAAGGAGCTCCCTTGATCTTGTAATCCAATCCCAATACACCATCTACGCCAATACTTATTCCAGCATTCCTGTCAGGGTATTGCGTTTTCCAACTATTACTCCAAATTCCCATATGTGCTCCTCCGCCAACATACCATTTCAGGCCTTCTACTGAACCTAGGTCGTTATGAATTTCATATAAGCCCGTTAATCTAAATCCATCTTGTGATATAAAGGCCAATCCCTCAACGGCCCGATCATCCGCTATAAAATGTTTCACACTTATTGCACCAGGGTACATTTTTAACCCAACAGCTGTTGTGTAACTTGTTCCATTGTTTTGTTGCTGCGCATTAACGGTAAATGCTCCAATGAGTAGGAATCCGAATAATAATAGTTTTTTCATGTATCAGTTTTTGTATACTATCAAAAAATCGTGCCAAATATAAAATTTCCCTTTAATTAGAATAGTTAAGATTTTTTTCTGCTGCTTTTGCTTTATTATTTAGGTTTGTGGTATGCATTCATTCAAAGAGCTGATCCAAGTTTTTTCGGAACAATTTACCCATCGTCATTTTCCTGCCTCGCCAGCAACCCTGTATGATCCGGGTGAATATTTTTTGACCTTAGGTGGTAAACGGGTTCGTCCGATTATGTGTTTGATGGGAAATGAACTTTTCGATAAGATTCATCCCGATGCGTACCATGTGGCAAATGCTATTGAATTGTTTCACAATTTCACATTGATACATGATGATATTATGGATGCAGCTCCTTTAAGAAGGGGTATGGAAACTGTTCACAAGAAGTATGGAGAAAGTACCGCATTATTAGCAGGGGATGTAATGATGATTCAATCCTACGAATACTTGAACAAAATTCAGGATAACAATATTCATAGTATTTTGCATTTATTCAATCGAACTGCTAAAGAAGTATGTGAGGGGCAGCAATTGGATATGGATTTTGAAAAACAGGAAAATGTTTCGTTAGGTGAGTATATCAATATGATTAGCTTAAAGACTTCTGTTCTGCTAGCAGCCAGTTTAGAAATGGGAGCCATACTTGGAGGAGCTAGTGCAGGTAATAGAAAACACTTAAATGCTTTCGGAAAAAATCTGGGAATTGCTTTTCAAATACAAGACGATTATTTAGATGCCTTTGGCGATCCTGAAAAATTTGGGAAAGATGTTGGCGGAGATATTCGACAAAATAAAAAAACATTTTTATTACTCTATGCTTTAGAAGTGGCTAGTGCAGCGCAAAAGTCAAAGCTGTTGCAATTAATGAAAGATAATCCTGATAATAAAGTAGAAGAAGTTCTCGCTATCTTCAAAGCTTGTAATGTAGATGCATGGGCAAATTCTTTAAAAGAAAAATACCTGCAAACTGCTTTGCAACATCTGGAAGATATTGCAGTGGTTTCATTACGTAAAAAGCCTTTAGTGGAACTTGCAGATTTTCTAATTCAACGTGACTATTAAAGTCATTAACTTTTAAGTCTTGTTCTTTACTGAATATCCTTTAATTTGAGGCAAATAAAATTTCACTGCATGTCGAATTCTTTATTTCGTAAAAAGTCGCTAGAAACCATTCAAAGAGATTATGATGCTGGGTTGTTGGATGGGCATGGCAACGACATGAAAAAAGTATTGCGGGTTAAGGATCTAACTTTTATGGGTGTTGCTGCCGTAATTGGGGCAGGAATTTTTTCTACTATTGGTACGGCTGCTTATAACGGGGGACCCGGTGTGATATTTCTTTTTCTTATCACTGCTGTTACCTGCGGATTCACTGCTTTATGCTATGCTGAATTTGCATCTCGAGTTCCGGTTTCTGGAAGTGCTTATACCTATTCGTATGTAAGTTTTGGAGAAGTTATTGCATGGATTATTGGATGGGCTTTGATTTTGGAATATGCGATTGGGAATGTTGTAGTAGCCATTTCTTGGAGTGCCTATTTCAATAATTTATTGAAAGCTATTCATATTGATTTGCCAGCCTGGCTTGCAATTGGCCACCAAACGGCTTCTATGGCATACCATGATGCTATTGCAAATGGCAAACCTGTGGCAGATCTAGTATACACCACAGCTCCGGAAATTTTCGGAATGAAATTCATCATCAACCTTCCTGCTTTTATAATCGTCGGTTTAATTACGATCCTTGCGTATATCGGAATTAGCGAAAGTAAGAAGAGCGCCAATTTTATGGTAGGCTTAAAAATTATCGTGCTCATCTTTATAGCTATCATCGGATTCTGGTATATTTTTTCTGAAGGAACAACAGCAAACTGGACGCCCTTTTTGCCCAATGGAATGACAGGTGTTTTGAAAGGTGTTTCTTCTGTATTCTTTGCCTATATTGGATTTGATGCCATCTCTACAACAGCTGAAGAATGTGCAAATCCTAAACGCGATCTGCCAAGAGGCATGATGTATTCGCTTATTATTTGTACAGTGATTTATGTAATCACTACATTGGTCATTACCGGTATGGTAAACTATAAAGAATTTGAAGGAGTTGCTGATCCATTGGCATATGTGTTTGATAAAATTCATATGCAGAAAATCGGATTCATTATTTCTGTGAGTGCCGTTATTGCATCTACAAGTGTTTTGCTTGTGTTTCAAATAGGACAGCCAAGAATTTGGATGAGCATGAGTAGGGATGGATTATTGCCTAAGAAATTCAGCAAACTAAGTAAGCGTTATAAAACTCCAGGATTTGCAACTATCATGACAGGTTTTTTAGTAGGGATTCCTGTATTATTTGTTGACGATAAATTAATGACAGATCTTACTAGTATTGGAACCCTGTTTGCATTTGTATTAGTTTGTGGAGGCGTTCTCGTATTACCAAGACTTGCTAAAGAACCCGGCAAATTTCAATTGCCTTATATCAACGGTCAATTTATTATTCCTGCAATCGTGGCGCTTTTTGCTATTTTATTCAGAGAAAGAATAGTGGAAGATCTCTCCAATTTCGGAACAGAAGCGTATCAAGAAATTCTGTTTTTAATTTTTGTTGGAGCAGCCTTTATCACTGCTGTGTTGAGTTTTATTAGAAAATATTCGGTCATTCCAGTTGCGGGGGTCCTTTGCTGCCTTTATTTAATGATTGAGATCCCAGGCAAGAGTTGGATGGTTTTCTTTGGATGGATGGCCTTAGGATTAAGCATTTACTTACTTTATGGCCGCAGTAGAAGTAAACTGGCTAATCAGTAAACACATTTAGTGCCTCTAGTAAAAACAAGTGTCGTAAATTTGCCGCTTATTAAAGTGAAAGAAGGATGAAGTATCAAGTTGGCGACGATATATTGGTGTTGTTAAGTAATGAGGAAGGCAAGGTTATCGAAATTATTGATGACAAAGTGGTTCTGATAGAAGTACGTGGCGTTAAGTTCCCTGCCTATATGGATCAGATCGATTTCCCATATTTTAAAAGATTTACTGAAAAAAAAGCTGCCGAGAAAAAAGCCCCCCCTAAAACTTATATTGATCAGGTTCCAAAAGAAAAACCACAACCTACAAAAGTAAAAGTAGCAGATGGAGTTTGGCTTAGTCTATTGCCCAAATTTGCGATTGATGATTTTAATGATGAAGTGGTGGAGCTATTGAAAATCTATTTGATGAATCATACGCATAAAGCCTATCATTTTACTTATCAGCAACAATTTATGGGGAATACTAATTTCGAAATAGTATCAGAGATCCAACCCTTTCATGATTTTTATATTCATGATATAGATTTTGCTGCGGTCAATGATAGTCCGTCTTTTTCGGTTGACTTCTCTCTATTGAATCCAGAAAAAAACAAAGCCACTCATTTCGAAACTTCGTTAAAGATCAAACCGAAACAAATCTTTCAAAAGATCGAAGTATTAAAGGATACCAATCTACCTACCATTTCTTATTTGTTATTTGAACACTATCCCGATAAAGTGGTGGAAGATAAATTTGAATTAAATTCCTTAGCAGCAAAGGGCTTTAAAATATATGATGCATCAAAAGGCAGGCAACATTTACCACCTGCTAAATCTGTCGTGGATTTGCATATAGAAAAATTATCGAACGACTGGAACCACTTAAGCAATTTTGAAATACTCACCATACAGCTGAATGAATTTGAAAAACAAATGGATGCTGCGATTGCTCACTATCAGCCATCTATTATTATGATACATGGGGTAGGTACTGGAAAATTGAAGGACGAGATCCATGAGGTCTTAAAAGCTAAAAGAGACGTCAAGAATTTCTTTAATAAATACGATCCTCGGTTTGGTTACGGAGCAACCGAAATCTTCTTTCAATACTAATCCGTTTTATAAAATCGCCCCAATTAGCATTACTAGTTATATTTGCAACGCTACAAACCCGAGCTATCGCTCTTACGCAAGTGAGGGAGGAAAGTCCGGACAGCATAGAGCAACCCACCGGTTAATGGCCGGCACCCGATTTATCGGGTAGAGATAGTGCCACAGAAAATAACTACCGCTAAGCAATTAGTGGAAAAGGTGAAAATGTGCGGTAAAAGCGCACGATTTTTCAGGGTAACCTGAAGAATGGGTAAACCTTGGGTGTTGTAATGCCACGTATAGGAACGCTTGAAGGCGGCTCGCCTGAGTTCCAGGGTAGGCAGCTAGATCCTGCGAGTAATTGCAGGGCCAGATAAATGATAGTTTAGAAACAGAATCCGGCTTACGAGGTTTGTAGTTATTTTATTTTTTACAGTAAAGACTTTCATTCACTTACATTTGATGTTATGACACAAGAGCAGATTAAAGATATGAGGGACCGCGTTTTGGTCTTGAGGAGGTTTCTTTGACGTTGAGAACCGCACATATAAAGTAGAAACTGATCGCCAACTTTCTTTATCTCCAGGATTCTGGGACGATAACCAAAGAGCCACGGCTATCATGAAAGAAATTAAAGTAAATGAGTATTGGCTTAAAATGTACCAGTCCGTTGATGGTGCTGTGGAAGACTTTGCCGTATTGTTCGATTTCTGGAAAGCAGCCGACGCTTCTGAAACTGAGGCCAAAGATGGATATACACTTGCGATCCAATTAATAGAAGATGCAGAATTTAAAAGCACACTTAATAAGCCGGAAGATGAATTAACTGCTGTACTGCAGATCAATGCTGGTGCGGGTGGTACTGAAAGTTGCGATTGGGCAGAAATGCTTCTGCGCATGTATCGAATGTATGGCGATAAGCAAGGTTGGAAAGTTACTGAACTCGATTATCAGGATGGAGACGGCGCGGGTATTAAAAGTGCCACGCTTCAATTTGATGGTGACTTTGCTTATGGGTTTTTAAAAGCAGAAAGTGGGGTGCATCGCTTAGTGCGAATCTCCCCGTTTGATAGCAATGCCAGAAGACATACTTCTTTTGCATCGGTTTATGTATATCCATTAATTGATGATACGATTGAAATTGAAGTGAACCCTGCAGATATTGAGTGGGCATTCTATAGAAGTGGCGGTAGTGGGGGCCAGAACGTAAACAAAGTTGAAACGGCTGTGCGCTTGAAACATGCCCCCAGTGGATTTATTGTCGAATGCCAGCAAGCCAGAACCCAAGGTGAAAATAGAGAACTTGCTATGAAGATGTTGAAGAGTAGATTGTATGAAGATGAACTTCGTAAACGCCAGGAAGTTTTAAATGCAACTAATGCAGGTAAGAAAAAAATAGAATGGGGCAGTCAGATCCGCAGTTATGTTTTTCATCCCTATAAAATGATTAAAGATCATCGTACAGATTATGAAGTGGGTAATGTGGGCCCGGTGATGGATGGCGAACTGGACGGATTTATCAAAGCGTATTTGATGTCTGAAAAAGAAGAAAAATAATTTAATTAGCCTCAACTTTTGTTTGAGGTTTTTTTTCGAACATAAACCAGATATATCCGATTAATATCGCTGAAATAGATGCTACTAATACAGATACTTTCGCAGAATTTTGAGTTGCTATATCATCGAAAGCAAGTGTTGAAATGAAAATACTCATGGTAAATCCAACACCAGCAAGAATCCCAGCTCCAATCAATTTATAGAGGTTAACACCTTCCGGAAGTTCTGCCCATTTGCGTTTTACGAGATAATAACAAAAAAGCGTGATCCCTAATGGTTTGCCAAGACATAAACCTAATTTAATACCCCAGCTTAATTTAGTGTTTAATGCTGCTAAACTACCTTCTGGCAAAGGGATTGCCGTATTAGCTAGAGCGAAGATGGGGATGATGATAAAGTAGACAGGAATATGAATTTTTGTTTCGAATTTTTTAAGTAATTCAGTGGGTACTAAAAATGCAAAGATCACACCAGCAACTGTTGCATGAATTCCTGAATTGAACATACAATACCATAATGCAATTCCAAAAATGATCTGCCAGATACCAAATGCAATTTTTTTATAATTGAGAAAGTAAATAATGGCTGTTAAAGAAATGGCACCCAATAAATAAGCTACATGTAATTCGCTGCCATAAAAAATGGCAATGACTATGATGGCCCCCAGATCATCAATGATAGCAAGCGCGGTTAAAAATATTTTTAATCCTGTAGGAATTCTTTTTCCTAGTAATGCTGCTACGCCAAGTGTAAAGGCAATATCTGTGGCAGTTGGGATCGCCCATCCCCTGATATTCTCTGTTCCTTTATTGATCAGAGAAAATAAGATAGCAGGCACAATCATTCCTCCAATCGCTCCAACTACTGGTAATAATGATTGTTTAATCGAAGCAAGTTCTCCTTCCAGCATTTCTCTTTTAATTTCCATGCCCGCTAGGAAAAAAAATATAGCCATTAATCCATCGTTAATCAATAACAAGGGACTATTTGGCAACTCCAAACCAATTACCTGAAAATGATGCGCATCGGTTCCTGAGAAACTATAATTCCACATCGCTAAATAATGTGCACCAATTTCTCCCCAATTTGTAATGATGAGCGACACTGCAGTACAAACCAATAAAGTAATGCCAATAGAGCGACTGTCGTGCAGGAAAAGGTTTAGGGGACTTATTACATGTTTTCTTAAACGAGCCTTCATAAAATGAAAATTACTAAAAGCAAATGATTATTAGTTTGCCAATATATCGTACTTACTCTTTGGCCTCCTTTCATCCTGCCATTTAAAATTTTTCAGTTTTAATTCTTCATGATTCACTTGACGCATGGGGTAGGCATTTCCAGTGAGGTTATTTCGCCAGACGATCTTCTTGGGTTTATTGTCTTCGAAATTAATTTCAATTATTTCTGCTTCAGATTTATTTACACCAGTAAAATGTTTGGCTTCGTCCAATCCATAATAAACATTCTCTGCATTACCCTTCGCTTGCATAAAATTAATCTGTCCATCTACAAATTCAGCACGAATAATCGTACCCTTCATTTGATTATAAAAGTTACTGCTACTGTCGGCTTTACTTAATGCCATTGCATTTTCAAATACTAATAAACGTTCCGGCTTTTTATTTTGTAGATACAAATAAATTGTGTCGCCACTTATTTGATTATCCTGAGCCCAAGCAATAGGTTCTTTAAAAAGCCTGAATACCGAGTCCTGCATTGAATAAAATAAACTATCTCCCACAGCTTGCAGTGAATCGGAATAGATCTTTACATGATAAAATGCTTCGATGAACTTATCATGTGTGCTATCTTCTTTTGCTTTTTCTTTATCACTTATCGTATCCTTTATCACTCGTTTCGACATCGTATCCCTGATATTCGGAATCGTCCTGGTTTTTAGTAAATCAGAAAGTTTAGCAGTATAAAGGGTATCGGCAGAAACAAAAATAGAATCCTTTCCTTGTTTAATCAGTAGTAGGGGTTTCTGCGTTGCGAGCATGGCAGATTTTTTCTTGTTGGTCTTGATATTATTGGCCACTAGATCATATCCTTCTGCAGTGTCTTTACTTCTGTAAACGGCATTGCCAATAAATTCACTTAAACCTGTGGAATCATCAAATACCATATCATCGGCTGTAAATGTATAGCTGCTGTCTTCTATCAACGAGCGTTGATGTAATGTGCCCCGCTTATTCTTCATGTCAAAAAAACCATCACGTGTATGTATGACGCGGCTTTCGTTATAGATAATACTGGGACAAGTGAAAGTAGCTATTTTGGTATTAGTATTGTATTGTAGTGTGTCGGTATTTACTTTTGTATCGGGATCAACAAGATGTACATTTTGTTTAAATATTACATCCTTAGTCTCGCCATAGTAATAACCTTCCTTACTTGTTAGCGTTGTTTTTTTGTCAACCAGTTTACCCCCATTTCTATATACTCCAATTTTTAACGTAACATCATAATCTAAGTCATCCGTTGTGAGTACGCCCTTGCCATCAGTTAATTTTACTTTTGTTTTGAGGTAGGCTTTTTTTTCTTTTCCGAGATATTTAAGATACTGAGCATAAGTGTGAACACTATCTGCATCATTGATATGAACATTTCCAAAAGCTTCCAACATATTTTGTAGGGAGTTCAACACAATACTATCTGCGAAGATCCAAGTGTTTTCCTGTTTTAAAACAACATCGCCACTTTTATCGCCCGCCAAGGAAATTAAATTCGTAACACTATCAACTTTTACTGCACTGTATCGAAGTGCTCTGATGATATTGATCTGTTTACCAGGCACAACAGTGTCAACTGGATTCCTCTGTGCATAGGAGCAGTTGACTGTCAAAAGCAGTAGTAGAGCGGTTAACCATTTAAGTGATCGAATCATTTTTGAATTGACTTGCTAGAATCACTGATAGGAGCTGTTAAAGGACCTGTCTTGTCTTTTTTACCAAATACAGATAGTTGAACATAACGCTTAGGATGCACCCGCAAATCATCTAATAATATGTTAGCACTATGTATCGAATTATTGAGATTATTGTACAAGGATTTATCGTTAATCAATTTTCCTAGACTGCCTTCCTGTGAATCCACTTTAGTTAGCAAAGAATTTATTTTTTCCATTGCCAACTTTAATTGAGCAACACTTCCTTTGATATCAGTTTGTGAAAATTGTTCTGTTGATTTCTCAATATTGGTCATTGTACGAGAAAGCTTCTCGTTATTAGTAGCTAAATTTTTAGTAAAGCTATTTACATTATTCATCGACTGTGTAATAGATCCGGATTGTTCGTTCAACATCTTTTCAATTGAAGCTGAAGAACCCATTAAATTAGTAGTCGTAGTATTCATATTTGCAATCACTGACTGCAAATTATTTTTTGTAGATGGATCAAAAACACCGTTGATGTTTTTTAATACAGCATCTAAGGATTGAAGCGTATGTTTTAATTGATCAGCTACAGGTTCCAATTTGCTAGTCACCCCGCCAAGCAAACCAGGTTCTGAAACGGTAGAAATGGTATCTCCAGTCAGCATTCCCTTTGCTGAATTCCCCAATTTAATTTCAATGCTTGGAGTACTCAACATGTTCTCTCTGATTACCGCCACTGAATTGTTGGGGATCATATAATAGTCTTTCAATTTAATTGTTACCAGAATATTCGAAAGATTCTTATCTGTATTCTCTATTTCGAAAACAGCACCAACTTGAAAGCCGTTAATATATACCGGATTCGATACCATAATTTGTTTCGTATCAGTATACTTGGCAAATATGTAATGTCCGGTTTTGAAAAGGGTTTTACCGCGAATGAAATTATATCCAAGGATGAGTAAGGTAATGGCAATGGCAGTTAAAGCCCCAACCTTGGTTTCGTTTGATATCTTCATCTAACAAAACTAAGGTTTCTTGATGTTAAGCAGTGGGGAAGAACCTGTTAAAAATGAAGAGCTGTGAAAAATTATTTGTTAGCCCCGACTGACATCTGCTTTTCAAGAGAATATTTATACCTTTTTAGGGAACGGATGATTACTTCACAGATCTCTCGCTGCCCATCTTCACTATTCAAATAAGTCTCCTCATCTGGGTTTGAAATGAAACCAGTTTCAATTAATACTGCAGGCATAGCAACAGCCTGTAATACCCAAATTCCCTTTTGTCTTTGTTGGGCCTGTCGACTGATTCTACCCAATTTCTGGAATTCCTCTTCAATGGTTAAGGCTAGATTAGCACTGCGTTGAAAATATTGTTGGGTTTTAATGGTAGAGATCATCATTTTAGTAGGGTCACTAGGGTCAAAATCCTTTAATTCTTTAGCCGAAACACTATCCATATAAAGATCCATATTTTCGCTTAATGCTTCTTTATTAGCATTGGATTTTCCTACTCCATATATATAAGTCTCTGTTCCTTTGGCAGGGTTAGGGGTGGTCCAATGAGAATAATCAGTAACTGTTCTAGTACTTTTCTTTCTTTTCTTTCCTTTCCCTTTATAATAAGTCTCCGTGTGATGCCCAGTTACTTCACTATGGCGGATAGGATTTGCGTCGTTTACATGAATGCAGACAAACAAATCGCCCCTTGCTTGGTTAGCGATATTGGCTTTTTGGATCACAGAATTAAATACATCTGTTCTTCTTGTCATTACAATCTCAACTTCTGGCATTTCATCATGCAACATTTTCTCTAAAGTCAATGAAACCGCAAGTGCAATATCTTTTTCGTTTGAGAAACTGCCACGTGCACCCCCATCGGTACCGCCATGACCGGCGTCGATCACGATTTTTCTTAATACTTGTTTTTGAGTTGACTGTACTTTGTCTTGCACAAAAGACATACCTACAAGTAAGCAAAAACTTAACAAAACAAACGCAACAAAATATCTCCGCATCATATCAATTCGTTAAAGGATTTTTCACACATACCATTTTACACTTTGAACGCCTTATTTTTGCCCTGATTACTATGAACAAACTGCGCAAATTTAACGTAAAAACCCCCCTTGCTATTGTTGTGGCAGGTTATTTACTTATATTAACAATTCATTCAAGCGCATCAAATGCTACCTATAAGCTAGTCTTTTCTATTGAAAATCAAAGAATTGATACCGTTCCGATCAAACAATCAGCTAAATATTTGATTGATAAAGAAACAGGTGACACTACATTTCAGGATAGTATTCCTCATATCGATACTTTACACATTTCCAAGGATTCTATCGATGCACCGATTAAATACAGTGGGGATGATTCTGGAGTACTCATCGTTTCAACCAAACAGTTTTATTTATACGGGAAGGCTAGAATGGATTACAAGGATATGAAATTAGATGCTGCTACCATTAAGTACGACCAGCAAAATCAGGAAATCAGAGCTTTTGGTGGTGTTGATACCTCTAATAATCCCTTGAATAAGCCACATTTTGATCAGGGTGAAACAAAAACAATTAGCGATACCATTGCTTTTAACACTAAAACAGGTAAAGCATTTATTCAGAATACCTTTTTACAGGAGGGCGAGATTTATGTGAATGCACAAAAATTAAAGAAGATCAATGCCGATGAAGCTTTTGCAAGAAGGGCAAGATTTACAACTTGTAATCTAGATACCCCCCATTTCGCTTTCAGAACTGCAAAGATGAAGATCATCAATAATAAGATTGGCGTATCTGGTCCAGCTTTTCCAGAATTCGAGGGTGTTCCGATGCCAATTGGTATTCCATTTGGTATTTATCCTTTAAGTAAGGGCAGGCATTCAGGGATTCTTCCGCCCTCATTTATTACAAGTGAAGATTTCGGAGTGGGATTAGAAAACTTTGGATATTATAAAGTTATCAATGACAATTTAGATTTCACCACAAGGGCAAATCTCTATTCCTATGGGGGATGGTTGGTAAACTTAAATTCAAAATATATCAAACGATATAAGTATACCGGTAATTTGAACATTACTTTTCAGAATAGTAAAATCCTTAATAAATCGGGATTTAATCTAGATGAGTTCAATGTATCGAAGTCGTACATGATCAACTGGAGTCATAGCAGCGATCAGCGTGCTAGGCCGGGTACAAGTTTTGGTGCAAGTGTAAATTTCGGAAGTACTAAGTTTAATAAGACCCTATTGAATAATCCTTATCAGAATTATAATAACCAATTAAGTTCATCGATAAATTGGAGTAAGGACTGGAAAGGAAAATTTAATCTTTCGCTGAATGCAAATCATAACCAGAATAGTAATTCAGGTTTGGTGAATATGAATCTGCCTACTGCAAACTTTAGTGTCATTACATTTTATCCATTCCAGAAAAAAGAAAGTATAGGAAGCCCCAAATGGTATGAAAAAATTGGATTGGGATATACAGGTAACTTGCAAAACCAATTTTCATTTTATGATTCAACATTTAATTTTAGAAGAATGTTGGATACGATGCAATGGGGTGCTCAACACAATATCCCAATTTCCTTGTCACTTCCTTCACTCGGACCAATTACAGTGGCACCAAGTGTTTCCTATGAAGAAAGATGGTATGGCCAACGCAATTTCAAAACCTGGAATAGTGCAAAAGGAAAAGTAGATACCTCTGTTCAAAAGGGATTTTATACTGCAAGGCAAATGAGTTTTGGCATAGGTTTGAATACTAGAATTTTTGGTACCTACAAGTTTAAAAAATCGAAAGGAATTAAGGCCATCAGACACGAAATAAGGCCAAGCATTTCTATCAATTACAAACCTGATATGGCTGCGCAATATTTTTATTCAACACAGGTTGATACTTCAGGAAGAAAAGTTCGATTTTCTCAATTTGATGGGGGAATAATTGGGTCCTTCTCGGAAGGTAAATTTGGTGGAATGGGATTTGGTGTAGACAATTTATTAGAGATGAAAGTGCGCGATAAGTCCGACAGTACCGGCGCTGCTACTAAAAAAGTAAAGTTGATTGATGGATTCGGATTTTCATCGAATTACAATTTTATGGCCGATAGCTTTGCGTTAGGTAATTTTAATTTATATGCGAGAAGTACTCTTTTCGAAAAAATAAATATCACTGCGTCTGCTAATTTGGATCCTTATAAGGTTGATCACAAAGGTTACCGTGTGAACGAATTGTCTATTGATCCAGCGAATTTTAAATTTGGTAGAATAACCAGTGCAAACCTTGCGATTTCAACTTCTTTTAAGAGTAAATCAAAGGATGAAAAGGCTGGAAAAGAGAAAAAGGAATTGCCTTTAGATCCTTTTATGACACCAGATGAACAACAAAGACAGTTGCAATTCGCAAGAGCCAATCCAGCTGAATTTACAGATTTCAATGTGCCTTGGTCGCTCAGTTTTTCATACTCCTTAAACTATACTAGAACTTTGAAACCAGATTATAGTGCATGGGTAAATACCATTTATTCCTCTGTAAATTTCAATGGAGATTTTACTTTAACTCCAAAATGGAAAATGGGTGGAACAGGTTATTATGATTTAAACGTTGGAAAGCTTCAGCAGTTAAGTATGTTCATCACAAGAGAAATGCACTGTTGGCAATTAGCGATTAATATTACACCCATTGGATTGTATCGCTCCTTTAATATCACCCTCAATCCAAAATCAGGGATCTTGCGTGATCTGAAAATCAATCGTAGCAGAACTTTCTCGAACTACTAAAAGAAGATAAAAGATAAAAGATAAAAGATAAAAGTGAAGAGATAAAAGATAAAAGATTGTCCGTGCCTAAATAACGTTGACCGTTTTTAATTGTAGTTTATTTTTAATATTTAGGTTGTTTTGGATATTATATTCTT
>CAIJLK010000042.1 GCA_903821465.1 uncultured Bacteroidota bacterium | reverse complement strand
TTTATGAAAAATTCTTTTTCATAACTGCTGCCAGTTAATGCTTCCGAAATTCCTTTTAGAAAAAGCTTTTCAAAATTTCCCTTAAGAAACTTTTTCACATCATCTCCTTTTTTAATTTTTATTCCAAAAGCGGCTTCAATTTCTTCATCGGCAGCTTTGTTAAAATGAGCTACTTGATAATTTTTATCGATGAAAATAGATATATCAAAAGATCCATTGGCAAATCCAGAAACAACAAAATCATCATTATTTTGATTACTATATGCATAGGAATACTGCATACCATATAGCAGATTGGGGTTCAATATAAATAAGTAAATATTTAAGGCAATTACCAATGTTATACTTATGTCTGCGATAATAGTGCCAAAATCGATTCTAAATAGAATTAAAATAATTCCTACAATAACAATTGAGTGTGCTAATATTTTAATCCAAAGAAATTGTGAAGCAAAACGGATTAAGCGGCTATTTTCGATTAACACAAATTTTGGTGCTCTTTTTTTGAAATCAAGGAAGATCTTATAGGAATAAAAAAGATAAATATTAGTTAGTAAAAATTTGGCTAGGTTATGAAGAGAACCATATGAAACATCAGCTGTTAATTCTACCCATTCAACACTGCCTTGTTTTAATAAACTAGTTAACAGCCCGAGTTTATAAGTACTACTTGAAAAGTAAAAGGGTAGAAGTTCTAAAAGGTGCAGCAAAAAAGGTAAAAAGTGAAAAATATCTTTTCTCTTTAATCGCGACTCGTTATTTAGTAAGGTTCTAATAAAAAGATACGTGAGAGGTCCGATTAAATAACCTAAGGGAGCAATAACTCTAATTAGATGCGGGAAATGAAATATGTAGTTCGACTCGTATAAAACATTATTACAAGTTGTGAATAATAGAATTGCAAAATGCAGACCTACAATCTTAAAAGGTAATTTTTTCTCTTTGCTGAAGTAGAATAAGATTAGAACGAAACACCCTATTATGCAGATGGCAAACTTAACCAGTAGTAACATATTTAAAGAATTAACCGAAACCGAATTGTTCCAGAAATTTTGTAAATAGGGGTCAGCAAATTTAATAATTTAATATATGTATGTATGTTACAAAGGGTGCAAAACATATAAAAAAAACGTCAAACATGTATTTCAACAGGTATAGTATTTTTGTAATAAATCATAGCCCCCTTAGAAGTAAGGGCATAAAAAAAGCCGCAAACATATAATGTCGCGGCTTTTTAAGTGCTTTAGTGGTAGTATGTGTATAGAAAAGCTGTGATTGAAATTTACTAATAAGCGTATATTTTTCATAGATAAATACTATTAATATTGTTTATGAAAAGTTCGAACCTCATTTTATTGATTGCAAGACTTGGACACTTTAAAGGTGATATCGCAGGGCAGGATGAAAAAGCTTTAAAATCGATGGAAGTTTTTCC
This sequence comes from uncultured Bacteroidota bacterium, assembly GCA_903821465.1. Taxonomy (GTDB): domain Bacteria; phylum Bacteroidota; class Bacteroidia; order Chitinophagales; family Chitinophagaceae; genus Sediminibacterium. The sequence continues at coordinate 1,247 of CAIJLK010000042.1, read as the reverse complement.
TTTTGCTAACTCTACTTCTTTCTTTAACTTCCAATTTAAAGCACATTTCTACGAACAAAAGCCATTTAAATGAAAGAAGTATTTAAGCTTGCAAAAGCATGTTTGTTTTTCTTGTTGTTCCTAAACAATTCATCTTGCAAAAACCAGGATAATTCACAAACAAAAAATAACAAAGCTGATAGCCTTGCAGAAATACAAAAGCACAATGCAAAAAATGCATTAAAAGGATTGGATGTTTTTGAAGGGTTAGCCGTACATACTTTTGCCACAGAGCCAATGCTTAAAAATCCCACCAATATTGATGTGGATGAAAGAGGTAGGGTTTGGGTAACAGAAGCCTATAACTATCGACCAGCTATTAATGGGAATCCTACAAATCCCAAGGGGGATAGAATTGTTATTCTGGAAGATACCAATGGTGATGGCATCGCTGATACGGCTAAAGTTTTTTATCAAGGGCCCGAATTAAACGCCCCATTAGGTATATGCGTATTGGGCAACCGGGTAATTGTATCTCAAAGTCCTTATATCTGGTCGTTTTATGATGATAATGGGGATGATGTTGCAGACCGTAAAGAAATATTATTCCAGGGAATTGGTGGTGAACAGCACGATCATGGTGCCCACGCATTCACCTTTGGAGCCAATGGTAAATTATATTTCAATTTTGGAAATGAAGGGAAAACTTTAAAAGATAAAAATGGTAAAACAGTATTAGACCAGGATGGGGAAGAAATTGGTCCGAAAAAATATCAACAAGGTATGGTCTTCAGATGCGACCTTGATGGTTCAAATGTAGAATGCTTAGGCAATAATTTTCGAAATCCTTATGAAGTAGCTGTTGACAGTTATGGAACTTTATGGCAAAGTGATAATGATGATGATGGCAATAAAGGTACACGTATAAATTATGTAATGCCTTATGGCAACTATGGCTATAAAGATGAATTAACAGGTGCGGGCTGGGAAGCCAACCGTACTAATATAGAAGATTCAATTCCATTACGTCACTGGCATTTAAACGACCCAGGTGAGGTGCCCAATTTATTACAAACAGGCGCCGGATCTCCTACAGGTATGTTGGTATATGAAGGAACTTTATTACCTAAAGAATTCCAGGATCAACTCATTCATGCAGATGCTGGTCCAAATGTTGTTCGTTCTTATTCTCTGAAAAATAATGGGGCAGGCTATTCAGCTTCTATCATTAATATTCTAAAGGGGGATAAAGACCAATGGTTCCGTCC
>CAIJLK010000041.1 GCA_903821465.1 uncultured Bacteroidota bacterium | reverse complement strand
ATAATTCATTTAAATTAAATATATTTATCTACGGTGTAACCCATAATTGAAACCCAAGTAAAGGTAAACGGTCTTTGCAGTTAAAATTATTTGCAATAAGAAAATGAGTGCATTATAAAAACTGACCCTTCTAATATTGATCTTAATGATAACATTCTCAGAATGACCAATTCTGATGAAAGTTTCAAATTGATAATTCAGAACATTTCTGATATCGTTACGCTTATCGACAGGCATGGTAAATTCATATATAATAACAAGGCTCTTACGCGCATATTAGGATATGAGCCCGAAGAATTGAATGGAAGAAGTATTTTTGAATTGGTACATCCCGACGATCTTGAAAAAATGCTACATCGCTTCAACGAATTGCTTGGTAAGGATGGCATAGGTACCCCAATTGAATATCATTTTCGTAATAAATCCGGGGGGTATTTATTGATGGAAAGTATTGGTAATATCCAATTGAACAATCCAGGCTTTCTCGCCATCATCCTAATATCTCGGGATATTACAGAAAAAAGAAAAGTGGATGATGCAATCAAAGCTAGTGAAGAGAAACTGCGCTCCTTAGTACAAAACATCTCGGATATTATTACAATTGTATCAATAGATGGAGATATTATATATCAAAGCGCTTCAGCTAGACAATTGATGGGGTATGAAGAAAACGAACTGAAAAAAAGAAATTTCTCCGATCTAGTTCACCCAGAAGATTTACCCCATCTAATGCAATCATTTCAAAAATTGATAGTAACTGGTGGCGTAAGTGAATTGATAGAATTTAGACTTCTCAATAATGATGGGAATTATTTTTATATCGAGGCACAGGCTACCAATCAATTAGACAACCCAAATATTAAAGGGCTAGTTGTAAATTCCAGAGATATTTCTATCAGAAAAAAAGCTGAGGAAGAAAGGCAATTACTTATTAAAGAGCTCACAAAAAATAATGCCGACCTAAGACAATTCTCTTATATTGTTTCTCATAATCTCAGAGCCCCGCTTACTAATCTGCTGTCTACATTGAATTTGTTAGATTATAATACCGTTTCAACGGAACGATCTTTGAAATTAATGGAAGGATTTAAATCCACCACCTTTAGGCTTAATGATACACTGAACGATCTGATTAATATTTTACTGGTAAAGAACAATACCAATATTCAAAAACACAATCTTAGTTTTGAGGCTTCTCTTTCCAAAGTTTCTAAATCTGTAAACTCGCTTATTGCAGAAACTCAAACCCAAATTATCACCGATTTTACTGCTGCGAATTATGTGCAGTTTAATGAGCCCTATCTTGAAAGTATATTTCTAAATTTAATCACTAATTCTATCCGCTATAAAAGCAACGAAAGGGCTCCTAAAATTAGCATTACAACAGAAAGACAAAACGACGAAACCATTCTGATCTATCGGGATAATGGCATTGGTTTTAATATGGAATTGGTAAAGGATAAGATTTTTGGATTACACCAAAAATTCCATCACCATCCCGAAAGCAGGGGGATTGGCCTCTATTTAATTCATGCCCAAATAACGTCTCTAGAGGGTCGAATTTCAGTTGATAGTCAAATTAATAAAGGAACTATATTTACAATAGCTTTTAAAAACTAGTACGATGCTTGATATGGTAATGACTGTTGATGATGATTCAATGGGCCAGATGCTCAGTGAAATTATACTGAATGACCAGCAGTTCTGTGAATCTCACGTAAAGTTAGGCAATGGGAAAATGGCATTAGACTATTTCGAAGAACAATCCAAGCTACCCACTAATGAGCAGAAAATTCCCGAATTGGTTTTGCTTGACCTGAATATGCCCATTTTAAGTGGATGGGATTTCTTAGCCCAGTATGATAAGGATTTTAAAAGTTTTCATAAACGCACAAAAATAGTAGTGCTTACCTCCTCACTAGACCCTAATGAAGAGTTAAAAGCCGAAAAGCATCCGCTAATATTTAAATACATCGTCAAACCCCTAGAAACAAAACATATTGTTGAACTTAAGGATGACCCGCTCTTTTTATATTAATTTCAACTAGTAAAAGATAAATAACCTTGATTATTTATCTTTACCGCTATGTTTTCAAAACCAACCATTCACACCGTACTATCTCCCAAACTACTAGATATCTATAATATTAAAAATAGTGTTGTAGTTATTATAGATGTTTTCAGGGCTACTTCAACAATTGCAACCGCCTTATATAACGGAGCAAGTAGAGTTATCCCCGTGGCAGAAGTACAGACCTGTATTGAGATTGGACAAAAGGTTGGAGGCATTACTGCTGGCGAAAGAGATGGAAAAGTGATTGAGGGATTGGAACATGGCAATTCACCTGCAGAATATCCTCGTTCTTTTATAGCGGGTAAAACATTGGTACTTACAACCACTAATGGAACAAAATTGTTGCATTTGGCTTTGAATAATGGTGCAGATGAAATTATTACTGGTTCGTTCCCAAATATTAGCGCGGTTTGTGAACATTTGGTAAAATCAAAGAAAAATGTGATACTTGGCTGCTCCGCATGGAAAGATCGTGTGAATATAGAAGATGCATTATTTGCCGGGGCAGTAATTAATCAAATTAAATCGGAATTCTCCATTCATTGCGATAGTAGTTTGATGGCTTCCGAACTATATGCAGCGCAACAAAACAAAATGTTTGAATTTATTCGTAAAACTACTCATTGGCACCGTTTGGCTGCTTATGGATTAGAAAAAGATTTAGAATATTGTGTGAGTCCAGATTTAGCCAATATTTTACCGATTTACAGAAATGGTGATCTTGTGGTGGCATAAATAAGACCATTAACAAACATTTCTTCCACATTCTTTTCAATTAGCCCTCAAAAGCAATCTGCTTTCCTTTACTTTTGCAAATTGCCCATTTCATTACCGGAGTTTGGAATTATGGAGGGGGAACTATTGAAAACTTATGGCACTACCTTATTTAATTAAACATATCTATAGCAGCGGTACGGAGGAAGTAATTCGTAGAGGAAAGAAAATTCATGCCTTAGGTAATGTTGATCTACAGGAGTATGACGACCTGATGGGTGCCGTAGTTTTTCGTGTTAAGGATGATGGCTATTCCACTTATTATAAAGTGCATATCACCCAATTCAAAGACCCTAAAACATTATCATTACGTTGTACTTGTCCGTATAATCTTTCTGAAATATGTCGCCACAAAGCTGGGGCATTATTTCATTTACAAGATCTACTGGATAAAAATTTATTGGGCGACAAAGAAACTGTGTATGACCAAAAGCATACAGTTGTTAAGATGAAACAACTTGATCTCAAATTGATCAGGCTCTTGACTAAGCAAGAAAATTTTGAAGCGGCAGAAAATTATTTAAGAAGTACACGTGCCACTATTCAGGAAGCAAAAGAAGAAAGAGTTTTGGCTACCGTAGAATATGAAAAGGAAGTATATAAAATTCTGATTCAGAAAAATGAAGAACGAAATTTTGATACGAGTTGTAATTGCGATAGCGATACCGAACATCCACTTTGCATGCACAAAAGCATTGTATTATTACAATTGCTTCAGAACTACGGAGCCAACTATTTTGATAGCATTCGAAATTGGGATAAAGAAAAGAATAAATTACTTGCTTTATATGGTTACGCTTTATCGGACGACCTGAAAGGTAAATTTGAATTTACTTATACCGACAATAAACCATTCTTGCGAGTACTCGATACTAGTATTAAAAGGGTTTCTACCAATCAGTCCACTGAATTAAGACCCAAACCAATTGAACTTACTCTTAACAAAATAGAAATAAATACCAATCCTGAACAAAAAACAATTCTTAAACTAGGAGTTGTTATTACTTGTAATGAATTGGGTTATCCTTATATATCAATCGAAGCAGTTCAGGGGGAGGCAGATGAAACAGGTACAAAATATGTTTCTAAAACCTCAAAAATCGATCTTACAAAATTTGTGAATACAGAGGTTTTCAGCGAAGACGATAAAATGCTTTTACAGCAGTTACGCAAACTGATGTCAGGTGAAGTAAACCGTTACCTGAACCGAAACTCACCTTTTAGTGGGATCTGGGAAAACATTATTCAACAACATAATGACGAGTTGCCTGAAGAAACCAGACACCTTATTAATGAATACCTGCATCCCAAAATTAAAAAGCTGTTTTCTGAATTAATTGAAAGTAAATTCATTTTTTATCTGCCTGCAAAAAAAACCTTTACTACTCAGAATCTTTTACAAGCAGAACTTAGTTCACAGTTTATCATTCCGGAATTTGAAGTAAGTTATGCCAATGGGTTTTATTTGATCGAATGCAGGGTAAAACTTCCTTTAGCAGATTTAAATATTGCTGAAAACGAAACCGAATCAGCCTTATTATTTCAATACCATAATCAGTTTTATACCTGGCAGAGAGCAGAAGATATTATGCAAGTGGAAAAATATTTACCCACTGGTAAAATAGCCATTCCTGCAGCCGATTGGAATTCAGAATTGTTACGCTACGTAATGCCACTTTCGAAAGAATATCAGGTACACTTTACAAATGTTCAGAAGGAAGAAGTTAAAGATATTAAACCAGATTGGAAGATTCAATTGAAAGAAAAGGGCGATTACTTGCTCTTCCAACCAGTATTTATCTATCGTGGATATGAAGTAAGACCAACTGATAAGGAAAAAATAATTCTCCCGATGGAGGATAAGATTCTAATTATTCAGCGGAATATAGAATTAGAAAAGGAAATGATGCAAAGGATCGAATCTTTGCACTCACAGTTTATTCATCCTAGTGATAGCAACTCGTTGGCTCTTAAAGGAACCGATGTGTTAAAAAATAATTGGTTCTTCCTTTTTGTTGACGCTACCAAAGAAATGAATATTCCAGTACTTGGCTTTGAAGCTTTAAAGAATTTCCGCTTCAACACAGCAAAACCATCTACTCAAATATTCATCAGTAGTAATACCGATTGGTTTGACGCAAAAATTCAAATCAATTTTGGAGAACAAAGAGTTACTGTTGAGGATATAAAAAAAGCATTGACCAATAAACAGCAGTTTGTTCAATTAGATGATGGCACATTAGGTATTCTACCCGAGGAATGGATCAAAAAATATGCATTACTATTCCGAGTGGGCGATGGTAAACAAGGAAATATAAAACTAAGCAAATACCATTTCAGTGTAATTGAAGAACTCTATTTACAAAGAGATGAAGAAGAATTATTCTTTCAGCTTGAAGAGAAATACGAGCGCTTGAAAGAAAATCATTCCATCAAACCAATTGCGGCACCCCAACACCTGCAATCTATTTTACGACCCTATCAAGAAAGCGGTTTTCAATGGCTGAACTACTTACGTGAAGTTCAATGGGGCGGGATCTTAGCAGATGATATGGGTTTGGGTAAGACCATTCAGGCACTGAGTTTTTTACATCATTTAAAATCTGAAACCGGAAGCCTGAAGGCCCTAGTAGTTTGTCCCACTACTTTGATGTTTAACTGGCAAAACGAGATTAAAAAATTTACCCCTAACCTAAGTTTTTATATGCATCACGGAGGGACCCGCTCAAGAGACAGTTTGAGTGACAAGGGAATTGATGTGATTATCACAACTTATGGTACACTAAGAAGTGATATCAAACAGTTCGTTGAAGTAAACTTTGATTATGTAATACTCGATGAAAGTCAGGCCATCAAAAATCCATCTAGCAAGGTCACGAAAGCAGCAGGATTATTAAGAGCAAAAAATAGGTTATGCCTCAGTGGTACGCCATTACAGAATAACACATTTGATATATATGCTCAGATGAATTTTCTGAATCCAGGTATGCTTGGTTCAATGGAATTCTTTAAGCATGAATTCTCTATGCCAATCGATAAATTCGGTGAGAAAGAACAGAAAGACCACTTAAGAAAAATACTCTACCCATTTATTTTGCGCAGAACCAAAGAACAGGTAGCAAAAGACCTTCCAGAAAAACAGGAAATGGTATTGTTCTGTGAAATGGGTGATGAGCAACGCAAAATTTATGATGCTTATAGAAACGACTACCGCGATAAAATTTTAGGGGTTGTTGAGAATCAGGGTATTCAGAAATCACAGTTAACCATATTACAAGGCTTGATGAAACTTCGTCAGATCTGTGATAGTCCTGCCATTGTTAAAGAAGCAGAAAGGTTCCCGAATGTGTCGGTAAAATTAGAAGAGATAGGAAGAGAAATCACAGAGAACATTAGCAACCATAAGGCGTTGATTTTTTCTCAGTTCCTTGGTATGTTATCGCTGATCAAAGACAAAATGAGAGAACTGGAAGTTGATTTTGAATATTTCGACGGTAGTAGTACCATTAATGAAAGAGAAGCTGCTATCCAGCGTTTTCAAAATGACGATTCCTGCCGTGTATTCTTAATTTCACTAAAAGCAGGAGGAGTAGGTCTGAATTTAACAGCAGCCGATTACGTGTACATTGTTGATCCTTGGTGGAATCCTGCAGTTGAACAACAAGCAATTGATAGAACACATAGAATCGGACAAACTAAGAATATTTTCGCCTACCGTATGATTTGTACAGATACTGTTGAAGACAAGATTCTGAAATTACAAGAACGTAAAAGGAATTTGGCTAAGGACTTGATCACAGATGATGAAGGATTTGTGAAGACGCTTACCAAAGAAGATGTAGAATACTTATTTAGTTAAACTTATTTTTTAAACTCTATAGTCGCAAAAATTTTATCAGCATCTTTCACAAAAGAATCTTTACACTCAGAAGAACAAAATCCTAAAACTTTATTTTTAAAATGCAAAGTATCTGATACTCCAGCAGTTACGGGCATTCCACAAGATGGATCTTTCTTATTGTCAACCAATGCATTGTCAAATGATTTGGTTGAATCGGCTGGCATAATTGCAGTGGCAGCTGGTGCAGCAGTTGGTGCTTTGTCTTTTTCAGACACTGCAACGCAAGATGTAAATAAGACCAATCCGATGAATAAGAATCTGTGGTTAAAGTTCATTTTAATGATTTTGAGTAGACAAATGGATATTCAAAAATAATTAATTTTCAACCATTTTATTACAAGTAAAATAGCTCCTTTTACCTTTCATCCTTAATTAATACAAATTAAGGTTTATCCGACCTAGGCTATACAAGAATTCACCGATTTATTCAAACGCTTTCCCAACTATCCGCCTAGCTTGCCACTGATTGAGTATTCCATTCTCACGTTGATAAGCTTAGTAGTTTTATCCTGCAATAAATCATTTATGCGAAATTTATACCTAACGATCATTATATTATTTTCTTCTGTTGCTGCATTTGCACAATCCACAGGAACTGTTAAGGGAAAACTAGTTGACTCCCTTACTAAACAATCCTTGAAAGATGCTACTGTTACAGTTATGGATGCAAAAGATTCTACTTTAGAAGTTTTTGGCTTGGCAAAAACAGAAGGACTTTTTGAACTTAAAAACCTGGCTCTGAAACCTTTAATTCTGCAAATTAATTTTCAGAGTTATGAACCTTATAGTAAGGCCATCAATCCTACTAAATCAAATCCCGATATCAATGTAGGCACCATTTTTTTACAGCCAAAATCGCATGATCTTGGAAATGTAACAGTTACTCAGTCGCCCATCGTTATCAAAAAAGACACCATTGAATTCAATGCATCTAGTTTTAAAACTAAGCCAAATGCAGTTGCAGAAGACCTTTTGAAAAAAATGCCTGGAATTGAAGTAGACAAAGACGGCGGAATCAAAGCACAGGGCGAAACGGTACAACGTGTACTTGTGGATGGGAAAAGATTTTTTGGTGATGATCCCAAGCTGGCTACTAAGAATTTACCTCCAGATGTGATCGATAAAATTCAAGTTTATGATGCCTTGAGCGATCAAAGTACCTTCACTGGATTCGATGATGGCAATCGAGTTAAGACCATTAATATCACTACCAGAAAGGATAAACGTAAAGGCTATTTTGGGAAAGTAACTATTGGCGGTGGTAGCACAGGCGATGAAGGTGTAAATGATAATAATATTAATTTAAGTAAATACAATGGCGACCAACAATTTACCTTAATTGGCCAAGGTAATAATGTGAACAAGCAAAACTTTACCGGCCAGAATTTATTTGGAGGTGGTGGTGGCAATAGAGGCGGAGGGGCCAGCACTGGTACAAATACTGGTGGCAGTGGCATCGTCAATACCTGGGCTGCAGGTTTAAACTATCGCGATAATTGGGGTAAAAAAACACAAGCATCGGGCAGTTATTTTTTTAATGACCAACACACTTATACCGATCAAAAAAGTTATACAGAAACTTTGGTAAGCGGTAACCCTGACTCTTCTAATCTGAGTAATAATCTTAGCTCCGCAATTAAGCATAACCAAAACAATCGTGTCAACTTTAATATTGAAACACAGTTTGATAGCAGTAATAGCATGATCCTGCGCCCTAATATTAGTTTCCAACATACAGATAATGAGAATAGTACCACATCTGCTAGTACAAAGAATAAAGTAAACTTAAATAATTCTGTTGCACATAGTACCACAGTAAATGATGGTTATAATGGATCAATGGATGCAACTTTCCGTCACCGCTTTCCGAAGAAGGGACGTACTTATTCAATAGGAGTAACATTCGGAGGATCTACAAATAATGGCAATGGAACCAATAACAGTATTAACCAATACTATACACAAAATAGAGTAGATACCATCAATCAAATCAATAATAGTAACTCTGACGGAAAAAATATAAATACTACTTTATCATACACAGAACCTATTGGGAAGGGCCAATTGATTGAACTGAATTACACTTATTCTTATAGCGATAACACCAATGGTAAACATACTTATGGCTTTAATCCTTTAACTAACCAACACGATATTATTGTTCCCAATCTTAGCAACACATTCGAAAATATTTATAGTTCCAATAGAGGAACATTAAGTTATCGTATTCAAAATAAGTTAATGAATCTGAGTATTGGTTCTGGGGTACAAGTAGGCGACCTTTCAAGCAATAACCTCACTAAAGACAGTGCTATCAAACAGCACTATGTAAACCTCTACCCTACAGCTACTTTTAGGTACGATTTTACAAAAACAAAAAACCTTCGGATCAATTATTCGGGCCGTACTTCTCAGCCTAGCGCTTCACAATTACAACCTGTTGCAGATAATACCAATCCCCTGAATATTGTATTAGGTAATCCAAACTTGAAACAACAGTTTACGCATAACATGCGTATGATGTACTCTTCTTTTGATGTGTTTACCCAACAAGTCTTCTTTGCAACCGTCAACCTTAGTACTACACAGAATGATATTCAAAATTCTGTTGTTATACAACCTAACGGTGCACAGGTTACACAACCAGTTAACTTAGATGGAACCTATAGCGCATCGGGATATTTCAACTTTGGGTTCCCCATTAAGAAACCTAAAAGTAATATGAGTTTTACTGGAAATCTTTCCTATAATCAAAGCCAGAACCTGATCAATTTAAAAAGCAACTATACAAAAAATACCATTGCTGGAGGAACTGTAAAATGGACCACCAACTTGAAAGATAATTTCGATATGAATTTCTCTTCTAACTCATCTTTCACTTTTGCACGTTACACTTTGCAGTCGGCACAAAATGCAGATTATTTTACTCAAACATTTACAACAGAAGCAACCTACTATACCAAGAGTGGATGGGTAGTAGCATCTGATTTTGATTATATCATTAATACCGGACAAAGTGCTGGATACAATACTAATATCCCACTTTGGAATGCCAGTCTTTCTAAACAATTATTTAAGAAAAAAGAAGGGGAGATCAAATTTTATATGTTCGATTTACTCAACCAAAACGTGAGCATACGTAGAACCGTTTCTGGAAACAGTATTCAAGACATTCAAACACAAGTCTTGAAGCGCTATTTTATGGTCAGCTTTACTTATAACCTTAGAAGATTTGGAGCCGCTGGTCAACAGCAAAGAGGCAATAACCCAATGCAAAATATGATGCGGATGGGTGGCGATCGAGGCCCCGGTGAAATGCGCAATTTTAAAGGAGATAGAGGAGAATAAAATACTTATAGTGTTGTAAAAAAGCCGTCTCAGTGAATTGAGGCGGCTTTTTTACTAACAATCGTTAGGGTGATTCATGAAAATTTCAGAAAAAATTGACCCTTATTCTCTCAAATTTTTATACTTTTGAGCCCTCAAAGAAAAATCAGTCAACATTGAAGCAGTATAATACACTAAATAACCCCTTTCATTTTACAGCATCTTTACCGATGTTGTCATCGAAGGCTGCTTTTAATTGTTCACCGCGACCTCGACGCGGTTTCTGATAGGACATGCAACTGGCACTTGCCCCTATCAGTGGAAAACTCCCAATGACACAATCTACACTATACGTGTTTTCTGTTTACTCTAATAACATATTTGAAGTTGGAAACCAAGGAAATTATTGTCAGGGTAGCCACTCACCTTGATACACATTACGCACAGCGTATCACAGACGAGATGGAATCATCGGCTAAAGCAAGAGGTACCGGAATCGCAAAGAGATCCCCAGAGTACGTTGCTGGTAAAATGCTAGACGGTAAAGCAGTTATTGCAGTTACTAATCTTGGGCAATGGGTAGGGTTTTGCTATATCGAAGCCTGGGGTCATGGAAAGTTTGTTGCAAATAGCGGATTGATCGTATCACCTGAATTTAGAAAGAGCGGTGTAGCCAAGACCATCAAGAAGCGAATTTTTGAACTTTCAAGGATCATGTATCCTGAATCGAAGATATTCGGACTCACTACTGGATTAGCTGTAATGAAAATCAATAGCGATCTGGGCTATGAGCCTGTTACTTATAGTGAGCTAACAGACGATGAAGAATTCTGGGCTGGCTGCAAAAGTTGCGTGAACTTTGACATTCTTATGAGTAAAGATAGAAAGAACTGTATGTGCACAGCTATGTTATACGATCCGGCAGATCATTTTAAACCAGAAGAAACAGCAGAAGAATTTAAACAGAACTCAAAACTCTATGAACGTTTTATGAAAATAAAACAGAGTAAGCTCTTAAGTATTTTCAGAAAGAAAGAAGCT
>CAIJLK010000040.1 GCA_903821465.1 uncultured Bacteroidota bacterium | reverse complement strand
CTTCCACTCTTCACTCTTCACTCTTCACTTCTTCTTCCACTCTTCACTTTTATCTTTTATCTCTAATCTATTTCTAGTCCCCATTGCCTTCCTTTCAAAACAGCTGGAACGCCTTCACTGATCCACTTAGCGGGCTTCTCTCCTTTTAATAAATAATCAAAGAATTGTTGTTCGCGAATTTGAATGTCTTTTTTATTTCTACGTTCCACCAAATTATGTGCTTCGTTATTATAGTTTAACATCCAAACTTTTTTACCTAGGCGACGCATCCCTGTAAACATTTCAATACCCTGATACCAAGGCACTGCATCATCTGCATCGTTTGCCATGATCACTAAAGGTGTAGTTACTTTTGGCAAAGAAAATAAAGCTGAATTTTGAATGTATAAATTTGGTTTCTCCCAAAGAGTTCCACCGATTCTACTTTGCGTTTTTTCATACTGGAATTGGCGATTCATACCTGAACCCCATCGAATACCGCCATAAGCACTGGTCATATTTGCAACGGGCGCACCAGCCCAAGCGGCAGCATATAAATTTGTTTTGGTGATCAGATATACAATTTGATATCCACCCCAACTCTGTCCCTGTAATCCCATCTTAGTGCTATCTACATAACCTTGTTTAACAACGGCTCTTGTTCCACTCACAATATAATCATACGCACCCTGGCCAGGATAACCAGTCTTATACCAGATATCCGGAACAAAAACAATATATCCTCTACTCACAAAGAAAGGAATATTCAACCTTGATGGAGTTGGAGATGGTGCATTATAATTATATAAAGTATTGTTGTTCCGCTCATAGAAATAAACGATCATCGGATATTTTTTCTTTGGATCGAAATTCTCAGGCTTGTAAATGATTCCTTCTGTTTCTTTTCCAGTATAAGCTTTCCACTTAAACAATTCTGCAGTACCCCAATTATAATTGTTTTGTTGGGGATTAGGTTGATACAAAATAGTTCCAGGAAATAAATTTGCATCTGCAAAATTATTGGCAGCAATATTGGCCACACGAATATCAGCTGCATGTTGATAGTTTTCAGTTGCATAGCTAATCACACTGGCTTCTTTGGCTTTAATGGCAGCAGAAACCCTTGCTGGATATGTAACAGAAGAAACAAATGCTGATCCTAATGTATGCCAGGCAAGACCTGATCCCTTGTCAGTATTGTTATATGCTGAGAATAACAATTGCTGTCCGTTTTTATAAAACTTCTCTTCCTTATCTAAAACGATATTCCTATAAGTAATTTTATTTTTTCTACCAGCCCCCCCTGTGATACAAACAGATGCTATTAATCCCTGTGGATCTACTTGCCAAATATCAAATTCATCATAGAGTAATACAGCAGCATCATTTTCAGTCCATCCCATTACACCATAGGCATTCGGATCATCTGGCATATCATTTTCTATGTCATACAAAGGCTGTTTGATATCTTTTGCGACTTGAACAGATAGCTTGGTAGTTGCATTGTATACGCTGTAAGTTCTTTTTTTATCATCATACGATAATAAGTACTTACCGGTATAGGAAGGAATAATATTTCCTTTTAGATTTTTTTGAATCAGACTAGTTGCACCATTCTTTATATCGATAACATATATATCATTTTCTATAAAACCCTGCCACTGCATTGCTACTCTTTTACCTTTATCTGCTAATGCATAAGCAAATAAACCATCACCTTCTTTTGTTGTGTATACTGAACGGTAATCAGGGCTACCCAATTGAATAATTTCATTTTTATCAAAATCAAATCTGGCTAAATGGCTTTTCTTTAATTCCATCTCCAAATTTTTCAATTGCATGGGCTGTAAGTAATCATCGTTATAATTCCAGATATCTACTGATACTCTTTCAAATTCAGGCAGCGTAGTATCTTTTACAGGAAGTATGGGAGCCGTTCCAAAAAATAGATTATGTCCGTATTTACTAAACAAAATAGTACTGTTTTCACTCACTGTAAATTTAGCAGGCATTCCGGCAGTTGATTTATCAGCTATCAATTTGGCACTATCTAAACCATCTTTAAAATAATATAATTTATAAAATTTCTGTAACGATTTGGCACTACTATCACGTTCTGCCACAAACGCTATTTGAGCGCCTGCTTCATCAATCCGATAGCCCTTTGCATCATTGAAATTTTTAAAAATGACTTGCTCACTACTTTTTTGAAGATTCATTTTAACAACCAATGGCCTCACTAAAGAATCTCCTGTTTTTTTGCTGGTTTCATACACCAACACATTCCCATTCTTATTGAAATAATATTCTGTTACCAGTTTAATTATTTTCTGCTCCCCAGTTTGCAAATTCCTTAAAGTCAATTCAGTGCCCTCTTCGATAGGATCTTCTGGAGTTTTAGCAACAGCTGTTTTATTGTCTTTTTTGGGTGATTGTAAAACACTTATCCCCTTTAGTTTAGCATCGTATATTTTTAACCGAATACTGTCTGCAATATGAATTAAACTATCAGACAAACTAATCATCGCATTGATCTTTGCAGCAGAATCTAACTCTGCCTTAGGTTTGTTTTCCGCAGAAGCTTTCTCTGCTAACCAAGCCAGCCAGTTACCTGAATCTTCAGGTGTTTTAAAACTTTTTATTTTAGGTAATTTCACCAACTCATCCTTAGATAGATCTAAAAATGCCAAACTGTCTTTTGGCATTTCTTCGGGTTTCTTCTTTTTAATTTTCGCATCTCTGGTATCCTTAAAAGTTGGTTTTATTTTAAAAACCAAAAACCGACTATCATGGGTAAATTCTGCAGCATAACCTCTGGAAAATTCTTTTTTATAATTCCCATCAACAGTTTGGATAATTAAATTACCATCCCCCTCCTGAGGATTCACAGAAAAGGCAATATACTTTCCATCATTACTCAATTGTCGCTCGCCAATAGATTGCCAGCTATCATAAACGGTATGATCAAGGGGCTTTTTCTGTGCTTTTAAATTACTTACAAGGCCGATTAAACAAATTACAAGGATGAATTGTTTCATATATGAACTATTATTCAATAAATATAATAAAGGATCGGAAGAATTTGAAGGCTTTTACATGAATGGGAATCAATTAAAATAGGAATTCATAAATTTGCAAATTCAATTTTAGAGAATGAGGATACAACTTTTAGTAGCAGTTTTAATGGCGTCGATTATAACAGTAAATGCTCAGAATAACGGGTCAGTTTCAGGCGTTATCATTAATAAATCTGAGCAGAAGCCTATTGCCAATGTAAATATTAGCCTGGGTAATAAAAAAATAATGGCAGATAGTGTTGGAAAATTTAGGTTTAGTCAGATTGCTACTGGATCATATACCCTGCGTTTCTCTGCCATAGGTTATAATGATCTTGTCTTATTCAATATTCTTGTTAGTTCTGGAAATGAAAACAACATGACAATTGAGATGGAACCAGCCATCACAGAATTAAAAGCGGTAATGGTTACAAGTGGCAATAGAAAAACAGCAAAAGCTGCCACATTAGAAACCCCTTTAAGTGTTCAACGACTCACAACAGAAGAAATAAAACGTAACCCCGGAGGCAACTTTGATATTTCCAGAGTAATACAAAGTTTGCCCGGTGTTGGTGGAACTGCTAGCACAGCTGGATTTAGAAATGATATCATTATAAGAGGTGGTGCTCCAAATGAGAATGTATATTATTTAGATGGAATTGAAGTGCCTGTAATCAATCACTTTGCTACTCAAGGCAGTGCTGGTGGACCTGCAGGTATTTTAAATGTGAGTTTTATCGAAGACGTTAAGCTTAGTACTTCTGCATTTGATGCAAAATTTGATAATGCGCTCTCCTCCGTTTTCGAATTCAAACAAAAAAAAGGAAATGCGAGTCGATTGCAAGGAAACATTAGACTTAGTGCTACAGAACTTGCTACCACTTTTGAAGGCCCCCTTTCCAATTCAGGCAAAACTTCTTTTCTAGCGTCCGCACGTCGAAGTTATTTGCAGCTACTTTTTAAAGCAATTGACTTACCAATACGTCCAAATTTTTGGGATTTTCAATACAAGATCACACACCAGATCGACAAAAAAACGACACTCAGTTTTCTTGGCATAGGCGCTATTGATGAATTTAGTTTTGCGGCACCCAAAAAAGCTACTCCCGAAAAATTATACATCTTAAATAGTAATCCTTCCATACAACAATGGAATTATACAATTGGAATAAGCCTAAAAAGATTGATCCAAAATGGATTTTGGAATTTATCATTTAGTAGAAATGACTTTAGCAATCAGAACAAAAAATATGAAAATAATTTAGGTCCAGTTAAGGGTACACAAACATTAGATGTTAACTCTAAAGAGACTGAAAACAAATTGCGTTTTGATGTAAACAAAAACATCAATGGATTTAAATTTTCTTACGGCGCAGATGCCCAGCTAGTGCATTATCAGAACCAGACCTATCAAATTATAAAGGCTTCAGTTACAGATAATTCAGGAAATATCTTAGTGCCTGCACAAACATTTCAATATAATACCAGTATCAATTTTAGTAAACTCGGTTTATTTGCACAAGCAGGAAAAAGATTTTTCGAAAACAGATTGGGCATTAGTGCTGGAATTAGAACAGATATGAATTCATTTACCACAGATGGCGGAAATCCTTTGGCAACGCTGAGTCCGAGGGTTAGCATGTCGTATGTATTAGCAGATAAATGGACATTAAATGCATCTATTGGAAATTATTCAAAAATTCCTCCTTATACCATTCTTGGCTTTCAAAGCAATCAACAATTTGTAAATAAGGATGCA
This sequence comes from uncultured Bacteroidota bacterium, assembly GCA_903821465.1. Classification (GTDB taxonomy): domain Bacteria; phylum Bacteroidota; class Bacteroidia; order Chitinophagales; family Chitinophagaceae; genus Sediminibacterium. The sequence goes on along the minus strand of CAIJLK010000040.1, from coordinate 17,838 downwards.
AAATATATCAATAGCACCCATTACGTGATTGGTATTGAACATTTGAAAAGTGAGTCATCCCGCTTTACATTAGAAGGATTTTACAAACAGTATTCGAATGTGCCTATCTCCGTTCAAAACGGAATTAGTTTATCGAACTTAGGTGCAGATGCATCGATATTAGGTAATGAACCCATCGTTTCCAATGGAAAAGGCAGGGCTTATGGTTTTGAATTCTTTGCACAACAGAAATTAACCAAGCATTTTTTTGGGATATTTAGCTACACACTATTCAGATCTGAATATACCAATGCTGATGGAAAATATACTGCAAGTTCTTGGGACAATAAACACTTGTTAAGTTTCACAATGGGTTATCAGTTTCCAAGAAATTGGGAACTGGGTTTAAAATTCAGATATCAGGGGGGTGTTCCTAATTCGCCTTACAATGAATTGTTGAGTCGCGTAAACTATCTAACCCTCGGTACTGGCTTGTTAGATTACAATCAGATTAATTCCAACCGACTCCGCAATTTTAATGCAAGCGATATTCGGATTGATAAGAAATGGAATTTTAGGAAAACCACATTGGACCTCTATCTTGATGTAACTAATTGGTATTTGGCTAAGAGTGTAGCTGCACCTATTTATACATTCAAAAGAAATGCTGACAATACTGCGTTCCTAACTACAGATGGACAAGCCATCAAACAGAATGGCAGCAACGCGATACCCTATTATTTAATTAACGAAGATGCTACGGTTACGCCAACGATTGGATTTATTATTGAGTTTTAAAATTAATGATGCTTCTTTTTTAGTACACGAAACATTTGAAGTGCAACTGAAATAGCAATTAATACGAATCCATAATAAAAACTAATTTGTAACTCTTTCTGTTCATGAAATAGCATAAAGGCTAATAAAATTCCATATACAGGCTCTAAATTCAAACTAAGGTTTTGAGTAAAAGCCGACACTCTTTTTAATGCTTGTAACATTAAGTCCATCGCCCATAAAGTACACAACAAACTTAAAATCAAGAGCCAACCCCATTCCAAAATGCTTGGAAATAAATGAGTAGTCGGAAATTTATTTAAATAAAAAGGCATTAGCAAAGTCAGTAGAAGTACACCTCCACTCAACTCATACAACATCATTGTTTGAGGAGCAATTTGAGAAATATTTCTTTTATTTAATACCGAAAAAATTGCGGCAAATATTGCCGAAGCAATTCCAATGATAATGCCAGTTCGGTATCTTGCATCAAAATGAAATATCAAATAAATACCCAGCAAACTAATAAATCCAAGTACCAATTCAATCCAGCTAAATTTTTTAAGCGTAAAAATCGGCTCTAATAAAGCAGTAAATAGACCAGTAGAGGCAAAGCATACTAAACCAATAGATACATTCGAATACTTGATACTCCCATAAAAACATACCCAGTGAATGGCAATTAAACAGCCAATCAGCATTAATTGAACAGCTTTTGACAAACTGATCTTTTGCAGATTCTTTCGCCAGATCAATAAAAGAAACAAGCTTATCACTGTAATCAGCATTCTGTACCATACTAACAAACCCTCATTGAGTGTAATTAATACGCCTAATACACCAGTAAATCCGGCAAGAAAAACAGCTATATGTAATTTAATAAGCGCTTGTTTCATCTAATCCAAAGAAACGTTTTTCTGAGCAATAAATCAGTTTGGATTATCCGATTACAAAAACATAAAAATATTTTATTGAAAATTGAGATTTATAAAATATTTAATAGGATATTGTAATAAATTATTCATTTTGCTACTAATCTTCAAAATGCTGCTATGGAACCAATCATTCGATTGAAAAATGTTGTCAAGAATTATGGCGACAAAAAAGTATTGAAAGGCATCAATTTAGATATCTATCCTGGTCAGGTAATTGGATATATCGGGCCAAATGGTGCAGGAAAAAGCACTACGGTAAAGATCTTATGTGGATTAATTTCAGATTATGAAGGGGAAGTATGGGTAGAGGGCATTGATTTAAAACAAGATCCTTTGGCTGTTAAAAGAAAGATTGGCTATGTTCCTGAACTAGCTGAATTATATGATGTACTTACCCCAGCCGAATTTCTTGGATTCATGGCAGAATTATACGAGATCTCTAAAGAAGTTGCCGATGAAAGAATTCGAAAAATGCTTGCTGCATTTGCACTTGAGGGGAATATGAATCAGCGTATGGATACTTTTAGCAAGGGGATGCGCCAAAAAGTGCTGATCATTTCTGGCTTATTGCATAATCCCGATATCATTATACTAGATGAACCATTGAGCGGATTAGACGCCAATAGTGTAATCATTGTAAAGGACCTGATAAGCAAACTTGCCAAAGATGGAAAGACTATTTTTTACTGCAGTCATATGATGGATGTGGTTGAAAAAGTAAGTGACCGGATTGTTTTGATTGATGAAGGGAAGGTAATAGCAGATGGAAGTTTTGAAGAACTGCAGAGTCAGCAAGGCAATCAAAGCTTAGAAAAAATATTTGCGCATATGACTGCCAAAGAATCCTTGTCGGATGCAGCAGATCAAATGATGCATGCTTTTGAAAATTAAAACAGCCCCAATGAATATTTTTAATCGCTTTTTTTTATGGCTAGTTTTAGTTCCCTCTTCCTTGTATGAGAAAATGGGAATTAATGTAAACCAGTTAAGGGCTGTACTCAATACCAAATTATTGATCGATGACAGGCGGCCAAATACTTTTCATCAAACGCAACAGAAAAAACAAAAGAAACCAGTATCCTTCGCAACATTGGGAACTATGTTCGTAACAGGATTTATGGGCTGTTTTTTTCTGGTGAGTTTTATTGTAGGTCAGGATATGGTTACTCGATTAACCATTTATTTTTCCTTTTTTATATTCATTCTTGCTTCAACACTTATTGCTGACTTCACATCGGTTTTGATTGACATCAGGGACAATGTGGTTATTCTACCCAAACCCATATCAGATAAGACTTTCGTCCTAGCCCGTTTATTACATATTCTAATTCATATTTCTAAACTGGTGATCCCGATGGTATTACCTGCACTAATTTATCTCGGGATTAAACAGCCTGTTATTAAATTATTTCCATTTGTATTTTTAATTGCGCTAGCAACCCTTTTTACAATCTTCTTAATTAATGCACTCTACATTTTTATTTTAAAAATCACCACACCAGAAAGGTTTAAAGTAGTGATCAGTTATTTCCAAATATTTTTCACTATTGCATTCTATGCCCTTTACCAGCTTGTTCCACGATTAATTAATAAAGCAGCATTGGAACAATATGATATTCGTAAGAATATTTGGGCATGGTTGGCTCCACCCTATTGGTTTGCAGGATCATGGGAATTGCTTACCAATTTTCAATTTTCTGCTTCCTTATTTGCGAGTCTATTACTTAGTATATTGGTACCATTGGCAAGCATTTGGTTGGTAATAAAATATTTTGCCCCATCATTCAACCAAAAGTTATCGATGATCAGTGGAAGTGGTTCTGAATCTACTCCAGCCAATCTGTCAACCTACACCCCCACTATTATAAAAAAGAATAGCCGTTACACAAATTTCTTTATCAAGTTTTTTACAGAAAAAGGTGCCGAGAAAATGTCCTTTCAGTTGATATGGAAATTGACTTCAAGAAGCAGGGAATTTAAAATGAAAGTCTACCCTTCATTTGGCTATTTGGCAGTTTATTTGGCCATGCTCTTATTAGGAAATAAGAAGATCACCCTTCATGATATTCAGAATCAAAGTGGAAGCGGTAAAGTAATTTTCATAAGCCTCATTTATATAAGTAGTCTTATTTTAGTGATGGCATTGGCACAGATCTTATATTCAGAAAAATACAAAGCAGGCTGGCTCTATTTTACTACTCCAATTGAAAAGCCTGGTAGAATTATTAGTGGTGGAGTTAAAGCTATGCTGGCTAAGTTTTATTTACCAATAGTAACAATCATTTGTGTTACGGCTATTGCAATAGTTGGTCCTTCGATCATACCCAATTTACTACTAGGCATATTTAATCAATTACTCATTACCTGTACAATTGCCTATATAACAATTCGAGAGTTGCCATTTACAGTGGCACCGATGCAAGGAAAAACAAATTTTATAAGGGGACTTCTCACCATGTTAATCCCAATCAGTTTTGCCCTACTGCATTGGCTTATTTACAGTTTTATGCCCGTAGTAATTATTTTAGCAATATTATCAGGAATTGCCTCTTGGTTGGTGATGGATGCAATTAAGAATAAAAAATGGACTGATTTAAAACTGGCTTATAACGATTAGTTCTTATTCTTAAGGCGTTTGTGGTAGTCCTTAAAAAGACTATGCCATTGTATTTTCAGTACGCCTAAGACACCCTCTTTGATAATGCCTTTGTTCATTTTGCTGTACCCGATTTTACGATCAATAAAAGTGATCGGTACTTCCTTGAATTTGAATCCTAGTTTCCAAGCTGCAAATTTCATTTCAATTTGAAAGGCATAACCAACAAAACCAATTTCATCGAGATTGATGGCATCTAATACTTCTCTTTTATAACACATAAAACCTGCTGTGGGATCTTCAATGGGCATCCAAGTAATCAACTTGGTATAGAATGCACCACCTCTTGAATAGATCTTCCGATCAAGAGGCCAGTTCTCGGTTTTACCTCCTGGTACATACCTGCTTCCAATCGCTAAATCAGCACCCCCATTTTTGCACGCATCATATAATCTTTCGAGGTCTTCGGGATTATGTGAAAAATCAGCGTCCATTTCAAAAATATATTGATAGCCTTTTTCAATCCCCCATTTAAATCCATAGATGTAGGCGGTACCCAAACCAAGTTTACCATGTCGTTCTTCAATAAATAATTGGCCAGGGTATTTTGCGATTAATGATTTTACAATATCACCAGTTCCATCTGGTGAACTATCGTCAACAACCAAAACATGAAATCCCTGATTCATTGAAAACACTTTTTCAATGATCAGAGCTATATTCTCTTTTTCATTATATGTGGGTATGATGACTACTTTTTCCAATCCTAACAATTATTCCACTGCTAAATTACAATTCTGTTGTTTTTAGACGCATTAATTCTGGGTAAAACGCCAAAGAAAGCTGCTATAAATAGGTATTAGCCCTTTTTTAACAATGTTTTGTTGAGCATTTCGGTGAGTTTCTGCTTAGTATTGATAGGAAAATCTCCTTTCATCATCCAATCGTAATACTGGGGCTCTTCTTTCAAGACCTGTGCAACGGGTTTGCCTTTATGTTTTCCGAAGTTAAAAACCTCAATCCCTTTATCTTTTACGAACCTTCTAGCGAAGTCCACAATATCATCTTCTCCAGTAAATTTCACAATACTTTCTACCGTGTCTCCGATTTGCGGATAGCGTTCAAGCTGTGCTTCCAAGACTTCCCAGGTTGCTGTTGCATCTGCTTCCGCACCATGCGCCCCTTCAAGTGTCTTGCTACAGTAAAATTTATAGGCGGCACTTAGTGTACGTTGTTCCATCATATGAAAAACCTTCTGAACATCCACCAATTTTTTCCCATCAACTGTATACTCAATTCCTGCTCGTAAAAATTCTTCAAGTAGCATTGGGATATCAAATCGATTACTATTGTACCCGCCTAAATCAGCGCCTTCTATGAATTGTTTAATCTCGTTTGCGATTTGTTTAAAGCTAGGTGCATCTTTCACCATTTCATCGGTAATGCCATGAATAGCACTAGACGAAGCTGGAATTGGCATTAAAGGATTAATCAGTTTTCGCTTCACCAATTTTGTTCCATCAGGAGAAATCTTAACGATCGCTAACTCTACAATTCTATCTGTAGTTATATTGATACCGGTGGTTTCCAAATCGATAAAAGCGATTGGTCTTGACAATTGTAATTTCATGTTAGCGATAATATAGGTACAAATTATTGGGTAACCCTCTCTGCGAAAGTAAGCATATCTAAGCCATCATAATTGCCGCTGCTCATCAAAACGATATTAGAATTCGAAAAATCATTGGTTTCTAGCCATTCTTCTAAAATCTTTTTATCATTCATCACCAATAAACCTGACTGATTAAAGCCTTCACGAATTTTCTCAATGGGCAGATCTGGTAGGCGTTTCAGTTCCAATGCATGTTTCGAATAGAACACAATTGCCGTATCCGCTTTACTTAAAGCGCCATTATATTCGTTCATAAATTTTTCATTCAAACTACTGAATGTATGGAGTTCTAAAATGCCTATCAATTTTCGATCGGGATATTGCTGTTTCAGCGCTTCGATCGTTGCTTTCACCTTACTTGGAGCATGGGCAAAATCTCGATAAACATTGCAATTATTATTTGATGCTAAAAGTTCTAAGCGCTTGGAAGCCCCTGTAAAATCTGCAATTGTTCTAATAAAGTCGCCCGCACTCACTCCTATTTCTTTGCAGGCATAATAAGCCGCTACCATATTCATTAAATTATGATTCCCAAACACTTTAAGGCTGCTTGTATTTCCGTCAATTGTGACAGTGGTATTACCATTCAGAATGGCATGTTCTGGAATGGCATATGGTTGATAGCGAAGATCTGAGCGATGACATTCTTTCACTAACTTATTTAACACTGCATCAGATTCATTATAAATCAGCAAGCCACCAGACTCGATCTTGGCAATGAAAATGCGAAACTGTTCTAGATAAAAATCAAATGTTGGAAACACATTGATATGATCCCAAGCAATCCCGGTAAGGATGGCAACATGCGGAAATAGAAAATGAAACTTGGGTTTCTTTTCAATGGCACTTGCAGGATATTCATCGCCTTCGCAAACAATTACTGGGGCATTGGTAATATTGACGGACTGATCAAACCCATTTAGTTTGGCTCCCACCAAATAGTCAAAATCAACTTTCAAACTCCGCAACACATGCATGATCATACTAGTTGTAGTGGTTTTACCATGACTTCCTCCTACTACAATTCTCTTCTTTTGCCTGCTTTCATGGAAAATATACTCAGGAAAACTGTAGATTTTCAATCCCAATTCAAGGGCTTTTTGCAATTCGGGATTATCATTTCTAGCATGCATTCCCAGAATAACGGCATCTAAGTTGCTCGTGATCAACTCAGGTTGCCACCCCATAACTGCAGGCAAGATCCCCTCGTTCAGAAGGTTGGTTCTGGATGGTTCGAAAATTTCATCATCCGTACCCGTAACTTGATATCCTTTTCTATGTAATGCAATCGCTAATTGATGCATGACACTACCTCCAATTGAAATAAAATGTACCCTCATATAATTTTTTTATCTACTAAGTCTAAAATTTAACAATTCTAAAGCCCCTATTAGGCAACGTTACACAATGAAACTCTATCTTTACCGTTATTATACTGTATAAAAATACAGTCAATTACTTTATCAAAACCTTACAATGAAAAAAATCACTTGTCTGCTGTTAATTGCCAGCATTACAATGGCAATCTGCTCATCTTGTGTTTCATCGCGCAGCAATGGTTGCCCTACAACCAATAAAAACTTTTTCAAAAGCAGATAAGCAGTTGGTCTTAATTATTTGATCGTAATATGAATTGGATCCCATTAACTTCCGAAGATCAATTATCAACAATAAGTTCGCTTTCCACAGAACGACCTCAGGTGATATTTAAACATAGCACTCGTTGCAGTATTAGCTCAATGGCATTGAGCAGATTAGAAAGGTCAGAACCTTCCGATAAGGTTGATTTCTATTACCTTGATTTGATCAAGTACCGTACCATCTCTGCAGAGATTGCAGAGAAATACCAAGTAGCACATGAGTCACCACAAATCTTATTAATCAAAAATGGAAACTGTACATACGAGGAAAGTCATATGGGCATTAACATGGACGAGATCCTTGAACAAGCCGTGAAATAACTATTACAGCTTATTAGAAAGCCAATTTTTGAAAGATAATTTCAGTTCGTTATAAAGTTTTTCATTTGTTAGCATCTTATCTCTAATCTCATATTCATCATCCGCTTTCTTTTGTTGCAATAAACGGTTATTGATATCTACTTCCAATTGAGAAATGAGTTTCTCCTGGGCTTTTACATCATTCTTTAACGAATTAATAAAGTTTCGCTGAATAAAGAATTGATTTTGAAAATGATCAACCTCTGCTCTTGAATCCCTATCAGCCAGCGTAAAAATTACTGCAGCTAGATACTTATCTAAAATTTCTATTTCCTGTTTCCAAAATGCCATTTCCGCCAACCATAATTCATGGTCGAAGTGTAATTCACGAATTGATTTGTTATTAATAATCATGCTAAGTGTTTTAATATTACTCTAAAGTTCAAATCTATTGACTATATACTGAATGATAAAAATCAGTTTTGGTAAACAATTCTTATGTTTACTAAGGAATTGAGGGTGCAATTAAATAGATACGAATATGGAATTAGCAGGCTTTATTGCTGCATTATTAATTGGCATTTCGCTTGGATTGATTGGAGGCGGAGGATCGATACTTACAATTCCATTATTAGTCTACCTTTTCCATATACAACCCACCATCGCTACAGGTTACTCTCTATTTATTGTGGGTATCAGCAGTTTGGCTGGCGCTTATACTAGCTATCGCAAAGGCAATATCCATTTTAAAGCTGTATTATATTTTGGTGTTAGCTCAATTATTACAGTAGTACTAATTAGAAAATTCTTAATCCCCATCATTCCAGAAGACCTCTTCAAAATTGGCAGCTTTGAAATAACAAGATCATTTTTAACCATGGTATTGCTTGCCCTTGTAATGATCATGGCATCATTCAAAATGATTTTCAAAAATCCCACACTCAATACCAATAAAACTTATTCCATGCCCCTGGGTAGTGCCATTTTGCGTGGCATTCAGATTGGCTTGCTAACTGGATTACTGGGTGCAGGTGGTGGCTTCTTAATCATACCCGTATTGATCTTTTCTTTTCACCTACCAATGAAAAAAGCAATTGGTAGTTCTTTACTCATTATTGCTTTGAATGCATTGTTTGGATTTATGAGTGACCTTTCTCAGTATGATATACATTGGAAACTATTATTGATCATAACACTCAATGCCGTGATAGGTACCTTTATTGGAAATGCCATTGGCTTAAAATTATCTGGAGAAAAACTTAAAAAAGGGTTTGGTGTTTTCATTTTAATTGCAGGCATTTACATTATTCTCCATGAATTATTTTTGAAATAAGCAACTGACAAATGTCATTGCAAACCAAAAACAGAAACAGCACTTTTGCATTGAAAATATATTATCATGCAAATCGATCAAATCTATACTGGATGTTTAGCTCAAGGTGCTTATTACATAGAAAGTGAAGGTGAGGCAGTAGTGATCGACCCATTACGCGACATTGACAATTACCTTGCAAAAGCCAATAGAAATAATGCGCAGATCAAATATGTTTTTGAAACGCATTTTCACGCAGATTTTGTTTCTGGACATATGGATCTTGCAAAAGCAACTGGGGCAACCATTGTATACGGACCAACTGCGGTACCTGCTTTTGAGGCAAAAGTTGCAGTTGATGGCGAAAAATTTCAGGTAGGAAAACTGGTATTTGAATTATTGCATACCCCTGGGCATACCATGGAAAGCTGTTGCTACTTGATGTACAACGAAACAGGTAAACCAACTGCTTTATTTTCTGGAGATACTATTTTCATTGGCGATGTGGGCCGCCCTGACCTGGCACAAAAAGCAGCCAACCTAACCCTGGAAGAATTAGCGGGTTTACTTTTTGAATCGATACACACTAAAATTTTACCACTGGCCGATGATATTATCGTCTACCCTGCTCATGGTGCTGGTAGCGCTTGTGGAAAAAAATTAAGTGCTGAAACTACTGATACACTGGGACATCAGAAAGCAAGCAACTATGCCATGAATGCTAACTTGAGTAAAGATGATTTTATTAAAGAAGTTACGCAAGGATTGGTAGCTCCTCCGGGGTATTTTCCATTCAATGTGCAAATGAATAAACAGGGATATGAAAGTATTGATAAAGTAATTGAACGTGGAAGCAAAGCCTTTAGTGCCAATGCCTTTGAAGCAGCAGCTGACGAAACCGAGGCCATTGTGATTGACACACGTAAGGCAGCGGAATTTGGAAAAGGTTTTATACCTAACTCAATAAATATTGGTATAGATGGTAACTTTGCTGTATGGGTTGGCGCATTGGTCAAAAATGTTTCTCTACCTATTTTATTGGTTACAGAAGAAGGAAAAGAAATTGAGGTAATTACCCGTTTAGCAAGAGTTGGATTTGATCATGCCATCGGATACTTGAAAGGTGGTTTTGAAGCTTGGAAACAAGCAAGAAAAGAATTCGATACCATTGTTTCAATTGATGCAACCGAATTGGCAAATATCTATGCAAATCAAGACACAGAACTGATCATCGATGTGCGCAAAAAAAGCGAATTTGATTCTGAGCATATATTGGGAGTTACCAATTATCCGCTCGATTTTATAGATGCTAATAATCAATTTTTTGATCCTTCCAAGACCTACTATATTCATTGTGCAGGTGGCTACCGTTCCATGATCTACACATCCATTATGCGTTCTCGGGGATACCAAAACCTAATTAATTGCAGTGATGGATTCAACCAATTAAAAGCAACTGGTTTATTCAAAATCTCGGCATATAGCCAGCAGAATACACAGCTTTAAAATAGAACTTATTACCTCTATTCTCCTTGCGACTTGATAATTATATCATTTTCTACTATTTTTGTAGACTAAACAATCCCACATGCAATTCATTGAATCGATAAAACAACCCTGGCCATGGTATGTAGCTGGTCCCATAATTGGCCTCACCGTTCCCGCACTTCTATTAATGGGTAATAAGCGTTTCGGTATTTCAAGTTCTTTGCGCCATATCTGTGCGTCTTGTTTTCCTGCGAATATTCATTACTTCAAATACGATTGGAAAAAAGAGGTCTGGAATCTATTTTTTGTGGGTGGCATTTTCTTAGGAGGTTTAATTGCCGCGCAACTCTTAGCTAATCCACAACCCATTCATGTTAACCCGGCACTTGTTGCTGAATTGAAAGGCTACGGAATTAGCGATTACAGTCAGCTGATGCCCATTGAAATTTTTAACTGGCAAAGTCTTCTGCATTTGAAAGGATGGCTATTAATGGTGCTAGGAGGATTTATGGTAGGCTTTGGTACTAGGTATGCAGGAGGTTGTACTTCCGGACATTCTATAACCGGATTAAGCAATCTTCAATGGCCTTCTCTAATTGCCACCATTTGTTTTATGGTAGGCGGATTTATTATGGCAAACCTTATTTTACCTTTTATACTTCGATAATACTATGTCAAAAAATATACCTGATAACGATTTTGAATTACGCTCATTGGATGCAACCTGTATCAATGATAGTGAATTGGTTCACCCCTTTTGGTACAATTTAAAATACCTGATCACTGGAATTCTGTTTGGAATTGTTTTTGTAAAAGCAGAGATCATTTCCTGGTTTCGCATACAAGAAATGTTTCGCTTTCAAAGCTTTCATATGTATGGTGTAATTGGTTCAGCTGTTGTGGTAGGTGCCATCTCTGTATTTCTGATCAAGCAATTCAAGATCAAAACCATTTATGGTGAACCTATCCAATTTGAAGAAAAAAAATTTAATAAAGGCCAAGTTATTGGCGGATTGTTATTCGGATTGGGTTGGGCCATTACTGGTGCATGCCCCGGACCATTATTTGCTCAAATTGGCACTGGCGTTTCGGTTACAATTGTTACTTTAGTGAGTGCGATTGCGGGAACTTGGGTATACGGACTTGTTCGCAATAAAATACCGCACTAATATGCATGAAATATAGGCGTATCCTGATGCTTTGCTGGGTCATTTTTATTGTACTATTTTTTTTAAATAAAAGAAGTAAAAAGGAATCAGTTCCAGATTTCGTTGTGATTGATACGGCTAATTGCTGGACAGGGGCTGGTCGCTTTCAGATACCTGTTGACAGCACAGGTACTAATATCAGATACGGTTATCAACTCATTAGCAACACGGCACAATTTCTTGGTCCCTCTGGATCGGTCTCCCATACAACTAATGGCATGAATTGCCAGAACTGTCATTTAGAAGCTGGCACAAAACCATGGGGTAATAATTTTGGCGCAGTAGCATCACAGTACCCGAAAATAAGACCACGCAGTGGAAAACTTGAGTCTATTGAAATGCGCGTGAATGATTGTTTGCAAAGAAGCTTAAATGGATTGCCTCTAGATAGTTTATGTAAAGAGATGAGAAGCATCGTAGCCTATATCCTTTGGCTAGGTAAAGAAGTTCCTAAGCATGAAAAACCAAAAGGTGCAGGAATAATTGATTTGCCATTTTTGTCAAGAGCAGCAGATCCTATTAGGGGGCATCAAGACTATATTATCAGTTGTTCAAAATGTCATGGATTAAATGGCCAAGGAATGCCAGCTATAAATAAAATCGGGTTTTTATATCCTCCACTTTGGGGCTCGAAAAGTTATAATGATGCAGCTGGATTATTTCGGCTATCTAGATTTGCTGGTTTTATAAAAAACAATATGCCTCAACCTTGCAACTACCATAGTTCCAAATTAACGAACGAATCTGCTTGGGATATTGCCGCTTTTGTGAATTCTCAACCAAGACCACATAAAGATCAATCACTTGATTGGCCCAACATTTCAAAAAAGCCAGTGGATTGCCCCTTCGGTCCGTATAAAGATAAATTCTCAGAAAAGCAGCATAAATTTGGACCATTTGCTCTTATGATAATTAAATAAAATTTGAACTCATGAAAAAAACAATCGTTTTAATATGCATGGCTGTTATTTCGTTTACTGCAAAAGCGCAAGATTTTGGACAAATTCTTGCTGGTTCATTACCAGATGCAAATAGATATATTAATGAATACATGCGACCATTTGCCGAGGGTGAAATTTATAATCTTTCTCGTGGTTGGTATTCAACGGCTAGAACACATAAATTTTTAGGATTCGATATCTCAATCAACGGACAATTTGCAATAGTTCCATCAGGAAGAGAAAATTTTACGTTCAACAATGCTGACTATACCAGTTTTAAATTAAATGGTGGCGCTAGCTCAGCCCCTTTGCCGACTATCATGGGAGGTTCTTCTTCGCAATTAATTAATGTAACTACTACGGTAAACGGGCAATCAGTTTCAACCAGTTTTACTGCACCTAAAGGAATTGGAGATGATTTGAAAAAAAATATTTCATTCGTTCCACCTGCTGCACCCCTACCAGTTGTGCAAATTGGATTGGGATTAATTAAGCATACAGATATTAAACTTCGTTATTTTCCGAAAACAAATTTTAGTGGTATGGAAATTGGCATCTTCGGACTTGCTGTTCAACATGAATTTTCTGATTACTTACCCTTTATTAAGAAAGTACCTTTCTTGCATCTTTCTGCATTAGCTGCTTATAGTAAAATTGACGCAAGCTATCTACCTAGTTTTGATGCAGGTTCTCCTGTTCAAAGTTCAAATGCAGTTGCAGGCTATACCATTTCTGCTTTTACCCTCCAGGGAATAGCTTCAGTTAAATTTTCTCTTTTGGAACTTTATACTTCCGTAGGTTACTCAAAAGGAACTTCCAATATTGATCTAAAAGGAAATTATAACGTTACTTATAACACAGGATTACCTGCTCCAAATAATAAAACAACTGCACAATTAACAGACCCCATTTCACTTGGATATAACGCAAGTGGCCTATCAAACAGTTGGGGAATAAGATTAAATATTACGATACTAAAAATTTATGCAGACTATACTTTCGCTACCTATAATAGTGCTGGGGCCGGTATTGCATTAGCTATTAGATAATCAAGATAGATTAATGATTATCATAAAGGATCGAATAAAATGTTTTATAGTTTTATTCGATCCTTTTTTTTAAGACCCAATCGTTTTGATGATCATCTCCTAAAACGAAAATACTTTCTGCAAATATTTCAAACCCATTTTTCTGATAGAAAGCTAATGCTCTTTTATTTTCCTTCCAGGCAATCAACCAAATCCAATTTTTTTGATGCGATCTAGCAAAGTTTACCGCAGTCTGCATTAGCGCCTTTCCAACAGCTTTCCCAATAAAGGGTTTACAAACATATATTCTTGAAATTTCTATTGCTGTTGAACCAACTATTTGTGGATGTATCGCTTCTTTTAATTTGAGGTAGCCAGCAAGCACACCATCTATATAAGCAAGAAAAAAACTGTTGCCTATTGCACCCACTTCTTCGATCAACATGGTTTTACTAAATTGCTCTTCTAGAAATTTAGCCATATTGGCTTCAGTGTTTTCTGCAGCATAAGTATCGTAAAAAGTTTCTCTGCTTACAGTGGCAATCAATTCCGCATCTTTTTTATCGGCAATCCTGATTTCTATATCTAACATCATTCAAAGAAAAGAAATTATTAGGCAAGTTCAATCACCATGGCACTTGCACCACCGCCACCATTACAAATACCAGCTGCGCCGATCTTACCTGCGTTCTGTTTTAAGACATGAATTAGTGTAACAACTATTCTTGCACCGCTACAGCCCAAAGGGTGACCTAATGAAACGGCACCACCATGCACATTCACTTTTAAAGGATCTAAATGCATTTTTTGAGTATTCACAATTCCAACTACCGAAAATGCTTCATTCAATTCTACAAAATCTAGATCACTCATTTTTAATCCAGCTTTCTCTACTGCTTTTGGCACCGCTAATGAAGGAGTGGTTGTAAACCATTCAGGAGCTTGTGCTGCATCTGCATAACTTCGAATAATAGCCAAAGGTTTGATTCCTAATTCATCAGCCTTTTCTTTACTCATTAAAACCAATGCTGCGGCCCCATCATTCATTGTGGATGCATTAGCAGCTGTTACAGTACCTTCTTTAATAAATGCAGGTTTTAATTCAGGGATCTTATCAAATTTTACATTGAATGCTTCTTCATCTTTACTGAATAAAATTGGGTCACCCTTTTTCTGTGGAATCGATACCGGCACTATCTCTGCATTAAAAAAACCATTATTGATGGCGGCCTGACTTCTTTTATAGCTTTCTATAGCAAACGCATCCTGCGCCTCTCTGGTTATGTTACATTCTTTGGCACATAATTCAGCAGAATTACCCATTGCATAATTGTGGTACACATCAGTTAAACCGTCTTTCGCTAAACCATCAACCAATGGCACATTGCCATATTTGTTTCCCCAACGCATATTCGCACTGTAATAGGGCACATTACTCATACTCTCCATACCACCTACAACAACAATATCAGCATCACCTAATAAAATATTCTGAGCACCCAACATGATTGATTTCATACCACTGGCACAAACCTTATTGACTGTGGTACAGATCACGCTATCAGGCAATCCAGCAAATTTCGAAGCTTGTCTAGCAGGCGCTTGCCCAAGATTGGCTTGAATAACAGATCCCATGAAAACTTCTTGCACATCGGATGGTTGAATACCGGCACGTTCTACCGCTGCTTTAATGGCAATGGCACCTAATTGCGTAGCAGAAAAATCTTTTAAACTCCCACCAAAACTTCCGATAGGTGTACGTACGGCCGAAACGATATAAACAGTTCTATTTTGCATAATCTGGAATTAGATTCAAAGATAAATAATCATGCTAACAATCGTTAGCCTTTCGAAAAATTATAAGAATTTATTTATTTTCTATATCTGGTTTTGATAGATCCGTTAGCGGAACTTTTCCGCGATTAGATCTCACTACGCGAGAATACAAAGAGATTTGTTTATCGAATAAAAAACGGACAAAAAGTTTGGTCCATGAAGTATGAAAGTGCAAAGTATTATAAAATGATGGTGCCTCTTTTCTGATCTGTGGTAATTTATTCCAAGGTACTGAAGGAAAATCGTGGTGCTCATTATGATAGCCAACATTGAAAGCGATGGTATTCAATGGACCATAATAACTATAGGTTTCTTGATCAGGAAAAACCAAATAATGTTCCTGGATCCATCTTGCGCCTAAGGGATGCAACCCAACAGAAAAGAAAAAACTTGCCACTAAAAATCCTATCGATTTTTCGCCAAGAAAATATATTACCAATCCTACAAAAACGATTTGTACCAGCATGTTCAGGGCAATCCAACCGTCAAATGGTTTGATTTCTCTTAGTCGCCCCAATCGAAATAATTGAAAAAAAGGATAGAATAATAACCAAAGAATCTTTCCAATAAAATGATTATTGATCAGTTTAGCCTCCCATTCATTTGGAAGATCTCCATCTAATTCCATCACACCCTGAAAGGAATGGTGTTTAATATGATATCGTTCAAAAGAAACGGAACTCGGAATGATCTGCGGAATATTTGCAAAAATACCAGCTAAGCGATTTGCAGCGGGACTCTTAAAGATCAATCGATGTGCACATTCATGCATCATCACAAATAATGCATGATCAACAAAAGCACCAATCATGTATGCAACAACTATTACCAACCACCAAGATTGGTTGCTTAGAATCCAACATAAAATCAATTGAAAGGATACCAAACCAATAATTACAGCAAATGTGAATGGGTTCTTCCCAATCAACTTTCTAATTGCAGGATTTGTCTTTAATATGGCTTTGGTACGTACGCGGTGGGGCTCTGGACTATTCGAGTAAACGAATGCTTTAGATATGCTCATAACCAACAAGATAACCTAAAAGCAAAAGGCACCCAAATTGGGTGCCTTTTGTATAAAATCAAAGTAGATTACTTCACTTCTTCAAACTCAGCATCAGTAACAGTTTCGCCTGCTGCCTGCTGACTACCTGCATTCGCATGAGCTCCTGCATCAGCGCCCGGCTGTTCGCCTGCAGCTGCCTGTGCTTTATAGATCTCTTCGCTTGCTGCCGTCCACGCTGTATTCATTTCAGTCATTGCTGTATCAATAGCAGCAACATCCTGATTTTTATGCGCTTCTTTTAATTTCGCTAAAGCAGTTTCAATTGGAGCTTTTTTATCTTCAGGAATTTTATCACCAAACTCTTTGAATTGCTTCTCTGTTTGGAAAATTAAACTATCGGCCTGATTGATTTTTTCAACACGCTCTCTTGCTAATTTATCTTCTGATTCGTTAGCTTTTGCTTCAGCCTTCATTTTTTCTACTTCTTCTTTGCTCAATCCACTTCCAGCTTCTATACGAATCTTCTGCTCTTTTCCAGTTCCTTTATCTTTCGCGCTAACATGTATCATACCGTTTGCATCGATATCAAAA
Source organism: uncultured Bacteroidota bacterium (assembly GCA_903821465.1). GTDB lineage: Bacteria > Bacteroidota > Bacteroidia > Chitinophagales > Chitinophagaceae > Sediminibacterium. The sequence continues at coordinate 529 of CAIJLK010000040.1, read as the reverse complement.
GTTACTTCGATCTGAGGCACTCCTCTTGGTGCTGGTGGAATACCATCCAAGTTAAAAGTACCTAAGCTTTTATTTTGAGTAGCTAAAGGACGCTCACCTTGTAATACATGAATTTGTACTCCTGGTTGATTATCGCTAGCTGTTGAATAAACTTCTGTTTTCTTAGTAGGAATAGTTGTGTTAGATGTAATCATTGTTGTCATTACACCACCCATTGTTTCGATACCTAATCCTAATGGAGTAACGTCTAATAATAACACATCTTTGATATCTCCACTCAACACAGCACCCTGAATACCTGCACCAATGGCAACAACCTCATCCGGGTTAACACTCTTATTAGGTTTTCTACCGAAGAATTTTTCTACAATCTCTAGATAGATTTTGGTAACTATGTTAACTACTTGCTGTGTTTAGGCTTGGTGTTTGAGTATTGCTAGATTTTAAAATCTCTTAAATCCTAAATCATTTTTTAGGATATGCTTGTTTGGATGTCTTAAATGTTCTTGCCAAGATTAATTTTCTATTG
>CAIJLK010000039.1 GCA_903821465.1 uncultured Bacteroidota bacterium | reverse complement strand
TCAGTTTGAAACGCGATGGGGTGGTCAGTTTAAGCGTTATTTCCAATATAGTTGTCAAGTTTTAAAACCAAGATAATTAATAGACCATAATCTTTAAATAATGAAAATTAATAAACATAGAAATCTAAGCAGATCCATCTTTTTAATTAAATGTTTTGTCTTTATTCTATTGACACTGGGATTAAGCTCCTGTACAAAAAGTGATCCTACTCCAGTAGAAGAGGCAATAACATTTACTATTAATCCAGATCCAGGTTCAACAATATATGCTGCATTGGGAGCTACGCAAGATTTCTCAATATCAATCACATCAAAATTACCGGCAGCTGGTGTTAAAATAGATTTGAGCCTTACTAAGGATTTAGATGGGAGTACTGTATTTAGTCAATCATTAAATTCAACACTTCAAAATGTAACGGCAAGTTTTCAAAATCTTGCAAGTGGGGTTGTTTGTTCTGGAACTATTAAAATAGTATCATTAACAACTTCAACTAACACATCAAGTAAAACATTTAAAATCGCAAAAAAATAGTTGAGAATGTAATAGATCAATTTTGGATAATGGCAATATTGTTATTATCCAAAATTGTTTTTCAAGAATAGAAAAATTTAGTAAGCGACTCAGCCGTTAATGGCTTAGAGATAAAATCTTTTACTGAAGAAAATGTTTTTGCTTTTTCCATATCTCTTGGATCAATTGATGAAGAATGCATCACAACTTTACATTCTTCAATAACACTTTTTGGAAGTTGATTGAACTCTTCTAAAAATTCCCATCCATCCATTTCCGGCATATTGATATCGAGTAAAATGAGGAGTGGTAATTTTGAATTTGGATTAGTTGAAATTTGCTTAAGTGTATCTAACGCTATAGTTGCACTATCAAATGCGCTAATATTTTTTCCGATGTAAGCATTCTTTATAACTTCTTTATTTAAAAAATTAACCAGAATGTCATCATCAATCAAAAAAATATCGTTTATCATTTGTTGTTGAATTAAAAAATGCGTTAATGGTAACTAATAATAAATTATGAAAATATCCCTAAAAGAACATATATCATTTCGTCGTTCTGTATAAATTATTGGTCATTATATAAAAGTGCATTGATTATTTTATAATTTATAAGAGTTTCCTATTCGTTATAATCTGGTGAATAGCAATCTCTTTATTACTCAATGTTCTGTTCTTTAAATAATAAATATTAATTAACGGAAATACTATGGAAACAACTATCACAAATACCAGCAAGGCCAAAACAGATTTTATCAATTCTATTATAAAAATCATCAAAACTAAACGTCTTTCCTTTTTACTCCTGCTTTCAATATGTTTGGTTGAATGTTTGATTATGCCGATGTTGAATGTTGTGCATACTATGCAAAACTGGCAAACGAATTTTCTGGATATGATTTTGCTGTTAAGTTTTATTCTGCCTTTGATATATTTCTATAGTTATTTACCTTTAAAATCTAAAATTAATAAATTAGAACGGTCTGAAAATTTGCTTAGAGAAAGTGAAAGTAAGTTCAAAATGATTTTTGCAAAAAGTTCGGCTAATATGTTATTGATTGACCCCGAAACCTATTTTATTACAGATGCCAATCAGACAGCATTAGATTTTTACGGGTACAGCATAGACGAGATGACAAAGATTAAAATTTCTGAGATCAATTCCCTTTCAAATGAATTGTTTGAATATCAAATGAACAACTTTAGAAAAAGTATAGATGGCGAAAATGAATTCATACATAAACTTTCATCAGGAGAATTTAGAAATGTAAACGTTCATACATCTAGAATTAAAAATTCTGGCAAGGGCATGATTTTTTCAATCATATTAGATATAACTGAGGAATTCAATCAGAGAAAAGAAATTCTCCAAAAAAATGAAGAACTTGAGAAAATAAATTTAGAGTTAGACAATTTTGTGTATAGTATTTCACACGATCTTCGATCTCCTATTCTTTCAATAAAAGGACTTGCAAAATTGGTGTTAGAATCTAAAGATTTAAACTTAGAAAATAGACATTTTATTGATATGATTATGACTTCTGCTTCTAGGCAGGATAATACTATTCAGGAAATTCTTGAATACGCTAGAAATTCAAGGGTAACAGTAAGTAATACTGAATTCGATTTTACAGAAATGGTGCAAACTATTTTTGATGATCTTAAGTTTTCGACTGAATGTGAAACTGAATTATTCATTTATCCTGCTGCAAAAACTGTAATTAACTCAGATCAATTAAGAATAAATATGTTGTTAAAAAACTTAATTGGAAATAGTATTAAATACAGCAGTAAACTCACTACATCTTGGGTCAAAGTAAATCTTGAGAGTGAACAAAATAATTATAAAATTACAATTCAAGATAATGGGGAGGGAATTGCAAAAAAACATCTTGATCATGTTTTTGATATGTTTTATAGGGCAACTACAAAAAGTGTTGGAACCGGATTAGGATTGTATATTTGTAAAGATATTATTAAAAAATTGGGAGGTGAAATAGGCATAGAATCAGAACCTGGAGTTGGTACTACTATGACTCTTCGAATTTCAAACTTAAATTAAAATACATGCTTGTTTTTCTTGTAGACGATGACTTTATATTTAATACGCTAAATACTGCAGTTATTAATCGTTTTTCTAATGAAATTCAAATCAGATCATTTTTATCTGGAGTTGAAATGTTGAATTTCATAAAGCAAAGTGGAAATGATTTTGTTGCTCCTGAAATCTTGTTATTAGATGTTTGGATGCCTGAAATGAATGGGTTTGAATTTTTAGATGAATTGTTACTAATGGATAAGAATCCTCTATCAACTACTAAGATCTATTTGCATTCTTCCACTTTAAATGAACTGGATTTGAAAAAAGCAAATGAATATAGTAATTTATCCGGCTGGCTCGATAAGCCATTAACAGTAGAATTATTTAGTAGTATTTCTATTTAAGCTTACCCAAATACTTCCGTTGTATGGAATATTCAAAGAATTGTTTATCAAAATCAGTGCTTTGTTTTTTACAAAACTTATCAACTATTCAAACTCAAGTACCATTGCCCCTAAACTTAAGCCAGCGGCGGTTCCAAGTATTAACACTTTTTTATTAGTAATATTAGTATTGTTTTCTAATAATTTTTCTAGTCCTAGCGGTATGGATACTGAAATACAATTGCCATAAACAGATAATGTTTCTATCACTTTCTCCTTGTTTAAATTAAATGTTTTCAAAAAGTATTCGTTGCCAAACTTGCTTGTTTGATGGGTAAGGATAAAATCAAAATCAATTAGTTTGGTCTTGGTTTGCTGTTCAATTTTATCGACAAAAGGATCTAAATGTTCTAAGGTTAATCGGATCAATTTTTTTCCATCCATTTTAAAGCAATAGCCTATATCAGATGGAGATGCATAAATCCCTTGGTTAACTAATCCACCAATAGGTATATGCGCGAGTAAAGCACCAGATGGATAGTTTTCGAAATCAACATAGGAGCAGGAATAGCCTTTTGTATTAGAAGCCTCGATGATCATAGCTACCGAAGCATCCCCAAATAAACCAAAGACCTTTTCATCATGGGGTTTTAAAGTCTTTGAAGAAATTTCTACACTTACGATCGCTATTCTTTTATACCTGCCAGCTTGAAGATAAAGATGAGCAACATCTAATGCGTTTAAAAAACTAAGGCAGGTTGTGTCAATATCCATGCAAGCAAAATTTACGCTATCGTCAGTGATCTTCGATTTAATGATCACAGAATTATGTGGAACCGGATAATCATAGGAAGCTCCTGCGAAAATTAATAAGTCGATATCCGATGGATGTAAATTTGCTTTGGCTAATGCTTTCTTTAAAACAATGGATCCAATTTCAGCTACTGTTGCGCTTTCTGAAAAACGGTGGCGAAATTTTACCCCGGTATTCTTTTCAATTCTTCCTTTCGTTCCATTAGCTAATATGTCAAGGGTTTCAGATGAAATTTTGTTTTCTGAGAGATGCTTTTCAATCGACAGAATATTAATTTTCATGATAAAGACATTTTATTTTTCTTGTTTTGTTTCCTTTATTAGTTGCTATTTTACTTTCAAATTGGTAATGAATTTCTGTGATCCCAAATCCTTTAAATAATTCATTTAAAATAGATGTGAAAATAGTTTTGTTAGATTCAAAATCCGTACTATCGCAAGCGATGTTTATACATAATTCTTTTGCCCCTGTCTGCTCTATTTCATATTGCTGAAAACTATCGGTATGCATTGCTATCTTTCTCGCTATTAAATCGGGATACACCTTTATACCATTGAAATTAAGAATGTCATCATCTCGGCCTATTATTTTCTCGATGGCGATAAATTTTGAACCACAACCGCAAGCCTCCTTTTTTATTTCTAATACATCATTCAATTTATATTTTACTACAGGCTGACTACTTCTAGAAAAATCGGTAATGATCGGATAGAATTTATTTTCATCGATCCATTCTTTATCGAATCGAATGAAATCTTCATTCAAATGAATGCTGCCATATTTGCAACTTACTCCTAAGAATCCTTCGGTACATTGATATACTTCTGTGATTTCCGTATTAAAGATTGAACTGATAATTTCTTTATCGTTATCATGTAATACTTCCGCAAATGAAATGATTTGAATCGGAGAAATATGTATAACGCCATTTTTCTGGGCTAATGCTAGATCCATCAAAATAGAAGGCTGAGATGCTAAGATCCCTGGTTGATAAGCGTTTAACTCTTCAAGTAATTCCTCAAGTGGTTTAAATATGTCGAAGTATTTAAACTCAAATAAAGAAGACTCAATTGATGAATATAAATTACTGTTGGCTCGAAGGAAAAACGCAATTTTTTGTTTTTTAAATAATTTAGGCCTAATTACTCTACTGATAACTAAAGCTACCCAATGAGCTTTTTCGTTTTCTGATACCAAAAACAATCCACGTTTACCACTTGTGCCCGTAGATAAACCAACAGTTATTCCATTTAAATTGTTTTTAAAATTCCTAGACTTTTCTGATTCAATTGCCACTTGCATGGCATCATTCAATTTAATCCCCTTGGTATTTATAAGATTAAACTCGGCCATAAACACTGGTTTTGAAATTTGTGGTACTTCATTCCAATTGAATTTGTTCGCTTTAAAATAGGGTTGATAAAAAACAGATCTGATCAGTGTTTTAAATGCAAATCGATTCATCCGTTTAACTTGAAAAGCCTCTATTGCTTTACGAGATTGTAGTTTGGGAGCAAAATGTATTTGTAACCAATAGTAAATTATTTTGATTTTAAATCTCATTGCTGATATACTTTAAAGTTTGCTCACAATGAGTGAATAAAATTTTATATTGTTTGTTGGACAGCTCAAATGCTTTAATTTTTTCTTGGGTTTCTACAAAATCATCCCAAGAATCGAAAAATAATTTTACTATTTTCCTTGGTAAAATACCCCGAGCATAAGTTTCGTAACTCCAGGAGGCATCAGTAGCATAAAAGATTGATTGATCATTACGAGTATAGATGAACCCTAACATTCCTCTGGCATGGCCTGGTAGATAGATTAATTTAAACTGATTTATATTTATACCAAATATTTGATATTCTGTAATTCCGAATTGGTTTACAGCTATTTGATCTGCCATATCTTCAAGAACTAATACTTTGCTTTTAAAATTATCAGGTAAAAGCTTTTGTAAAATTCCTTTGCTAACAGCACGAAACCCTGATAATTTTTGCACTTCTTCGTAAGCACTTTTATGGCAAATAAATTGTGCATTGTTGAAGTCGGTTAAACCCGCTATATGATCTGCATGAAAATGCGATATGATAATATATTTAACTTGATTTGCATGAATGCCCTCTGCTTCAAGTAAGGCTTTTGCTGTATTATTTTCTGGTAGAGTTACTGGGGTTGCCCAACGATAAAGCCGTTCGGGGAATGATTGTGTTGCCTTGTTGAATTGCTTACTATAGCCCGTATCAAAAAGTATATAACCCAGATTTGGAATATCAAGTAATGCCCATACTGCATAGAATTTTGTTTTGCCCTTCCCCTCCAAAGGATTCACAATATTGGCGTGTGACTCACAATAGCCAGAGGCAAATAGCTTTAAACTTACAATTGATTCTTGTGCCATAATATATACTCGTTAATTCCCTCAAATGATTTCATTACAGGTTGATAGTTAAGTAGTTTTTTAGCTTTTGTTATATCCAATGTAAAGTTGTTAGCTAAAATACCCACTCCATATTTCGTTAATGGCGGCTCTTTTTTTTCATGTAATAATTTTGCTTTAAATTCTAATAAGCTTGCTACAAATAGGGCTAGCTTTTTGGGAACTCTTTGAGTAGGCGCTTTTAATTCTAATGCATTTAAGGCATAGGTTAAAGCTTCCCAAAAATTTACGGACTCACCATCTGTTATATTGTAGGCTTCCCCGTATGCTTTTTTAGGGGCATCAATTGCGCAAACAATGGCTTCAATAACATTTCGTACACAGGTAAAATCACATATATTTTTACCATTACCTACGATCTTTAATTTTCCCTTATGATATGCTTCTAAAACCCTTGGAAAAATCACAGTGTCTTCTGCTCCAATTATCGCACGTGGTCTTAATGCGATTGTCTCAATACCAAAATTATTTTTTTCTAAAACTAATTTTTCTGCAAGCAATTTTGTTTGGGCGTAATGATTTACCATTTTCATTGGCAACTCGTCTGCCTCACCTACATTGAATCTATCTGTATAGGTAAAATAAATACTTGGAGTTGAGATGAATATAAATTTTTTCACTCCGTTTTTTATACTGGCATTTAATAATGTTTGTGTAGCTATAAAATTAGATTGATAAAAAGAGTCGTAACTGCCAAAAGGGGAGGACAGTGCAGCACAATGAATAACTATTTCGGTTCGTTCAGTTATTGCTTCGCAAAAATTGGTATTGCATAAATCTCCTGCTTGAAAGTTACAATTATGAGCACTCAACTCATCGGCCCTAATACTTCTTCTTGAAGTTGCCATGATTTGATAATCGGGAAAATGTGATGCTAAAAATTTAGCTGTTCGCCCGCCTAAAAATCCCGCAGCACCCGTAACAACTATTTTTTGCTTATTTTCCATTTATGTATTTTTTAGTCTTTTTATGTATCAATTTAAAAACCTTGAAAGTTTTTTAATGACAAATCTTTCATACAAAATAAAATACCCGAATATCCCCATTAACACGCCACCAAAGAAACCTAGAAATACATGAAACTTTAATAGAATAGTTCCCAGAGCCCCCAAAAAAGCAAACGGTAATAAGATCCAAAAGAATGAACGCCAATTTTTAAATAAAAAAAAAGACATGAACACCATTGGTGCCACATGCAAACTAGGAAAATCTCCGAGTGGAGTACTCAAGCTATATAAACCCTTTACTATTTTATATGTGCCCCGATCCAATACTGTTGGATTGAAAGAGGTGATCATCACTTCCTTGGCTGTTGTTGGAAAAATAAAATAGATAATATAGCATATGAAATACATTAGAATCACTGAACTATAGAATGCAGTGATCTGAAGCGGGTTAATATTTCGGTAAAAAGCGAAGAAGATACCTGCAAACAGAACAAAACCTAAACAGATCACATAAGGGAAAATGATATAAAAATTAAATGGGATCCAATCATCTAAAAATATTTTTAGGGAAACGGGGTTTATGAATTTACCTCCTACATTACAAACCGAATTATATCCAAGCATAATAATACCTAGGACTATAAAAAAGGGAAGGAAAAGCAATAGCTTAAACCTGATACTTTGATTATATTTTACTGGTATATTAATGATACTGACTTTGTTATAAGCTAATTAACAAAAGACATGATTTATTTAAATTTAATATATAAATATGAAAATTCAAAACCTTCTTTAGCAGTTACAATCTGATATTTTTTGCTGATTCTTTACGCATGACATGCATGGGGATCGCTACGCCAATTGCTAGAGACATAATAATGAATAGTGTTTTTGCACCGTTATTGATGGTTTCGGATATGATGGTATTATAATCTGCACCGATACTACCAGTTAACTTAATTAAACCTAACATGGTGCGATAGGCAAATACCCCGGGAATTAGAGGAATTACAGAAGGGATAGCAAAGATCATTGGTGGCACATGCCTGATATGTGCAATTGGAATACTCAAAAAACCTACTGCAGATGCCCCAATAAATGAAGCAAGCACAACGCTTACAGACATTTGTAACAAACTAAATTTTATAAAAACTCCAATGGCACCTCCAATCCACAGAGCTAATAAAGTGCGTGGAGGCACATTAAATAAAATACCAAAACCGAGTGCGGCCCAACCACTCCAAAAAGCCTTACTAAGAATTATAATCCATTCCATAGTCATTAGTTCAAATTGAAAATGATCATAGCTATCAATAATCCAAATGCAATTGCCATTGAAAACATCAACGCATTTACGCCTCTTACAATTCCGTTTAATATATTGCCATCAATTAAATCTGTAAACGAATTGATTAAAGGAACACCTGGAATTAAAAATAAAACAGAAGTTGCAAAAGCGTGTTCAAAACTAATATTTAACCCTGCCTTTATAAATGCACCAGCAAATAATGATGCAACTAATGAACCAAAGAATACACAGAAATAGGGATTAAATTTTCTTTTGATGGCTTCTTGTCTGATAAACAATCCGCAAAAAGTTGCACCAAATGCAATAAACATTTCTGGTAATTTTCCTCCGAAAGAATAACAGAATCCTGCACCCGCAAGACTTACAAAAAGCAGAATAATGATTCGTGGATAATGTGGCAATGCTAATAATGCAGTCAGCTTTTCCCGAACCTGTTGAATAGATAACTTATTTTCAACTGCTTCCCAACTTAAACGGCTAATGCCGGAAATAGTTTTAAAATTTACACCTTGTGAAGGCGTACTTCGCATTCCATTAAATGATGCATTATCTTCAAAATCATTTAATGTTAATGTGATTGATTTTGGTGCAATTGAAATATGTGCTTCGTAATGATAGGCAGATGATAGCCTTCTCATGGTAATTCTAATTCTACTGCAACTTGCACCTGAGCTTAATAAGGAAACACCCACATCTAATAAAAGTGATCCTAAATCTTTAGCTTCAGTTTTTTTATTCTGTTCCATCAATAAATGTTGGTAATATAAGAATAATGCAAAAGTAGACTAATTTGATCGGGGGTATTAATTCTTTCTATAAAATCGCCAGATAGTACCGATTAAAACCATTCCCATTACTGCTCCAACAAATGCATCCTGAAACGCCACAAGAACACAAAAAGATTAATATTTTTACAATGTGATCCTAATCTTCTTCTTAGTGTTTTCAAACATCTCTTTGTATTGCTCTTTCAGTCCATCCATAGGATTCCCAGAAGGTGAACGAGTGGGTGCTTTATTTTGTTTTGCAGAAGTAGTTACGCCCATTCTGGAATTAAACGAACCTGTTTGATTGCCAGTAGATGGGGGTGAAGTATTTATTCTTAATGCCGGGATATTAATTTCTATATCAATTGCTGTAGAAGTTAATCCTGGCGGATCTTTTTTATTTCGTAAAGATTCAAAAGGTATCGAGTATTCATACACTAACTGATCATCCTTATTTGTTGCAAAAGCCAGTTTAATTCCATTTGTATTTTCCGCATCGTATTTATAGGTGCCATTTCCGTCTACAAATTTTCTCAATTCATATTCAGTATTCATTAATAATAAAGAATATTGCATCATATTGAGGTCAGCAAAAAGTTCGGCCGGATTTACTTTTGAACTATTGTCTAAGGGGAAATTGATAAACTGTTGTGGCTTGTTTTTGTTATACATGTCTAAACCAATCTGCATGCCCGTTGTGAGCGATTTGATTTGACTTAATTTATTGACAAACTTTATAATAAGAAATAATCGATCATCGGTCTTTGAAATGGAATACTCGAATCCATTGGCCGAATCAACATTAAAAACATTGGTTTTCCAATCATCTTCAAATCCATCTACCGTAATTTGATTCTGCTTTGATTGGGCTTTTAAATTAATACTACTAAATGAAAGCGTAACAATTAGCATATACAACAAAATAGACTTTGTAGGCATTGCAAATGTTTTAATAATTTTAAGTATCTCCTTATAAATATACTAAATTTAAACTTAAAAATTAATGCAACGAGAGAAAAAAATCATTGATAATTTTCTCTTTATCGAAATTTTCCCAGATGATGATTTTGCGATGATTATCTGTTTGTTCAATCCATTTTTTATTTATCATAGCAGGGCAATTTATTAAAGAAGATTTCGCCCAATTCGCATTTTTTACAATTGCCACTGCGGCCATATCGAATAAGGCTCTTGATGGAGGATTTCCATAATAATCCACATGTTCAAAAAGATTGATTGAATACGCTCCAAATGAATAAAATTCACCGCCATGACGCCCAATAATGGGAATCGTAATCGTTGGACCTGCACCTTTTAAATGATTGATGGCTTCGTTTTTCGTTACATTAACTGCATCGGTACCTGTTTTTTTTCCATATCTAACAGTTACCATTTCAAAATCAATATTCGTTTGTAAAATATAATTCATTGAAGGGATATCGTTCTCTAAATTATATTCCCCTGGATCAGGATAGTTACTGCCCAGCCAGACTAATCTAATACTACTAGCAATTGTAGGGTCCTTTTTTAATGCTAATGCCATGTTGGTAAGTTTACCAACGGCTATGACTATCAATTTGTCTTTTTTATGTTTCTTGGCCTCTGAAATAATAAAATTTACCGCCTTATATCCATCAAATTGTTTATTGTGTAAATCCTTTTCAATTTCAGTAAAGGATCCATTTGCTCCTTTCAATAATGGAATTTTATCTGCCACCTTACACAGCTTCATGATGCGTTCTGCTTCTACAAATTGGCTATCAATATTACCTCCATTATAAGTTGCATTAACTGTCACGGCTTTTGTATCAAACAAATTGCTATTGAAAAACAAGTAAGCCAATGCTTGTTGGTCATCTAATTCATTATTGGCATCAGTATCAAAAATTACAGCCACTCTTTTTTGGGCTTTTTGATCCTTATGAACTGAATCTTGAAATCCCAAGCTCAACAAAATAGTTACAGATGCATAAATTAATAAGGCAGACTTTTTCATAAAGCAATGAATGAGGTCTTTCTAAGTTATCTAGTTTTTTTCAGGTTTGCAGTTATACTTTGAATTACTTGCTTGTTTTGATAGTTTCGAACTTTCCATTCATCAATACTTTTGCCGATGATTGTGTAGTCGATTTAATTTTTACATTAGTTACTTTCCCTGCATTCCAAACCATATCAATTTCATAATTACCTCTTGCCTTCAATCCCCTCACTTCACCCGAAGCCCAAGCTTTGGGTAGGGCTGGTAATAGTTCAATAAAGTCGGAGTTTGATTGCACCAACATTTCTGCAACTGCGGCTGCACCACCAAAATTTCCATCGATCTGAAATGGCGGATGTGCATCTAATAAATTCGGATAGGTACCCCCTCCATTTGAATAATTCTCTCTGATCTCATCGGGTGCTACATATTTTAATAACTCGCGATACATTTTATAAGCATGGTCGCCATCTTTTAATCGTGCCCATAAATTAATCCGCCATCCCTTCGACCAGCCCGTTGTTTCATCTCCTTTTATTTCAAGGGTTCTTTTTGCTGCCGCTGCAATTAGAGGTGTTTTATCTGTTGTGATATGTGTGCCAGGATATAATCCATATAGATGACTTTGGTGTCGGTGCTTGGGATCTGAATCTTCCCAATCGTAATACCACTCTTGTAAATTACCCTTCCTGCCCACTTGATAAGGATGCAAATTATTTAAGGCTGCATTGATTTTTGATGCAAACTCATTGTCGTTTTTTAATACCAATTGGGCTGCTACAATATCTAAGAATAATTCTCTGATCATTGCTAGATCTGCAGTACCGCCATACATCGTTGCTCCAACAAAACCGGTAGGCGTTTTAAAGGTGTTCTCTGGCGATGTTGATGGTGAAGTAATATAGTTGCCACTGCTATCTTTTACCAGCCAAGCCAAACAAAACTCTGCAGCGCCACGCATTAAGGGATAAGCTTTATGTTCTAAGAATTCTTTGTCCTGCGTATACAGATAATGTTCCCACAAATGCGCCGAGGCCCAAGTTCCACCCATTGCCCAGTTTGCCCAACTAGGGTCTCCATTTCCAAAATTGCCAACAGGGTTCGACATGGCCCAGATATCTGAATTATGATGAGTTACCCAACCCGGCATATTGTAGAAAGTCTTAGCAGTGATCTTTCCTGTTGTTGCCAAGTTTCCTATGAACTGTAAAAAGGGCAGATGCATTTCAGAGAGGTTGGTGTTTTCTGCTAACCAATAATTCTCTTCTGCATTTATATTCATAGTATAGTTACTTGACCATGGCGGCTGCAAATAAGGGTTCCATAAACCCTGTAAATTAGCAGGAACAGCATTTGTACGTGAACTACTGATTAACAAATAACGCCCGTATTGGAAATACAGGGTTTCTAAATATGGATCGGCTGCACCAGTCGCATACCTTTTCAAGCGCTTATCGGTAGGTAAGTTTACGGTGTCTTTATTTGCTAGTTTTAATTGAACCCGATTAAAAAAGGTTTGATAATCTTTTACATGGTGTTTCTTGATCTCATTCCATCCAGTTTGGTAGGCATTGTTTAATTGACTAGTTGCCATTGCAACATTATCTAAACCCTTGGTGGCAGGGTCTTTATCGAAACCATTAAAACTGGTTGCCATAGAAATATATATGGTTGCCTCTGTAGCATCAACTAAACTCACAGTTGAATCTGTAGTTGTGATTTTTCCTGTAGCTGATTGAATTTTAATATTAGTTGAAAAGCGGGTACCTCTCTTAAGATCGTAAGCAATTGCTTTTTCTGTTTTTTGAACATAGCTAGGATCTGCTTTGACAGGCGCTACACCCTGGATGGTAATGCCATTATTATTCGTAGATTTTTGAAATTTCAATAGTGATTCAAATCGAACAGTAAAACCTAGAGCGCCTGCTTTTTTACTGGTAAGATGAATCGCAAATATTTTATCGGGGTTCGAAACCAAATATTCTCGTTCAATGATATTGCTATTTGACGTGGTTTTTACTTTTGCAATAGCTTGATCAATATCTAATTCGCGATAATAATCATTGATAAATGGATCGTCGTTCATCTTAATATATAAAGTACCCAGGGGGGCATAGGATTCTGAAAACTTTCCTTGTAATTTTTTAATGAGTTGCTCAGCTTTCTTATAATTTTTATCCTCCAAAGCTTTTCTTACTGCTGGTAAATTTTTGAATGCCTGAGGATTCATGTTTGCATTGACCGGTTCGCCTGACCAAAGCGTTAGATCATTCAGATAAATTTTATCGGTTGAAATGCCACCAAATACAGTAGCACCCTGCATTCCATTGCCCAACACCATTGTCTCTTCAAAATAGTTTGCCGGACTTTCGTACCATAGTTTAAGCGGTGCTTGTATTTGGGTTATAGGAACTACTGGAGCAGCAGTTTGAACAGGCTTTGTTTTTTTTGGCTGTTTTTTTTGAGCGCATAAACCTACAGGTAACGCAATGACAATGATTGCTAATAAAAATTTATTCATAATAAATCTAAATGGTCGTGATGTTTTTGTAACTATCGATATAGAGTTGTTCCACTTTTGTTCTAGCCCAATCTGTCTTACGCAGAAATTTTAAGCTCGATTGAATACTGGGGTTGTCTAAAAAACAATTAATGGAGATTCGCCTACCTAATTCCTCAAATCCATAATGGTTCACAAGAAATGTTACAATCATTTCTAAGGTCTTTCCATGCAATGGATCCGGATTTTTTATTTTTTCCATAAACCAAAGATAATTGGTAGTACTCTTTGCAATGCAATTAGTTAGTATTTGATTAGCCCGCATAAATATACCCACAACCATGTTCTTGAGCCCGGCCCAGTGCCCATACCCCTGAGGGTACTAGTTGAATGCCCGGAAGCAAATGATTGATCCATTCGGTATAAACATCAGCAGGATTTTGGTTCATTTTTTCTGCAAGCGTTCTGGTTAGTTTTTTAGTGGCTAAATCACATACACAAAATAAGGCCCCTCTTGCTTGTAGTTGCTTTACACCTTGAATGCCTGGCAGCGGGAAATCTCCCGGCTTTGGTTCGTAGTATAAATTTCGAATACTAGGTTTTTGGGTAAGCGTGTCGGTAATTTTCAAAACAGCACCTAATTGGTACTTCTCCCAAATACTATCGTCAAATGCCAAGCCGATTGATCCATGTCTAAAAACAGTCAAGGCCGTAATATCTTTGTCCTTACTCCCAGTTTGATTGTTAGTTTCATAATAGGCCCAGTTCCAAATTACGGGCAGTCCGTTGTTGGGCATTGCTCCATCATACACAATACGATGCTTGCCCTTGATATTTTTAAACCAATCATCTGCATCGTCTAATTGCGTAGGAAAAAAACGATTGTCATTGGCGTAAAGGGGGTTGGTTAAAATAGATAGACTACTTGCAGTTACACCCATAGCCATTGCACTGATGAAATTTCTTCTTGTGTTTGGTATTTTTTCTTTCATGACTTATATAGTTAGTTTACTAAATATAATATTTTATCGAATAGTTTTACTTTCATTGCAACCAATATCTTTGCTTGCAGTTCGAAACAATAACAAATGAGAGAAGTTTTAAATAATTGGGGGAAGGAAAAAATTCCTTTTATTTTCCTGATCGACTTTGAATGCAAAAAACCCTTGTGTTGGAAACTCGATGATCCTAACTCAGCTTTTAAAATTAATTTCCAGGGCGTTAAAAATTATCCTACACAATCTCATGTTCCAACTACTTCAAAAGTTCAACTGATAAAGCATCCCATTAGTTTTGAAGCATATAAATTACAATTCGATGAAGTGATGTCGAATTTATCTTATGGGAATAGTTTTCTTGTAAATCTTACTTGTTCAACACCAATTGAAACAGGCCTTAGTTTAGAAGAAATATTTTATGGTGTTCATTCAAAATATAGCTGCTGGTTACAAAATGAGTTTGTTTGTTTTTCTCCTGAAACATTTATCAGCATTAGAGATGGACATATTCATTCCTATCCGATGAAAGGTACCATTGATGCTTCTATTAAGAATGCCAGAGATATTTTATTAAACGATTGCAAGGAAATTGCAGAACATGCCACCATTGTTGATTTGATCAGAAACGACTTAAGTCTAATAGCAGAAAATGTTAGGGTTACCAAGTTTAGATATTACGAAGAGCTCAAAACACAGACTGGAATGATTGGTCAGATCAGCTCTGAAATAACTGGAACACTTCCAACTAATTATCAAGAACAAATAGGAGATATCCTTTTTAAGCTTTTACCGGCGGGATCTATTTCGGGTGCGCCCAAACAAAAAACTGTTGATATCATTAAAAAGATAGAACAGGATGAAAGAGGTTATTATACTGGTGTTGCTGGATATTTTGATGGAGAGAACCTAGATAGTTGTGTGCTTATTAGATATATTGAAGAGAGTGGTAGATATCGCAGTGGCGGCGGAATTACTTTTCAAAGCAATCTTGCTGATGAATACAAAGAAATGATCAACAAAATATATGTACCCATTTTTTGAAACAATAAGATATCAAAATGCAGTAGCAGATAAATTGCAGTTGCACCAACACAGACTGGAAAACACTTTTCTGCATTTCGGTAGGGTTCCTGTATTAGATCTGATGCGTATAGATTTTAAAAAGGAAGCCGAAAAAAATGGTGCTCTTAGGGATTGTGTTTATAAAACCAAGGTCAGCTATGATTTATTAGGGAATTACCATATTTCCTTTGAACCCTATTCAATCAGAACAATCAACACATTCACCCTATTTGATATTGGCAGCAATGATTACTCTATCAAGTTTACTGATCGTGTTTGGATCAATAATGCTCTAAAATCGGTTACAACTGATGAAGTGATTTTTGTTAAAGATGGATTTCTTAAAGATGCCAGCTATGCGAACATCGTATTATTTGACGGGTATAACTGGGTTACACCCTCTAATCCATTATTACTCGGAACTTATCGCGCTTTGCTTTTAAACGAAAAGAAGATCATCGAAAAACCAATTACGATTGATCAACTTAAGGATCATAAAAGATTGAAATTTATTAATGCTATGATGCTTTGGGATGAATCACCGATAATTGATCTTAGTTAGATTTTGAGATTGTACATTCATTATTTTGTTTATCTTAATGTTGATTTATTAATTACAATACCAACAAAACGATTGTTATGTCATCTAGAAAAAAGTTCCTTCAGCAGTCCTCACTGCTGATTGGCGGAGGCTTACTTGCATCTGCATTTGATAGCAAGGCTTTTACTATTATCAAAAATCGAATTCTTCCAAGTAATCAGCTTAATATAGGGGCCATTGGAATAAATGGGATGGGATGGGCAAACACGAAGGCTGCATTGAAAATATCCGGAGTAAATCTGATAGCAGTTTGTGATATTGATAGCACTGTTATTAACGATAGACTCAAAGAATTATCTGATAATAAATATGATGTTTCTAGGATAAAAATCTATTCAGATTACCGAAAATTATTAGACCAAAAAGATATCGACGCTGTGATCATTGGAACGCCAGACCATTGGCATGCACTGATTATGATTCACGCCTGTGAAGCAGGTAAAGATGTATATGTTGAGAAACCTGTAGGGAATTCTATTGTAGAATGCAGAACGATGGTGGCTGCCCAACAACGCTATAACAAAGTGGTACAGGCAGGTCAGTGGCAAAGAAGTCAGCAGCATTTTAAAGATGCAATTGACTTTGTTCATTCTGGTCAGTTAGGAAATATTCGCACCGTTAAAGTATGGTGCTATCAGGGTTGGATGCGTCCTCAACCAGTAGTTGCTGATAGCTTGCCACCTGCTGGAGTAGATTACAAACAATGGCTAGGACCCGCTACAACAATGCCTTTCAATGCAAGTCGCTTTCATTTCCATTTCCGCTGGTTCTGGGATTATGCGGGTGGATTAATGACAGATTGGGGAGTACACTTGTTGGATTATGCATTATTAGGCATGAAAGCAGAATTACCAAAATCAATTGTTGGCTTGGGAGGAAAATTTGCCTATCCAGAATTAGCCGAAGAAACCCCTGATACGCTTACTACTTTATATGAGTTTGATGGATTCAATTTAGTTTGGGATTCAGCCATGGGTATCGATAATGGTTCTTATAATCGCGATCATGGTATTGCTTTTATTGGGAATAATGGCACCCTTATTTTAACTCGTGGTGGTTGGGAAGTGATTGAAGAACGTCAGGGTAAAAACAAAGTTAGTAAGCCATATCAAAAATCATCTGATAATGGACTTGAAAAACATTGGGTAAATTTTGTAGACACAGTGAAGTCTAGAAATGTTGCTGATTTGCATTGTTCTATACAAGCAGGCGCGCATGTGGCAACTGTTGCACAGATGGGAAATATTTCTTATCGTTCTGGACAGAAATTGTATTGGGATAAAACCAAATCACAATTCACTGATCAGTCAGTCAATGATGCTTATTTATTAAAACAATATCATAACGGATATAAGCTTCCCAAAATTTAGCAACACTAAATACATGACTTGAAAAAAGCAGGAAAAGGGGCAATTAAAAATCTGATTTCAAACCCAGTGCCTTAATATATCCTTTATTTGGGATGATATGTTCGTACTTGCAATTTTCAAGAAATTGATACCAAGCTTTTTTAGCCTGCTCTATTTGAGCAGGTTTATTTTTTCTCACCAGATCAAAATTACTTCTTGTTGTATCTGCATACTTGCTGATCAAATCGTAATTGGCGGGTTGCGCAAAACTTACAATGCCACGGGTATTGTTCATTTTTTTGTAAGGCCAAAAATGCCAGCCAATATTATTTTGCTCTAATAGTTTTCGAAAACTTTCAATCCATATATCGTCATTTTCTCCGGTTTCACCGCAATAAATAGGCACATTGTATTTGTCGCGAAAGTCAATATAAGACTGTATTACATCGATAGTGGTAGGTGTCCAATATTTGTGAAACTGATAAACCAGCTTATCATCGAAAGGTTTTGTAAATGAAGAAAAATTGGAAGCCCATTGTGCTCCTTCTAAAAAGATCAAATGGTTTTTATCAACCTTTCTAACTGCCGCTGTTACTTTTTTAAATAAAGGTTCCAGTAAAGGATTCAAATGAGCAGTATCCATGAAATGAGGTATGGGCTCATTGAATAGGTCATAACCCATGATAGTGGTATTGTTCTTATAATGAGCAGCAATTTTTGTCCATATACTGCAAAGCAAATCCTGATCATCCTTGCTTTCAAATAAAAAGGGATAGCCATAACTATCGTCGATATTATCTCCAGTTTGTCCCCCGGGAGCAGCATGCATATCTAAAAGAACTGTCAAGTTTTCTTCCTCACACCAATTCACTACAGAATCTAGCAAAGCAAATCCCCTTTGAATTCCATTCCCACCCATATAGTATTCATCAGTAAATAGCCGATAGTTAAAAGGCACACGAATAGAATTCATTCCGAGAACGCGTAAGTATCTGATGTCAGCTTTTGTGATATAGTTTGCGAGATATTGTTTCCAAAAATTTTTGGTTTCTGCAGGTCCGAATAATTCAGAAAAAGCCTCATTAATTAATCTCGCTGAGGATGTCTGATTGAATTTAAACATATACCCTTCAGGAACAAGCCAGTTCCCAAGGTTAGTGCCTTTGATGATCATTGGCTTTCCATCAGTTCCAATAATCTCTTTTCCTTTTACTGAAACGAATTTTTGAGAAAATAGGTTTTGGCTTAGCAATAATGCTAATAGGCAAGGCAGGAATTGTTTTTTCATTCTTAAAAATAAGAATTATAGACTAAAAATACCACTAGTAAATTTCGATCGGTAACATTCTGGTAACAATTCGGTAACCTTTTGGTTAAACTTCTTTCTTTATTTTGTACTGAATAAAACTCTTGCAAAATGAAAGACATTAAATACTTCTTTCTTCAATTATCTGTAAGGATCCTTTTACCATTTTTGAGCATATTCTCACCTGCTCTTAAAATTCATAAAATCCATTAATGGATAAATCACTCAGGCGTAAAATTGATGTCCTAGTTCTTTCCGATATTCATTTGGGAACATACGGTTGTCACGCTAAAGAGCTACTTCATTACTTAAAATCAGTAAAGCCAAAGACCGTAATTCTCAATGGCGACATCATTGATATCTGGCAGTTCAGCAAAAGGTATTGGCCTAAGAGCCATATGAAAGTGGTGAAACATTTGATGGGCTGGATGAGTAAAGGCATTAAAATTTATTATATCCCAGGTAACCATGATGAAATGTTACGCAGATTTTCGGGATGGAAAATGGGAAGCTTGCGTATCGTAAACAAAGTAGTGTTAGAATTGGAGAATGATGAAAAAGCTTGGTTCTTTCATGGGGATGTTTTTGATATAACAATGCAACATAGCAAATGGTTAGCAAAGCTTGGAGCCGTT
This sequence comes from uncultured Bacteroidota bacterium, assembly GCA_903821465.1. Classification (GTDB taxonomy): domain Bacteria; phylum Bacteroidota; class Bacteroidia; order Chitinophagales; family Chitinophagaceae; genus Sediminibacterium. The sequence goes on along the minus strand of CAIJLK010000039.1, from coordinate 22,355 downwards.
GGGTATGATACATTGATCCTAATTAACCGAGTTGTAAATTTTGTTTCAGAAAAGATTTTTCATAAAGGAAAAATCTCCTTATCAAAGAAGATTAAGAATAGCGTAAAATCTGCTGTAAAATTTATTAATAGTTTCGAAAATACTGCAGCAGATATCGGGATCAGTAATAATTACCAATATGTAGTGTGCGGACATATTCATCAACCTGAAATGCGCGAAATTGTAAATGCGGATGGTAAGATCATGTATTTGAATAGCGGGGATTGGATAGAAAATCTAACTTCATTAGAATATAATAATGGTGAGTGGAAGATCTATCGATTTGATCCTGCAGAACTAAAGGAATCAAATGTTATAGAAGAGGAAGAGCTGAATAACAATCAAATTTTCGACAATCTTTTAGAAGAGTTTAATTTAATGAAGCATTAATGAAAATTTTATATGCCATTCAGGGTACAGGCAATGGGCACCTTAGTAGAGCCAGAGATATTATTCCAATTCTACAACAGAAGGGAGAGCTCGACATTTTAATTAGTGGCATTCAGGCAGACGTTGATTTGCCATATCCTATTAAATATAGATTCAAGGGACTGAGTTTTATCTTCGGTAAAAAAGGGGGTATTGATATAGTTGATACTTATCAGAAAGCCAATTTGAAACAACTATTTAATGAAATTAATAGTTTGCCTGTTGAAGACTATGACTTAGTGATCAGCGATTTTGAGCCAGTTAGTTCTTGGGCTTGTAAGAAAAAACACAAGGTCTGTATTGGGCTAAGTCACCAGTCGGCCGTGATCAATAAAAAATCTCCCAAGCCAAAGAAAACGGATGTAATTGGGAAGGCTGTATTGCGTAACTATGCGCCTGTAACCGCATCTTATGGATTTCATTTTGAAAAATATGATGAACAAATTTTTACACCTGTTATTAGGCAACAGATCCGTGAAGCTAAGCCACAAAAAAAGTCCCATTACACCGTTTATCTTCCAGCATATAGCGATGAGAAGATCATTCAGGTCCTGAGTATTTGTAATGGCATTGAGTGGGAAGTATTTAGTAAACATAGTAAGAAAACCTATCGGGTTAAAAATGTTCGCATTCAACCAATTAATAATGAAGCCTTCATAGATAGCTTCATTAATTGTACTGGGATACTGTCTGGGGCTGGTTTTGAAACTCCGGCAGAAGCACTTTACTTAAAGAAAAAATTATTGGTGATTCCTATGAAGGGGCAGTACGAGCAACAATGTAATGCAGCAGCTCTAAAAAAGATGGGTGTACCAGTTATTAAAAGCCTAAAGAAAAAACATATCTCAACTATTCAAAATTGGTTAGATAGTAGTCAAAAAATATTGGTTAATTATCCTGATGAAACAGAAAAAATAATCAATAATATTCTCAAAGAGTATGGCACAAAAACTTCACAGCAGACTGCCATTTTGGGTGATGGAATTCCAACTCTGAAAAAATTAAAGGCCAAAACTTTTGGCAAAATCCTCACGCAATTAGCCGAATAATCGATGCATTTTTCTAAAGAAGAATTTGGGAACGACTTTAGCTGGGGCATTTCTACAGCGGCATATCAAATAGAGGGGGCTCATGATACAGATGGTAAGGGAATGTCGATCTGGGATAGTTTTTCTCAGAAGAGAAGAAAAATTGCAAATGGGGAACACGCAAATATTGCTTGTGATTTTTATCATCAGTATACTTCAGATCTTGCCCTTATTAAAAAAATGAATATCCCCAATTATCGCTTCTCGATAGCATGGAGTCGCGTTTTACCCAATGGGATAGGTACTATTAATTATAAGGGGATCGCCTATTATAACCGCGTGATTGATTTTTGTTTGGAACTAGGAATTGAACCATGGATCACATTGTATCATTGGGACTTGCCTGAAGCGTTGCAAAAGAAAGGGGGGTGGACCAATCGAGAAATTATTAATTGGTTTAGTGAGTTTGTGAATTGTTGCTTAAATCATTTCGGAGATCGTGTTAAGCATTGGATGGTTTTAAATGAGCCCATGGTTTTTACTGGGGCAGGATATTTTTTAGGGGTTCACGCACCGGGTAAAAAAGGCTTGAGTAATTTTTTAGCGGCCGCACACCATGCAGCGATGTGCCAGGCAGAAGGAGGAAGAATCATTCGTTCTTTTGAGTCAAATTTTAAAATTGGAACAACTTTTTCCTATTCTGATCTTGCGCCATTAAGAGAAGATCATGAACGCGATGCAAAAGCCGTGATAAGAGTAGATGCGTTGTTAAATAGACTTTTTTTAGAACCCTTGTTAGGATTAGGGTATCCGATTAGGGATCTTAAGATTCTCCAAAAAATCGAAAGGTTTATTAAGCCCGGAGATGAACAGAAACTGGCATTTCAAATGGATTTTATTGGACTTCAGAATTATACCAGAGAACTTGTTAGCTACTCAGCTTTCATGCCTTTTCTGCATGCAAAGATTGTGAAAGCAAAAAAGCGTAATGTTCAGCATACACTTATGAATTGGGAAGTATATCCTCCCTGTATTTATAATGCTTTAAAAAGACTTCAGAAATATCCCTCGATCAAAGAAATACTTGTAACAGAAAATGGAGCAGCCTTCCCAGATGCTGTTGTTAATGAGGAAGTGGATGATGAAGAGCGACTTCAATACTTACAAGACCATATTGCTCAAGTTTTAAAAGCCAAAAATGAAGGAGTAAATGTAAAGGGTTATTTCGTTTGGACATTAATGGACAATTTTGAATGGGCAGAAGGATATAGCCCAAGATTTGGATTAGTTCATGTTGATTTTGATACACAGAAAAGGATTATAAAAAGTTCAGGAAAATGGTTTGGACAGTTTCTTGATAAATAGCTTTCAACTATATTTTTATATTTATTGACTATATTGTAGTAGGAAATCCATCTCCACGGATACAATATGGAAGAAGAAATTTTATTTAATACTAAACTGATTGCGGAATTAGGCAATAACAAGAGCACAATAGTTATACTGGGTTTTTTTCTAAATGGCGCTACAAAAGACATCAGTGAATTGGAAAAATCACTTAAGGAAAATGATTTGTTAGGTCTTAACATGAAGGCACATAAACTAAAAGGCTCTTTGGGAATGTTGCATGCAAACAAACTTGTGGAAATATTAGAGCAATTAGAAATTGCTTCAGAGAGTGAACAAGATTTCGAAAGAGCGCAAAACTTAACCAATATGTTTATTGAAAAATATGCTGTATTGATTAACCAAATGGAAAGAGAAGTAGCATCAATAAAAGCAAGTTTAGACTAATCTTAATCTCTTGAATTCACAAATACTTTATTTAACTTGCGGCCTCAATTAACGAAATGAAATTCGAAGAGATCATACTAAATAGAAGCGAGAACAAATGCGAGCTCTGTGGTTCGGATCAATCAGTGAAAGTATATGAAGTGCCTCCACAGGATAAAACTAGTGAAGCAAATTGTATAGCGGTATGTGCGGTTTGTCAAAATCAAATCGACAAAAAAGCTGAATTAGATCAGGAGCATTGGAAGTGTTTAACTAGTTCAATGTGGAGTGAAGTTGCAGGTGTGCAAGTGGTTGCGTGGCGTATGTTGAATCGGTTAAGCACAGAAAGTTGGGCTGCTGATCAAATAGACATGCTTTATTTAGATGATGATAATCTTGCCTGGGCAAAGGCAACAGGTGATCATGAGAATGATGCTAGCGTTGATTTGCATAGAGATTCAAATGGAACAGTTTTATTACAGGGCGATACGATTGTGCTTACAAAATCTCTTGATGTAAAAGGAACCAGCATGAGTGCTAAAATGGGAACAGTTGTTAAGAACATTCGTTTAGTAGAAGAAAACACCGAACAAATTGAAGGAAAAATTGAAGGTCAGACGATAGTTATTCTTACAAAGTTTGTGCGTAAGCAGGGATAGAAGAAAGTGAAGAGTGAAGGAAGAAGATAAAAGATAAAAGATAAAAGATAAAAGATAAAAGATAAAAGTGAAGAGTGAAGAGTGAAGAGTGAAGAGTGGAAGAACATGAAAGAGAGTACGATAACCCTAGCCCCGAGCACTCGGGCCTCATAAAACAAAAAGCCCGTCTCGAAGAATCGTGACGGGCTTTTTGTATAGAATAATTTTCTAATTATTTTCTTCGATCGCGGCTTTCTTCCATTGATCCAAACTAGCACAATTGGTATACGCTTTGTCGATTGAAATATAATAAGTTGGAATATGCTCTTTAAACCATTTTTCAAGGATTTCACTTTTCTTTCCTTCTAAAGCCCTTGAAGCAACACGGTTATAGTCTTCTTTCAGATTTTCACGATGTGGTTCTGTTCTGGTCTTTAAATAGATGATACGTACTTTTTTGCCACCTCTTTCTTCGGTAAATACTTGTGGTTTTGAAAAGCTACCAGGTTTCATACCTTTTAATGTAATGACCATTTCTTTATCAACCTGATCTAATGTGATGAAACTACTTCCATCTCTTCCTGATACTGCGCCTGCACTAAATTTACTTCCTTCATCATCGCTGAATTTGCTTACTGCTGCACCAAAACTTAAGCTTCCATCAACTAGTTTAGCTCTGATAGAATCTAAATGAGCTTTTGCTTCATTAATCTCTTCATCGGCTACTGGAGGAATTCTTAGGATATGTCTAACTACAGCATCATCTCCTGCACGGCTCACCATTTGAATAATGTGCAGACCAAATTTTGATTTGATAATTCCTGAGATCTGACCTTCTTTCAAACGAAATGCGCCTGATAAGAACGCGGGGTCCCACATATTTTTATCGTTACGATTCAAATTATACTGACCACCATTTTCTTTTGCACCTGGATCTTCAGAATAAAACTTTACTAATTGCTCAAATTTCTTTGCACCAGATTCTACTTGTTTCTTGTAATCATATAATTGCTTTGAAACATATTCTTCAACATCTTTATTGGCCTTAGGCGAAACAATAATCTGACTCACTTCCAACTCACTTTCGTAGAATGGTAAGCTATCTTTTGGTGTTTTATTATAAAAGGCCTTAACCTCGGTTGGCGTCATTTTAATATTATTGACAATCTTGCCCCGCATTTGGTCAGCCAAATTCTGATCTTTCAAGCCTTCTTTAAAATCTTCTTTCATCTGGTAGATTGTTTTACCAGCGATCTCTTCAAGCACTTCCTTAGAACCATAGGAAGCAACATATTTACGGATACGATTTTCCATTTCATTTTCAATCTCATCATCACTTACCGTTAATGAATCTTTTTGAGCTTGAAGCACAAGCGCTTTTTGAATCAGTTGACCTTCCAAAATCTGACATTCAGTTGGAAGTATCACATTATCCTGACCCTGTGCCTGTCTCTTCAAATCTGAAAGGGCATTGTTAACATCCGATAGGAGGATAATTTTATCACCTACCTGTGCAATAATCCTGTCTGCCACAATTCTTTTAGCTTGTGCATCTGCACTGAAAAAGCTGCTGACCAATAAAATAACAATTAATACCTGCTTCATAGATTGCAATATCATTCAAAAATAGCAAATCAGGCCGCGCACGGCCTGATTCACAACTGCTTTTAACAAACTTATAAAGTACGTTTTACTTCTTCTTCTTCGAAAGCTTCTACAATATCACCTACTCGTAGGTCAGAGAAGTTTTTGATAGTTAATCCGCACTCTGTATTCGTAGCCACATCCTTCACATCGTCCTTAAAGCGTTTCAAGCTGCCCAATTCAGCTGCCTGACCTTCTCCTCTCGGATACTCCACGATACCATCACGAATAATACGGATCTTACTGTTACGGGCAATTTTACCTTCCAATACAAAACATCCGGCAACGGTTGCTTTATCGAATTTGTAAACCTCACGAACTTCCACGTTAGCGGTAATTTTCTCCTGGAATTTAGGTTCCAACATACCTTCCATCGCACTCTTCACTTCGTCGATCGCTTGGTAGATAATAGAGTATAATTTAATTTCCACACCTTCTGTATCAGCTAGTTTATTAGCCTGCATAGACGGACGAACGTTAAATCCAATTACGATAGCATCGGAAGCTGTTGCCAACAATACGTCTGATTCAGAGATCTGACCTACTGCCTTATGTACTACCCTCACCGCAATTTCTTCGGTAGATAATTTCTGTAATGAATCGCTCAATGCCTCTACAGAACCGTCCACGTCACCCTTGATGATGATGTTCAATTCTTTAAAGTTACCGAGCGCCAAACGACGACCGATCTCATCTAATGTGATGTGTTTTCTAGCACGTAAGCCTTGTTCACGCATAATTTGCGCACGTTTAGTGGCAACTTCTTTTGCTTCAGCTTCGTCTTCGAATACTTTAAATTTCTCACCAGCCTGAGGTGCACCATTCAATCCTAAGATCACAACTGGAGTTGATGGAGGTGCGATATCGATACGTTGGTTACGTTCGTTGAACATGGCTTTTACGCGACCGTAATGCTGACCAGAAACGATCAGATCACCTTGGTGAAGCGTACCATTTTGAACTAACATGGTGGCTACATAACCACGACCTTTATCTAAAGATGCTTCGATAATTGAACCGGTGGCTTCTCTTTCTGGATTAGCTTTCAGATTCAAAATTTCAGACTCTAATAATACTTTTTCGAGCAACAAATCAACATTCAATCCCTGTTTAGCAGACAATTCTTGGTTCTGGAATTTACCACCCCAAGCTTCTACTAGGATATTCATTTGAGAAAGCTGTTCGTATATTTTTTGCGGATTGGATCCGTCTTTATCAATCTTATTCACCGCAAAGATCATCGGTACACCTGCAGCTTGTGCGTGACTAATGGCTTCCTTGGTTTGAGGCATTACTGCATCGTCTGCAGCAACTACGATGATTGCGATATCCGTTACTTTAGCACCACGAGCACGCATTGCTGTAAAGGCTTCGTGACCCGGTGTATCTAAGAAGGTAATGGCTTTTCCGTTTGGAAGTGTTACCTCATAAGCACCGATGTGTTGTGTGATACCACCGGCCTCACCCGCTACTACGTTTGCATTACGGATATAATCCAATAAAGAAGTTTTACCATGATCCACGTGACCCATAATTGTAACGATTGGAGCACGTTCAACGGCTTCAATATCAGCCTCATCGTCATCGTCGTCTTCCATTTCCTCATCATCTTCTAGGCCAATGAACTCCACTTCAAATCCGAATTCGCTAGCAACCAACTCAATTACTTCTGCATCCAAACGTTGGTTAATAGATACCATGATACCTAATCCCATACATTTTCCGATCACATCAGCAAAGCTTACATCCATTAAGTTCGATAATTCACTTACGGTAACAAACTCAGTAACCTGTAGTCTGTTATCTTCGGTCATTTCGCCCATATGCTCAGCTGCTTCATCTCGTTTTGCACGACGATATTTAGCTTTTAAGCTCTTACCACGTCCACCAGTTCCAGATAATTTGGCCTGTGTTTCGCGTATTTTTTCTTGAATTGCTTTCTGATCAATTTCTTTGTTCTCATCTCTGCGAGGAGGAGCGTTACGATCTCTACTCTGACCCCCGCCACGGCTGTTTCCACCAGCTTGACCGCCACGATTAAATCCACCACCGCCGCCGCCTTGTTGTCCGCCTCTATTATTAGCAGGAACTATCGGACGGTTTGGTCCAGATGGACGAGCAGGAGCACCTACGCTAGCTGCACCGGTTTGGGTTCCATGCTGTTGTGGGTGATTTCCACCACCACCAGCATTATCTGGTTTTTTGTCAACTGGAATACGTTTACGTTTGCGTTTCTCATCCCTGCCCATTGGCTTCGGACGAGTATCGCTATTGATAGGTAAGTCAATCTTACCTAATATTTTAGGACCTTCTAATTTATCTGCTCTAATGTTTTCGATCAATGGACCAGCTTCAGGTTCAGAGATAACAATAGGAGCAGGAGGAGGGGTCTCGGTTTTTGGCTTTGGCGCAACGGCTGCAGGTTTGGGAACCTTAGGCTCAGCAATAGGTGCTGGGGTTGGCTCTTCGGTTTTCTTGGCCGATTTCTTTGGTCTGGTAGAAGAATCAATTGAAGAAAGATCAATCTTGTTCAGCACTTTTGGTGCATCAACTACAGGGGCATCAATTTTCGTAACCACTTGTTCTGCGGGTTCAACAGCGGGCTGTTCAACTACTATAACTGGTGCAATTACCGGCTCTGCTGGTTTCTCAACTGTAACCACGGCAACTGGCGCAACAACCACCACTGGAGGAGCTGGGGCTGGAGCTGGAGCTGGAGTTTCAACAGGTTTTGCTGGTTCAGTACGAGGCGATTTTTCTTCTTTCTTTGTGAAAGAGATCTCTTCTTCGTCTTTTTTCTTTCTTGCTTCACCTTGAGCTCCCTTAGGTATCTCTACTTGATCGGCCTTATTCTTAGCCTGTTTATCGTTTTGGAACTCTGCCTGTAAAGCATAGTAATGGTCTTCTGTAAGCTTTGCAGTAGGCTTCAGGTCGTCACGACTAAATCCTTTCTTCACCAAGAATTCGATCAGGGTATCCTGACCAATGTTGAATTCTTTGGCGGCTGCTAACAGTCTTGGTAATTTCAGATCTGACATTCAGTTTTTTTTAGTCAACAAAACAGGGCCTAACCCTATTTTTTATATATCTCTTATTCTATCCCCAGAATCTGATACACATCAAGATTCAGACAAAGATAGCTTCTATTAAGCTGCTTATTCTTCTGTATTGAATTCATCTTCCAATACTTTACGAACTTCCGCAATGGTTTCTTTCTCCAAATCGGTTCTTCTTTCCAACTCTTCAGCCGATACTTTCAGAACGCTTCGTGCAGTATCACAACCAATACGCTTGAATTCGTCGATGATCCATGTTTCAATTTCATCGCTGAATTCTTCTAAGTCAATATCAAATTCATCTACTACTTCTTCATCTTCACGGAAGACGTCGATTTCATATCCTGTTAATTCGCAAGCCAATTTGATATTAACACCTCGGCGACCAATAGCCAATGAAACCTGATCGGCTTTCAAATAAACCTCTGCATGTTTTTTATCGTTATCTAATTCGATATAACTGATTTTAGCAGGAGTTAAAGAACGTTGGATCAATAATTGAATATTGGTTGTGAAATTGATTACGTCGATATTCTCATTTTTCAATTCACGAACAATACCATGAATACGACTTCCTTTCATACCCACACAAGCACCTACTGGATCAATACGATCGTCATAACTTTCAACAGCCACTTTTGCTCTTTCACCCGGATCACGAACGATTTTCTTGATAGCGATTAAACCATCAAAAATTTCTGGTACTTCAATCTCAAGTAATTTAGAAAGGAACAGTGGACTTGTTCTAGAAAGTATGATTACTGGATTATTGTTTTTTAGATCAACTCTTGCAACAACAGCACGAATGTTCTCGCCTTTCTTGAAATAATCTTGAGGGATCTGCTCAGATTTTGGAAGGATCAATTCATTGCCTTCTTCATCTAATAATAAAACTTCTTTTTTCCAAACCTGGTAAACTTCAGCGCTGATGATATCACCAACACGTGCACCATATTTCTGTATCAACACATTCTTTTTAAGATCGCTGATACGGCTAGCCAAAGTTTGTTTAGCAGCAAGAATTGCTCTGCGGCCAAAATCAAGTATATCTATTTCTTCGTATAATTCTTCACCAACTTCAAAGTCGGGTTCAATCTTTACAGCATCCGTGTAAGCCACTTCTGCCAAGGGATCCAACACTTCGCCATCGTCTACGATCATTCTGCGACGGATAATTTCCAAATCGCCTTTTTCGGCATTTACGATAACATCGAAGTTATCATCACTTCCAAATTTTTTGCGTAAAAGCGTTTTGAAAACGTCTTCTACAACTTTCATCATCGTTGGACGATCAATATTCTCTGCGTCTTTGAATTCCTGGAATGCCTCAATCAGGTTGATACTAGCCATAACTTAATTTTTTTTTCGATCTGCAAACTATCTGCAGCTGATTAAAATTTAATTTGAACCGTTGTTGATTTTATATTATTAAAAGGAATAAGCAATTGTTGTGTTACTGCTTTTTTACCTTTTCCTTCAGTTGACTGAATCAAGATATCTTCTGCGGTAACTGCCATCAGCGTGCCTATTTTTACTGAATCATCCGTAAAAATAATTTCCAGATCCCTTCCTACATTTTTCAAATACTGACGATGTAAAAGCAAGGGCTCTCCAATTCCGGCGGAAGAAATTTCTAAAGAAAATTCGCCTTCTGGATACCATCCTTTTTCTTCGATTATTTTATAAAGCGCACGATTGAACTTCACACATTTTTCAATAGAGATTCCCTCGTCGCCATCAAAAAACACTTTAATATTATTGGTGGGCTTAATTTGTACACTAACCAAAAAATAAGTTGGTTCTTCAGCCAGTATTTGGCCAATTAGTGATTCTATTTGTTGTATTCTTTCTTCCATCTTCAAAAATTCCGCAGGTTTTACTGCGAATAAAGCCCGGTTTTTTGCTTAAACTTCGGGTATGTAAAAAGGAGAAGGGAACGGTAGCCGTTCCCTTCAATTGTTTATTTCTAATGCAAATGTAAGGAAATTGATCGATTACTTCCAAATCTGGTTTTAGCCATATATCATGCTCTATGCCTTTTTAAAGGGGGTTTATACCGTTTTTCATCTCTTTAACATCTCTAGTGTCTGGGATTCTTATCTTTGTTTTAATATGATCAAGCTTATTTTTTACGGACTGGTTACCTACCTAGTTTATAAATTGGTATTTGAACTGATAATCCCAGTTGGCAAAGCAAGTTCTCAAATGAGAGAGAAAATGCAGCAAATGCAGCAGCAGCAACAGAATTTTCAACAGCAACAGTCTCAGCCCAAAGCTGAACCGGAGAAAGCTCCTAAGCCTATTGCCGACAAGGAGTATATTGAATTTGAAGAGCTAAAGCCCTAGTTTCCTTACACTTACAAATCTAGATCTGGCAATGTTTGCGGCCATTGGAGATGCACAGTTTGCATACCAAGCAACTTGGCTGTTTCTATGTTTTTGATGGTATCGTCAATGAATAAAGTTTCAGCAGCATTAAGATTTTGCTCTTTAAGTATATGTAAAAAAGGTGCTGGATTTGGTTTGCGCATGCCTAGATTTTGAGAATAATAGGCTTTTTCGAAAAATGCATCGAAATCCGTGTCCCCGGTTTGCTGCCGATAAATTTCCATAAATGCATCGTGGTGAATCTTATTCGTATTAGAAAATAAGAAGATCCGATACTTGCTTTTGATGGTTTTTAGCCATTCAAGACTAGGTATTCTGAAATCGAGTAAGAGTGCATTCCATGCATTTTTGATGTCCTCATCGCTTAAATTAGTGCCAGTTCTGGCCCTGAATGCAGCATAAAATGCGTCGGGACTAATGTTTCCCGTCTCTAATTCCACAAACAAATCATTGGAATGGTGTTGTGTGAACATGTCAGAAAACTGGTCCACCCCCAATTCTATAAATGCCTTCTCGGTGATTGAAAAATCAATATTTAGAAAAACGCCTCCTAGATCGAAAATAATATTTTTTACACCCTCCATATTGCTGATTTATTAAGCCGTGAAAATACAAACGAATTATTGGTTTTTTAGTACCAAAACGTTTACTGCAATTTGTTTCCACCAGATTTCTTCATTCAATACACAAAAAGGGATTAACTGCTCAACAAATCTGCGGCCAGCCAACCTTTGAGGGGTGCTTAAAATGATGGAAACTCCTTTTGCAAGCATATTGTCTATCAACTTTAGTAATATGTCAAAGTCGCCCGGATTATAGTTGACATCACTCAGTATCAGCAGGTCAAACTCAAGAGTGCTAGGAAAATCGGTCCAGTCAATTTGCGCTGCAACCATATTTCGAATACCATTTAAAGCAATATTGTCTTCAATAAACGCAACTGCTTTAGCATCGTAATCGCTACATATAACATTACTTGCTAAACGGGAAGCAAATAAGGAAGGCAGACCCAGGCCCCCCGCAATTTCTACAACAGATTTATTTTTAATTAAGTCTGGATGGTCCAATAAAAAATTAGTGAGCACAAATGCAGCAGGCCAAAGCTTTGCCCAATAAGGGAATGCTGTTTGCATAGCATCTTCCCGATAAGCAAATTGCAATTCCGCTTGATCTGGTATCCATAAATGAATATCAATCTCATTAAACTGAAATATTTCCTCGTGTTTCTTCAAGATTCAATTATTAGGATCTGTTGCAAAGCTACGGGTAGCAGATAAAAATGTAGTTTCGCAGAAATATTTAATCATGAGCGAACAAAAATTAACACAGGGCAAAATTCATACAGCCAAGGGGGTGATGACTTTTGAATTATACGATGATGATGCACCCATTGCAGCAGCAAACTTTAAAAAGTTGGTGAATGCAGGGTTTTATAATGGACTTACTTTTCACCGTGTGATCCCCAACTTTATGGTTCAGGGTGGATGCCCAGATGGAACTGGTGCAGGCGGACCTGGTTATAGCATCGAGTGCGAAACCAAGGGTGTAAAACAAATCCACGATCGTGGTGTACTATCAATGGCTCACCGCGGACGAAACACAGGCGGATCACAATTTTTCATCTGCCATGAACGCGCCGGTGTACGCCATTTAGATGGAGTGCATACCTGTTTTGGTAAAGTGATCGATGGCGTTGAAGTGATCGATCAAATTAAAGGTGGTGATGTAATGACAAAAGTTGAAATATTATAAAACTTATGCTGTTTTTTTAGGAGGCAGATCAAATGCAATGGCCTCATGTAAAAAATGGCCATTATGAGCACCATCGCAAAAAGGTTTGTTCTTACTTAAACCACAACGGCAAAGACTTATAACTTCTCTTCCTTGAAGGTTATAAGTCTTTCCTTCTTTATCTACAATTTCAAAATCACCATCAATCTTCAGAGAACCATTATCCTTGACCGTTATTTTAGTTGACATCATTTCTATTTCGTGCAAGATATTGGTTTATTTCCCATACACAAATTTCTCCATCAGCTCCATGGATTGAATGGCATCAGCAGCTGAACACGGATTAGGTCCAGTTCCTAAAAAATATTGAACAATTTTTGCAATCATGTGTCCTTGAATATGAGGCTCTTTAGCAAAACTTATTTGTTCTTTATTTCCTTTTATTTCCACCTCAATAGTATTGCCAAAGACCGGAAAACAAATACGACCCTGTGAACCTATTATCTCAAATAAGTCTTCTTCTAAATTTTCAGGAACAGTAAAGCACCAGAGTCCGTTGAAAATAATATTATTCTCTAATAACATGCTGCCAGTTACAATATCTTCTGCTTTATATAAACCTGCCTGATTCGTTGCAATACCACAGGATGATTTTTCTTTCCCAAAAAAATAATGAACCAAGTCTAATTGATGCGGCGCCAGGTCGTAAAAAATACCTCCTCCAGCGATGCTCGGATCTACTCGCCAGTTTTCTGAAGTTTTTGCGATCATTACTGATTGGTCTGGCTGCATCATTCTAAGATTAACCAATTTGATGTCCCCAATTGCTTTTTCATCGATCAAGGATTTGACTTTTAAAAACATCGGCAATGCTCTTCTATAATGTGCAATAGAAAGTTTCACGCCAGATTTCTCTGAAAATTCTTTCATACGAATACAAGCCGCAAGGTCAAGCGCCATCGGCTTTTCAACATATACGGGTTTGCCAGCTTGCATAGCAGCAATAGCATATGCTTCATGAACATTTGGGGGTGTGGCAATGTAAATGGCATTTACTTCCGGGTCTTCAATTAAGGATTTTGCATCGGTATACCATTTTGGAACATGGTGGCGAATGGCATAATCCTTTGCCTTTTCTGCATCTCGGCGCATGACTGCAACCAATGATGAATTAGCTACCTTATTAAATGACGGACCGCTTTTGAATTCAGTAACATTCCCGCATCCAATGATTCCCCATTTAATAGTATCATTATTTTTTTCAACAGAATTATTAGACATATGAATACTTTCTATGCCAAACTTACATCCATTAATGGGAACATTTCCGACAATCATTTTCGAACTTGGAAAAATTGATTAATGCCTATCTTGGCAGTTCTCAATTACCATAATATGAAAAAGATCCTATTTTCAACACTACTTTTTGTTGCTAGTTTTTCTATGCAAGCACAGTTAAGAACCTCAAGTTTTATTGAAGATGGCGCTTCGGTTCCGAGAGACCATCAGCTAGACTTCAGTAAAATAAAAGTGTCATTGATGTTCGATGCTCCTAAAGGATTAGTGATAGGTAAAGTAAATTATCAATTTAGCTCACTTCGCCCTACAGTGAATTCTTTTTTCTTGGATGGCATTAAAATGCTGGTGAAAGAAATTACTATAAATGGCACTGCAGTTAAATACAAAACAGATAATGATGGAATAACTATTATGCCAGATAATCCATTAGTTTGGAACACACAATATAATATGACTCTTTCCTATGAGGCTAATCCGAGAGTGGGCTTATATTTCATTGGATGGAATGATAAAAATAATTTAAGTAGAAAACAAATTTGGAGTCAGGGTGAGCAAATCGATAATAGAAATTGGATCCCCATGTACGATGAGCGGAACGATAAGCTACTAACAGAAATGAGTGTAACATTCGATAAGGAATATAAAGTTTTATCGAACGGGAAATTGGTGAATGTTATTGCAAATGCAGACGGAACCAATACCTGGAATTATGCAATGAGTCACCCGCATTCTCCCTATCTGATCATGTTGGGAATTGGAAAGTATGATATTAAAGAAACGCATGCTGCTTCAGGGGTGCCCATGCATTTATATTATTATCCAGAATGGAAAGAACGTGTTGAGCCGGTATATCAATACAGCGAAGCCATGGTAGATTTTTTCGAGAAAGAAATTGGTGTTACATATCCATGGGAATCATATTCGCAAATTCCTGTACAGGATTATATGTTTGGTGCAATGGAGAATACAACGGCTACTATTTATGGCGATTTTTATGCAGTAGATAGTAGGGGTTTAATTGATAGAAATTATGTAGGAGTAAATGCACACGAATTAGCGCATCAATGGTTTGGTGATTGTGTAACGGCTTTGAGCGATGCACATCAGTGGTTGCAGGAAAGCTTTGCCACTTATTATAATCAAATGTTTGAACGTGAAGTATTTGGAGAAGATTATTTTAATTGGTCGCGCCGTGGTGCAGAAAATGCATCGATTGATGAGTCGTTGAAAAATAAATTTGCAGTTGCGCATAGTGAAGGTGGTGGTACCCGTGTATATGGTAAAGGTGCATTTGTATTGAATATGTTGAAGCAAGTTGTTGGAGGGAGGGAAGTGTATAATAAAGCCATCAAACATTATTTAGAAAAGCATGCTTACCAGAATGTTGATACACATGATCTGTTAATTGCTTTTGAAGAAACAACGGGCATGCAATTAGATTGGTTTTGGAATGAGTGGCTTAATCGTGGAGGAGAACCTGCCTATCATGTTAGTTATACAGAATCGGGAACTAATCTTACAATGGTTGTAAAACAAACACAGGCATTGACAGAAGTTACTGGCTATAAAAATGGATTGTATAAAATGCCTATCTGGATAGAAGTATATTATGCTGACGGTACAAGTTTTAAAAAAATGTACAGCATTCAAGAACAAACAGAAATTATAAATATTGTAAATACTGGAGCTAAGAAAATTGATTATATATTATTCGATCCTGCTAATGAAGTGATGAAGTCTTGTGCTTTTGAAAAGTCTTTTGAGATGCTTGCATCACAAGCTATTAAAGCAGCTAATATGTTGGATCGATACGATGCAGTTGTAGCTATGCGAGGAATTGATATAGATACAAAACGCCTTGTGCTAGAAAAAGCTTTTAATACAGAAAAATTCTTTGCTATAAGAACGGAAGTAATTGCCCAATTGGCAAAAGATGCACAAAGTGTTCCGATGATCAAAACTGCATTAGTTGATAAAGATGTAAATGTTAGAAAGGCAGCTTTGAGAAATGTGAATCCGGTTACTGCTGGGGTGGTTCCTGAATTTGAAAAATTACTGTCTGATTCATCTTATGAAGTAATTGAAGGAGCGCTGCAAAAACTTTCTGCTTTGAATGCTTCTAAAACTGCGACCTATCTCAGTCTTACAAAAAACGTAGAAGGGAACCTTGGCAAACATGTAAAGATCCGTTGGTTAGAAACTGCCTATATGTCAACAGGTAAAAAACAATTCGCAGATGAAATAGTGAGCCTAACTAGTAGCTCGTATGAATTTCGAGCCAGGGGGAATGCATTTGCTGCATTAAAAAGAATGGCCTATTTTAATGATCAGCTAACTGCTAATTTGGTGGATGGATTGATGAGTGCAAACCCAAGATTAAGTGGTCCATCAAACGAATTGCTCAGATTTTTCTATGCGCAAAATCAGTATAAAAATACGATCAATACTTATATAGCATCTCAACAATGGACGGCTACCCAGCAATCTATTCTGCACTCTAATGGGTATTAGCAGTTGTATATAAAAAAGCTGACCTTACCTAAACAACGTTTCAACTTTGTTTAGGAAGGTCAGACAATTGATTGTGAATTACTAAAACTTATTTTATAGTACACTGAGCCAATGCTATTTCTTCCATTAGGTCGTTATAGCCAACTACTAGTCCTTGAATTTTTACTTTTGATCCAACTTTCAAATCTTTTATTTTACCAACTTCAGTAGAGTCGATATTACAAGCAACATTATTTAATGTAACTGTAACGCCAGAAATAGTTGTGATATCTCCTTCTAATAAAACAGCTTGATTAATATATTGTTTATTTGCTTCAACGGCATTGTCTTTAAATGCTTTTGAAAATGCATCAACAGTCATTTCAAATTTTGCTTTTTCAGTAGATGGATTTCGATGTTTAACCGATGATGTCATTGCCATTCCAAGATCAACAACCATCTGTGTAGCTTTCTCTCTGTTTAATGCTACCCAAATACCTGCTATCACTACAATTGCGACGATTGTGTAAATAATTTTCTTTTTCATTTTTTGTATTAATGTTGTGACATAAATTATATCAAATGTAAAATTGACAATAACAGGTTTTGAAAAGAATGACAATCAACACAAAAATTCCTGATATAAATCATAAAAAATCGTGTCGTTTATCATTTAAATGTCATTTCAACACGAATAATTTTGGTGTCGAAACTTAGATCCCACCTAAGTAATTATTGGAGCATAAATGAAAAACCAATTCGCGACTACTCCAGATCATTAAATTAAAATTAAGTGTATGAAAAAAACGGTTTACAACCAAAAGGGCATCTTGTGCCTTATCAGTATGGTTTTTATCTCACTGTTTTTGGTACAGTGTAAAAAAGATGGCAGCAATGCTAGTGGTGTTTCAAGATCACTAGTGAATCAACCAGATTCAACAATTTTCTCACCTTATTATGATAGTACTATTGTTGCTTATGCTGATACGAAGCCAGGCATCAATGATATCATTGTTACAAAAAGCGTAAGGAGTATTATTAAAAACAACTGTGTTTCTGCAGGTTGTCATGGTACTGGTGGAGTGTTACCAACTTTAGATACTTATGAGAGTGTAAAAAGTATGGTAGTAGTTGGAAATCCCGAAGCAAGTCAGTTATTCCAATTAGTTACCACAAGCGATTTAAATAAAGCAATGCCTCCAATTAATTATGGTGTTGATTTAACTGTTACAGAAAAATCAATTATTTATAACTGGATTAAAAATGGCGCTAAAGATTATCCTGGTGTGGAAGACTATCGTCCTGCAGCAGTTGCATTAATAGGTATTGGATGTTCTTCTGGCAACTGTCATAACGCTGCAACAGCAACTGGTGGATGGGCTAGAAAAGGATTATTAGGCGCATTAACTACGGCTGATTCTGCTACTTTCTATTTCCAAAACCAAACTTCTGGTGCAATTACAACTTATCCTCAGTTAAAAGATCCTAAGCTAACTTCTGTATGGAATAGTTATAAGGATAGCGTGCGTAAATTCTATGCCGATACTTTAGCAAATGCAAGTTTCAGACCTTATGCAACCTTTGCTACTCCTGTTTCAGCAATTAGTGGACGCGGTCCATTGAATAGTTACGACGATCAGTTATTAGATATTTTGGCACCTAAATCAATTCGTTCTAATAGTTCAGTGGTGTTTGTAAATGGAGCTGGAAAGAGTTTCTATGTGAAAGGCGATAATTACAACGCAGCTAGTACTTTATTATCTAGAGTAGATACTACTATTTTGGTAGCGAATCCTCGCACTAAAGTATGGTCAGCTAAAAATCAGGGTGATATGGCTTATAGTGATGGTGGTTTAAAACCATCTGATGTAGCAATCATTAAAGGTTGGTATTTCAGCGATCCTAATATTCCTGCAAATTGGAAATACGGATTAGATGGTGCGGGTATCTTCAAATACACTTATTCAGGAAAAATCATTGTAAAATAATACTAACTAGAAAATAAATTTTATGAATAAATTATTAATATATCTGGGAGTGATAGGCGGAGTTCTGCTATTCTTCTCTTGTTATAATAACAATAAGGATATTACCAAACCTACAGCAGACGGACTTGAATCTATTTCATTCCGTGATGATATCGTACCAATTGTAACTTCAGGTGCATGTGGTTGTCATATTAATGGGAAAGTTGCAAATGCGGTAGCTTTTGCTATCAAGGACACTATTTATTTTGGCGCCATTCAGTCTAGGTCATCTTTATTTAGTAAAATGGCGAATGGTGGTGATCACCCTGGTGAGGGAGGTATTTTCTTTACTCCAGCTCAAGCAGCCATTATTAACACTTGGGTTTCACAAGGAGCAAAAGATAACTATGTACCACCACCAATTACAGGCCCTGTTACTTATACCATCAATATTGTTCCTATCTACAAACAAGTATGTAAAGGAGCTGCTTGTCACGGCGGTCTCGGACCAAATATGGATTATGCCAAAATGCTTGCAGACAAAGATCAGCTATCTACTATGATGGCAAGTTCTGGAGCAACCGGACATAAAGGTGGAACATTAAGTTTAGACGCTACTACCACATCAACATTTTTGGCTTGGATCACACAAGGTCTGCCACTTTAATATTTAATTATTACCCACAAAATTTAAAAAACATTTTATGAAAAAACTCACCTTATTCGCATTTTTCTTTATTCTAGTTGCTAACCTGATTAATGCGCAAACATATAAAACTAGAGATGCTAATATCTACTTCAATCCTAATAAAGATTTAAGTCACAAAGATTATGCTTCATTGAGTAAAGAAGGAACTGCAGTGCTTAAAGTAGAAACTAGTGAAGTTGCTTTATTAGTTCCAATGAAAACCTTTCACTTTAATAACGCATTATTAGAAGAGCATTTTAACGAGAACTATTTGCATAGCAATAAATATCCGAATGCGACTTTTAAAGGAAAATTGACTGGATTTAATAAAGACCAATTAACTAAAGATGGTGTTTACAATATGTCATCTGAAGGTCAGGTTACTTTACATGGAGTTACACATGATTTTAAAGCACCAGTTAAAATGACTGTAAAAGGTAAAGCAGTAACATTTGATTGTTCTTTCAAAATCAAAGCAGAAGATTATGCAATTGACATCCCAGGATTGGTTAAGCCTAAATTGGCTGATTATACTCCAATCGATGCTGCTATTGTATTTCAATTAAACTAATTGAGTCAGGATAAAAACATTAACATGAAAAAAACATTATTATATTTTATGCTAGCATTTTGCTTTATTATTAAAGCAAATGCGCAGGACTTGTTAGGAGACCTGGCTAAGGAAGACTCTTTGAAAGTTAAAACGAATATTGCAACGGCTACTTTTAAATCAACACGCATTATCAATTTACAAAGTGTTGAAATGACAGGAAAAGGCAACTTGCAGTTCATGATCAGTCACCGCTTTGGATATCTTTGGAAAGAAGGTAAAGGATTAACAAACGTTGCACAGTTATTCGGGTTGAATTCTGGGTTCGCGAATACCTATATGTCTTTCGACTATTCATTTACAGACTGGTTGAATACAGGAGTTGCTGCAACCGGGAATGCGCAATTCGAGACTTGGGCAAAATTAAAATTGGTTAGACAACAATCTGGGAAGAAAAATATTCCTATTACTATTTCCTGGTTTTCAATGATGCACTGGGATGCCTCAGAAGGTCCTAGTCCTGATGATCTAGCCTGGAATAGATTATCTTTTATACATCAGATTTTGATCGCAAGGAAATTCAGTGAAAACTTTTCTTTACAATTGATTCCTTCCTATATCCACTACAACTATGTTCCTTATGGCATTAACAATACCAATAACATTTTCTCTCTGGGTATTGGAGGTAGAATGAAATTATCTCACAAAACTGCCATCACTTTGGAATATACACGTCAGTTGAATGGATATAAAGATTTGTTAGACGAAACTGCTTCTGCACTAAATTATAAACCCGATGTATTATCATTAGGATACGATTGGGATACTGGCGGACACATTTTTCAATTCTTTATTTCAAGTGCATCAACTTCATCTAATATTACTCAGTTGAGTGCTAATTTGAATCAAATGAAACTAGGAAATTTTTCACTTGGTTTTAATTTGAATAGAAGCTACGGTATTAAAAAAGTAGTTCAGACCCATTAATTTCATTTGTGTTTTATATTTAAGGACAGGCCTCCGATTATTCGGAGGCTTTTTTATGTATGGACCCAAAAAATAAATAAATATTTTATTGTTTAAACACTTTTTTTTAACAAAGGACGTTTTTGTCTTAAATTTAAATGTTTGAACATTTATCTAGTATTCACGCGGGTTTCAGACGATTTGTCTAAAAAAATCTGACAATAAATTGATAAATGATTGTTTTTAATATGATTTATGTCATAAAACTGTCTGATAACAATCATTTGAGACCATTGCTTAAAGTTTGAACATTTGTTGGTCTTTAAATTTAAAAACTAAACAGACATATATGAAAACCACTTTCGTTCTCTCTTTCTTCATCGCAGTGACTGTATTTTTTGTGTATTGCACAAAAAATGCCCAGATTGTTGCTCCAACAACTACAAGTACTAATGAGTTACTTTCTTACAAAACTTCAGTAGCTCCAACAATCGATGGCGTTATCGATGGTATTTGGGATAATGCAACTAAACTGTCAATTACCCCTACAGTTCCAGATCCAGGAAACGGTTTGTTTGCAGGATATCAAGGAATTCAATATCCCGCTACCCTTCGTTCTATGTATGATGGAACAAGTATTTATTTCTTAGCAGAATGGGCTGATGCTTCTAACTATCAGGTTCAACCTTGGTATTTTAACCCCACTACCAAATTATGGGCTCAAAGAGGTAATGGTAGAACTTATGATGTAAACGGTAACTTAATTAAAGAAGGAATGGGCAGCGACCAATTAGCGATGTTATGGAATATTGCTGGCTCTACTCCAAAATTTGTTACACAAACATGTTATGCTAGTTGCCACCTTTTCACTCCTTATAGAAACTATGCTGGTGTAATGGTTGCTAACAAAAGTGCAAACCACTATACTAATGGTGCAAATGAAAAAATTGACATGTGGTGGTGTCATTTAAATAAAGATCTTCCTCAAGGACAAATGGATGACCAATATCAAGATTGGGCTGGTGGTCCTTCAGTAACTGATACAGTAGGTGGATCTGGAAACGGTCGTCACGCAGATGATTTGGTTCCTCCATCTCCTTTTACAACTTCTTATGTTAATACCAACACCAATTTAAGTAATGGTGCTTTCAATAACTCTCAGAGTTTAAAATTGGATGGTACTGGAGCAGCAGTTACAGTTCCAAAATGGATCGTTCCTGATGCAGTTGGTGCAAAATATTATTTAGCTACCGATACTTTACCAGGTGGAAAGGCTTTAAAAGTTACAGGTGTTAGTAGTACAGGTGTTTTGACTTATGCTGGTGGAACTTTAGATCCAACAGGTAAAACAGAATACACAGATGATGCTACAACTGGTGTTGCAGTTGGTTCAAAATGTATTCCTTCATTTATCTCAGCTCCTTTAACAATGGGCCGTTCAGATATTTCTGCTCAAGCTACTTATACTGGATCTGGTTGGATCTTAGAATTTAAGCGTTTGTTGAAAACTCCAGATGTATTGAAACAGGATATCGATTTCAGCAGTTTAGTTGATCAGCCATTTGGTGTTGCGATCTTCAACACATCAAACTATCAGCATGGTATTCAACCAAATTTGTTGTTGAAATTCCAGAAATAAGTAACCCACTGTTTTACTAAAAACAATTAT
>CAIJLK010000038.1 GCA_903821465.1 uncultured Bacteroidota bacterium | reverse complement strand
CCTTCTTCATTTCCGATGGACCAGATAAATACCGATGGGTGATTGCGATCGCGCTTGATTAGTCTTTCAAATTGATCAATATATTCATTACTACTATTCAATAATCGCTGTTCGTCTAAAACTAGCATACCTAAGCTATCGCAGGCATCTAGTAATTCGGGAGTGGGTGCATTATGGCTGGTTCTATATGCATTGCTTCCCATTTTTTTCAATAGATCGATCCGATAATATTGCATCGCATCTGGCAAAGCAGAACCTAAGCCGGCATGGTCCTGATGATTATTGGTTCCTTGTATTTTAAGATGTTTTCCATTCAAATAAAAACCTTCGTTCGCATCAAATCGAATGCTGCGTATACCAAACTTATTAGTTTGTTGATCAACTACTTTATCTGCAACAACGATTTCTGATACTAATCTATACAAGTAAGGATTCTCTAAATCCCAAAGCGTTGGGTCAGTTAAGGAAAGTTTTTGATGAAGGGTTGCCTGCGATTTTGCCTCAATGTTGATGGGTTGTGTAGCAATACTGCTGAGTTTTTTACCAGTACGATCAGTGATATAAGTTCTCAATAAAAATTTATTTCCATTGAAACCTGTGTTGCTGATAGTTGATGCGATATTAATAACTGCGTTTTTATCTGTTATGATGGAAGAAACAAAAACACCATGATCATCAAAATGTAGATTGTTTAATTGGTTTAGCCAAACATGCCTGTAAATGCCGGCGCCTTCATAAAACCAGCCTTCATATTGAGAGGCATCAACACGAACTGTGATCACATTTTCTCTTTCATAATTTATAAAATCAGTGATATCGTAATTCACTCCAATGTATCCGCTTAAATTATTACCCGTGTAAATTCCATTTACCCAAATGGTTGCGTTACGAAAAATGCCATCGAACTGTAATTGAAATCGATTGCCTGAGTCGGCTTTTGAAACTTTAAAATGTTTGCGATACCAGCCGATACTTGATTCAGGATATAAGCCGCCAACCTTTTTAAATCCATGCGATTCAACATCTAGATTTTGATTGTTGTCAAAAGGCAGACTCACAGCCCAGTCATGTGGAAGATTCAAGTTCGTCCATGCAGTATCAATAAAACCAGGATCAATGGCTGTTTCAAAAGCTCCGCCAGATTTAGAATAAATATTGGCTACACCATATTTAAAATCTTTCGATGGGTCGGATGCATGTCCAAAATGAAATTTCCATCCCTCATCAAAATTTATTTTCTTTTGTGCATAGGTTGATAAAGAAGTAAATAGCAATAGGAAGACAAACAATACTATTTGTCGATTTTTATTTAAATACATCATAAGATTTTTAAATTGGCAAAATTGGCACTTGATTGATTACCCAATTTCTGTGCCTCATTCAGGTTGAATTTTTCATGAAACCGGAATACTAGATCAAATTTAACCTTTCCGTCTTGGTCGGCTTTATAATTAGTATGCCAGTAATTATTCATCGCATATATAAATAAGGTTGCAGAAGATTTGCTTTCTTCCTTCCAAGTTTTGGTATCCCTGCTAATGCGATTCTCGTCAATCATTTCACCGAGTTCAAAGAGTGCAGCAGCGGGGCAGGCAATGGTAACTCCTGAATTTTCATTGGATATATCGATCCATTTTTGAACTGAAAAGAACTCTCTGTTCGATCCCTTTAATTGTCCTTTTTCCGGACTGATAAAACTATTATCCATTCCCACCCGAACTATGGGGTGATCAATTGAAAATGGAAGGGCGATATGAACGGACTCTTTATCGCGAATTGCTTTTTTATCTAGGAGTACTGATACATACAATTTTTCATCGCCATTGATTTGAGTAATTTCATAAACCACTTCATTCATTCCTTCTAAAGAGCAGGTAATGCGTTGTGTTTGCTGATTTCCTTGATCGATCCATTCTGTTTTTTTAACCTTCGATAAAAAGTTGTCAGACGGATTATATCCCTTTACATAAATAGCAGCGCCAAGTCCATTGTATTTCTTAGGATCAACCCATTCTCTTCCATTGGTCTGGATGCTTTTAATAGCACCCGTTAGGCTGTCAATTTTATAATTAATTTTCTGAATTGATTTTGTTACTATATTTTGTTTAATAGTAGATCCTTTATAGGCAATTTTTTGTGCTATAAGGGTAGTGAAGTAGATAGCCGAATCAAGTAATCTTTTCTTATATTCCCATTGATGTATGGCAAATTTACTATCGGGTTCTGAAACACTATTATAAGCACCCCAGGTATGTTCATGCCAGAGCACCACAAACTTTTTGGCATTGTATAATTCAACAGAGTCGATTTTAATTTTACCGCGTTTTGCAATTTTTTCAAGTTCTACGATTTTTAAACTCGTTTGCCTTGCGCTTACTTCTTCTTTAGCAGATGAGTACGCACCATCTTCCCAATACGGGGTTAGGTCGCCCGATAATGTTGGAATGCTTTTTCCATAGGCTTTTTCGAAATCCTCAAATAAATCATTAACAGTTGAGAGGCGGATGCTGGGCGACTCATATTGTTCATTCCAACGCTTTACAAAATCGCTGATCTTTCCATCGGTTTTGCCATTATCCGAAAAGATATTATAGCGCCATTGGATAATCGAATAAGGATATTTTTCTTGATCTAATTCAGTTAAATAGGCGGCTATTTTTTTCTCACCGCGATCATTGATGCCTCCAGGCGCATATCCATGCCAGGAAGAATAACCCTTGCCTGCTACCCATAAAAGAATACTATCTCTTCCATCTGTAGATTTCCACCAAAACGGTTTGTCACCCGTGCCTCTTAAAAAAGATCCGATCCTGTCGCCCTTGTCAGGCATGGATTCTATAAAATTCGGTCCACTTGAAAAATAACGAATACCCTGTTTTGCCAATGAATGCACCATGCTCCAGCTAATGCCTGGAATGTCCGACATCATCACAGATTTTATGGGGAGTTTTTGTGTTTTACGAAGTTGCACTGCATAATCTGTAATCCAATTCATTTCATCGGTGTTGGATAATCCAGTGAGCACGTTGGCATAGAAACCCGAAAGTCCGATTTGTTTGTTTCTTACTGCATCAAAGAATAATTTTTGATCAGTTTCTGAAGCTTCCTTTAAGAAATTTTCAACGGCCCATAAGGATTCTACATTCCAAACGAAGCTGCTTCCCTTAGGATAATCTTTTGTCTCTTTGATTAATTCCAATGCGTCATAAATATTTTCCGTATGAATTTTTGCAACTTCTTCCTGTATATGAGAATAGCCAATGTCGGTATGTGCGTTATGTAGAAAGTAGATTTTTCTTTTGGTAACCGGATAAATGCTTAACTGTTTCTGCACTGATAATTGGGTGCCGATCTGCGCATTAATAAGCAAATCGGTTTTATGTGAAACGGTATCAACAGCTATCTCAAAACTATTGATCCCATTTACGATCCTATGTTTTTCTTGGGTAATTCCATTGATCGTTATTACAATATTGCTCGGATTGCCAAAATGCAGTACGCTAAACAATAAAGGAATTTTTTTGGAATTGTTTGTCTTCAATAAAAAGGGAAGCGCTGCCACATCCATTTTTTCTTCGAAAGGATATTGGAAAGTCATATACCAATCTGGACTATCCTGCTTTTGACCAACTACTTTTATTTTTAATGGTTTTCCTTTTTCATATTTTGAAAGGGGCACTCTCAGATAGGCAATCCCATGGGCATCTAAAGCGCCATCTTGTTTGAGATAATTAAAAACCAGTTTAGTGCTGTCATTTCCAACAAAACTCCAAACAGGGTCATAAGTTTTGGGATGGGTTGTAAAACTGAGCACAAAGGCATCATTTATATACAAATCAAAATTTCGATCCCCTTTACTTGTTCCAGTTGAATGTGCTGCGATCCAGTTGAAATATGCATAAGGAGCATTCAGATTATCTGGAATAGCTGCCGTTTCCCATTCGATTGCCTTTTTCCCATCGGTGCAACGCGTTAACAAAGCTAGGTTCACAAAGTCGGGGTAGATCGAAAAATAAGGAATATTTTCTCCTTGCAAGGATCTTGTAAAACCATTCAGAATGGTTTGCTTCCCGAAAATGGGTACTTCGATCTGTGCGGAAACAGAATTAGAAAAGATTGCCAAAAACAATAAGGCATATAGAAATTTGAAGTGTGATTTCATGGCAGGCGATCTGATTAAGAATTATTAACTAAATTATTGCTTCTAAAGCATTAATCATAATAAGAATTAGTATCTGACTTCAAACTGATAAGTTATTGACATCGTTTCAAAGAAGCCTTAATAAACCATTTTTTATTTTTTTGAATGCTAAACCTTTATTAATTTTTCCCGTCATAATCTATAATATTTTTATTTCTCCTATGCCCCTTGATTTATCGAACTATACAGTATGGATTCTAGCGCCTCATTTAGTTACCAATGACAGTAATTTAGATTACTATTACGACTATACGCAGAGTATTGCTGAATATAAAAAAGTGTTTGAAGCGTTGAAAGTAAATTGGCATTGGCAGCCTGTGACCATGAAAGATTATAAAACTCATATCGATGCTATTGCATCTTGTAATCTTCTTAAAGATCAGATAGTGCTTAATCTTTGTGATGGCGATGAGATCAATGAAACTCCTGGCGTATCAGTGATCTATTATTTAGAAAAGAAAGGCATCTGCTATACCGGAGCTGAAGCTTTTTTTTATAGTATCACAACTTCGAAAATTCCTATGAAGATTGCTTTTGATCAATATGCCGTTCCTACAGCTGCATGGAAGAAAATTAGTTTAGCGACTAATAAGTGTGATCAGATTTTTGAAGAGTTAGGAACACCTATTATTTTGAAACCGGCTGTAAGTGGGGGAAGTATGGGTATTGGCATCAAAAATGTCGTTTACACATTAGAAGAATGTACAGAACAGCTTCAGAAAATGAATAGTGGTTATCGGGGTTGGACTTTAACAGTTGATGGGATTATTGCAGAATCCTTTATTGAAGGACCAGAATACACAGTATTTATTACCGGTAATTTTGGGGATACTGCATCAGCCAAAATTTATGAGCCTGTTGAAAGAGTATTTCATGCTTCACTTCCAGAGACAGAAAAATTTTTATCCTTCGATCGCCTTTGGGAGATCTACGAAGATGAAAGTCCGATGCCTAATGATGATTTTTTTTATCAGTATAAAAAACCTGATGAATTTCTAATCGATGGAATCAAAGAAATCGCATGGAAAGCATTTGTGGCTTGTAAGGGAACTGGTTATGCAAGAGTTGATATCCGAATGGACCGGCACACCAATAAAATGTATGTTTTAGAAGTTAATGCGCAATGTGGCATTAGTGAGGATGAAGATTATACATCAATTGGTGCGATACTTCGTGTGAGCAATACAAGTTTTACAGATTTAATTGCATCCATATTAACAGAAACTATTTTGAGAAAAAATTAATGCAGGCTAGTTATGAAAATTTGTGTATTACTTCCAGACTATTCTACATCAAATGTTGATTATCAGAATTACGACCCTCCAAGAAATCTGGCAACATTATTACCAGAACATCAGGTAGATACTATTTTTCTTAATAAACTGATCACTTATAAGCAACTAAAAGAATTAGGTACTAAAAACTATGACATATTTGTAAATCTTTGTGAAGCTTATTTAGAATGGGAGGTGCCTGGTATTGATGTGATCTATTCTCTGGAACTCTTGAATTTGCCGTTTACGGGTCCAACTTCCATTTTATACGACCCCAGTAAAGAGATCATGAAATTGGTAGCTTATTATGAGCAAATAAAAACACCTAATTATTGTTTGATACAGGAAGGTGCTGATTTGAAGGAGCTTATCAAACCACTAAGTTACCCGCTATTTGTTAAGCCCTCAAAAGCTGGAGATAGCTTAGGTATTGATGAGCATTCACTTGTATATGATTTTGAAGCGCTAGAGCAAAAAACAAATTCGATAGTTGCTGAATACGGTGAACTTTTGGTGGAAGAATATATTGATGGCAGAGAGTTTACTGTACTAGTTGCTGCAAATGCTGATGGGAAAACGGCAACTGCTTTTAAGCCTGTTGAATTTATTTTTCCAAAGGGGAATACATTTAAGACTTACGCATTAAAAACTTCTGAACTGCATACAGATGCCAATATACCTGTACAGGATGAATCAATAAGTAGGCAATTAAAATATGCCGCAGAAAAAATATTTCATTCTTTTGGAGGTGTTGGATATGCTAGACTTGATTTTAGAATGAATGCAGAGGAGGAATTATATTTTCTTGAAATTAATTTTACCTGTTCTGTATTTTATGAAAATGGATATGAAGGGAGTGCTGATTATATTCTTCAGTATGATGGAATTGGGCAGCGCGCATTTTTACAACATATCATTCAAGAGGGATTAGCTCGATATGAAAGAAAGAAAAAAAATTATGTTGTTCGAAATAATGCAATTGCAGGATTTGGAATTTATGCATCAAGGGAAATTAAGGCTGGTGAATTGATTTTTAAGGGAGAGGAATTATCACAAAGAATTGTAACAAAAAAATGGGTAGAAGAGAACTGGTCTGAAGAAGAAAAGCTCACTTTTAGACGGTATGCTTACCCACTAGGGAAAGAAGTGTTTTTATTATGGAGCTACCTTCCACAGGATTGGGCTCCTCAAAATCATAGCTGCAATGCCAATACTAGTTTCTCCGGGTTAAATGTGATTGCTAATAGACAAATTGCCAATGGAGAAGAACTCACTTTAGATTATGCAAAGTTTCTTGATGAGCATGCAGAACCATTTAAATGCTTATGTGGCGCTACAAATTGTAGAGTAATCATAAAAGGAACTGAAGGGAATAGTTTTAAATAACAACCACAAACTGATAGTATGAAAATACAAGGGTTATGTTTAGTCGTATTATTTTTTTCATCATTAAAGTGTGAGTCGCAATTTTCAAAGTCCAAGTCGGATGAAAAAGAGTCTTATTTCAAAACTGATTTGAATTATTTAAATGACTTAGTTTATCTCGGTAGAAGAGATTCCTTAATGGTTCCATATCTTTCTGCAACAGTTGGTTATTATCATCGCTCTGGATTATTTATATCTGGGGCATTATCTTATTTGTCTTCCAAGGCTGAAAGTCGGATTGATTTATTTACAGTTGATGCAGGATATGAATTTTCAATTAATGATATTTTGTCCGGCTCTATTATTGGTGAGAAATATTTTTATAATAAAGCAAGTAATTCTATCAAGAGTGATATTAGTGGAATTTTGTATGCATCAATGAATGCTGATTTATCCGCTATTCAAATCGGGATGGAAGCTGGAGTCTCATTCGCAACTAAAACAGATTATACAACAACTTTTACTGCAGCTCATAATTTTAATTTGGAACAAAATGATAAAGGGTTCAGTATAAACCCCTCATTAAACATAAATTTTAGTACACTTAATTTTTATGAAGCTGTAACAAATAAAAAATTTGGAAAAAAACATTTGATCAATAATCCAAACTACCTTTCTTTAACTTCAACAACAGTTGCGAATAAACAAGGATTTACTTTGATGGATTTTGAGTTTTCAATTCCTATAGAATACAAAATAAATCATACGGTATTTTATTTAACACCATATTATGCTATCCCTCAAAATCCCATTTCAACAACTACAAATGCAACTATTACTTTAAGAAATGGATCTACGTTAAAACAACAGCTGAATAGCACTGCTTGGTCAGAAAATAACCTGAACGCTATATTTTATTTGGAAGCTGGAATAAACTTTTCATTTTAAAAATGTCAAATACTTGTATTAATTATTCAAATAATGACTAAGACAGTTAAGACTTTGTTGATAGCATCAAGCCTCTGGTATTTTGGGGAAGGACTATTCGGCCCTTTATTTGCCATTTTTACCGAAAAAGTTGGTGGAGACCTGTTAGATATAACTTGGGCTTGGTCGGCTTATTTAATAGTCACCGGTTTAATGTATTTTCTAGTTGGCCGTTCGCTGCAAAATTCAAAATATAAAGAGGAAGTAATGGTAATTGGATATGCCTTAAATACAGTATTTACTTTCTCTTACTTAATGGTAGACAGTGTGTTCACACTCTTTATTGTGCAGGTGGGTTTGGGTATTGCTGAATCTTTAAGTACACCCATTTGGGATTCTTTATTCGCTAATGATTTAGAGGATAAGGATAATACTTTTTTATGGAGTATCGCAACTGGGCATACA
This sequence comes from uncultured Bacteroidota bacterium, assembly GCA_903821465.1. Classification (GTDB taxonomy): domain Bacteria; phylum Bacteroidota; class Bacteroidia; order Chitinophagales; family Chitinophagaceae; genus Sediminibacterium. The sequence continues at coordinate 17,210 of CAIJLK010000038.1, read as the reverse complement.
CATTTTGTAACAGGAATTGCGGTAGCAATAGGTGGATTAATTACTTACTATATTTCATTTCATGTCTTATTCATTATAATGGGAGTGATACAAGCTTTTGCAACTATTATTCAGGCTCGTCTTTTGTATATTAAAAAATCAAGTTGAAATAAATCTTCAAAAATTAAAACGAAATCGATTTGCATATGAAATAAATATTTGTTTGATGGATATTTTTGATGGTATAATTCAACAATTTGATTTTTTTGTAGAAAAATACCAACTGGTTTGTAGTTAGGTTTGCATTACCCACAAATCACAAATATGGAAAATATTTTATCAGACAATTTTGGAAGTTTTGTACAAGCAATAGTATTAATTGCTGTTGTATGTTTGTTCTTACGTAGCTCTCATAATGAGATGCTTAAATCTATGAGAAGGAAATAATTAATTTTGATTTAACCTTCCTTTAAGCTTGTGTTTTCTTGGATGGGAATACTGCGACTTCTTCTGGAAATCGCTACTAATAATACTAATATTCCCATCTATTTCTAACATGGCAAGATCAACGCTTTGAATATCTTTAGATCCATGTTCTCTTGCAGCAGCTTCTAATTCCTCGATAGTAATCTCTGCCTTTTCACAATTCAGCATATTCGGTACGCCTTTATAGATTAATAATATCGATTCTCCTTGAATGAGGGTGCTTATTTTTTTATTCTTGTATAGGATCCTTTTTAAAGTATAGTTTGCAAGAAACAAAGCACCTGCAGCAACAAGTCCCCCATCTAGCGAGGTGTCTGGTCCGATCATAGCATTTTGAACGGCATTACTGATTAATAATATGAATACCAGATCGATTACTGATAACTGAGCCAATTCTTTTTTGCCAAAGATTCTAATGGCAATAATCATAAAAAGGTACACTGAAACCGCTCTAACAATGATATTAGGATAGCCTTCTTTAAAGAATGCTAAACTGATTTCTAGAAAATTTACATGCATCTGAACTTCTTTAGTAGTAAGGTATATAAATTCTATTATCCCTGTCCATTATAACCCCTAAAATTTGAAGTTTAAATGTTTTTAATTGAATAAATGAATAATTATTCATTTATTTGCCCTGTGAAACCTCGTGATGAACTCAAAGTAGAACATATTTTTCAAGCCACTTTGCTACTCGTAAAGCAAAATGGACTTGCAGGTATTACTATGAGTGAAATTGCTAAAGCAGCTAATATTGCAACCGGAACCTTGTATATCTATTTTGAGAGTAAAGAAAAATTGATCAACGAATTGTTTACACGCTCTCGAAAATCATCCGCTGAAATTTATTTTAAAGGATACAATGCTTCACACCCATTTAAAGAGGGATTGCAGACGATCTGGTTCAATCTATTCAACTTTAGGATAGAGCATTTTGAAGATGCAGTATTTATGGACCAATGCTATCATTCTCCTTATATCACTGAATCAACTAAGGAATTAACTAAGAAACTGATGCAACCTCTTTATAAGCTTGTTGAAAGGGGGAAGGAAGAGAAACTATTAAAAAATATTGATGCATTTATGTTGTTAGTGTATATGTTTAGCGGCTTGAATGAATTTGTAAAACATAGTGTTTATAGTGAAAGAAAAATCACGAAGGCTTCTAAGGAAGAACTATTTAATTTAATGTGGGACGGTATTAAAGCATAATTAAAATATCTCAATGGCAAAATTTTCGACAGATAAAATCATCGTCATTTTTACTGTGATCTCAGCCGCCTTGTTGCAATTGATCGACACATCAATTGTGAATGTTTCACTCACACAAATGATGGGCAATTTGGGAGCTACATTTGAAGAGATCGGTTGGGTCATTACCGGTTATGCGGTATCCAATGTAATTATGATTACCCTATCTGGTTGGATGAGTAGCAAGTTTGGACGTAAATATTATTTTGCCGGCTCTATAGTACTTTTCACGATCGCATCTGTGTTATGTGGCATGTCTACCAATGTGTGGGAGTTGGTATTTTTTAGAATCATACAAGGTATTGGAGGAGGTGGTTTACTTTCTACTGCACAAGCAATCCTGATCGAAACATTTCCAAAAGAAGAAATTGGTATGGCGAATGCCATATACGGACTTGGAGTAATTATTGGACCAGCATTGGGTCCAACTTTAGGTGGTTATATCACAGACAATATGAACTGGCAATGGGTATTCTATATCAATGTGCCATTTGGTATATTAGCAACAGTACTAACGCTCATGTATGTCCAGGAATCGAAAAACAAAGTCGTCGCCTCGAAGATGGACTGGTTTGCACTTGTTATGTTGGTTGCTGCAATTGGCTCTTTGCAAATTGTGTTAGAAAAGGGACAAAGTGAAGATTGGTTTGATACTAGGTATATTACAATTCTTGCAATAATTGCTTTGTTCGCAGGTGTAATTTTTGTTGTGCGTGAATTGCGCAAAAAAAATCCCATTGTAAACCTTCGCTTATTTAATAATCGTTCTTTCACTACAGGTACCGTTTTTAATTTCGTGCTTGGTTTTGGTTTGTATGGTACTACTTTGGTGATTCCCATATTTTGTCAAGGTTTACTTGGATTCACGGCTATGCAAACCGGATTGATCATGTTGCCCGGAAGCATTGCAACAGCCATCATGATGCCAGTTGTTGGTACACTATTGAAAAAGAAATATATACATCCCGCTATCTATGCAGGCATGGGACTAATCCTCTTTTTCATTTTTAGTTTCGGTATGTCTAAATTGAATACACAAATTGGCGAAGAAGATTTCTTCTGGCCGCTGATTATTCGAGGATTAGCAATGGGACTCATTTTCATACCTCTAACCACGATTTCTCTAGCTAATTTGAAAGGCGCTGAAATTCCACAGGGTACTGCATTGAGTAATATGGTGCGTCAATTAGGCGGAAGTATTGGAATCGCAGTAATTACTACTTATATCAGTACAGACACTTATAAGCATTATGCAGCTTTGAATGATAATATCAACGCCATTCAACCTGAAACCATTGATCGGGTAAAAATGCTTACTGGGGCTTTTGTAAGTAAAGGTTACGATATTGCATCAGCTACAAAAGGAGCTTATAGTGTAATTACAAGAACTATTTATGCGCAAGCAACTTTTCTTACTTATAAAGACCTGTTTGTTTATCTCGGATTCTTCTTCCTTTTATTAATTCCATTGCTCATCATGTTCAAAGAGAAAAAGAAAAAGCTCGTTGAGCACGACGAAATAATGGAATGGGATGTAGTTGAATAAATGATTCATTTCCTCGGACCAGTTCGTGAATTTTTATCTCAAAAATTAGTTAGGGTAAGCTGTTTTTATATTAACTTACTATCCTAACAATTTGCACATATGAAAGATGCTAAATCAAATAGCCGTCGCCGGTTCATTAAAAACTCGGCTACCGTATTGGCTGGATTTACTATTGTACCAAGGCATGTACTTGGAAGAGGTTTTCTTGCACCAAGCGATCAATTAACAAAGGGCATTATCGGTGTTGGTGGAATGGGCCGTGGGCATGTTCCTTATGCAGGCACTAGGGTAGTAGCCATTTGTGATGTAGATAAAAATCATTTAACAGAAGTTGCCAATTCTATTGGGGGAGGTGTAAAGACTTTTCATGAACACCAAGAACTGATTGCATTGCCTGAAGTGGATATTGTACATATCGCTACGCCTCCGCATTGGCATGCCATCATGGCTATCGATGCAGCAAAAGCAGGTAAAGATATTTGGTGCGAAAAACCAATGACCCGCACAATTGGCGAAGGAAAGAAAGTGGTGGAAGCAATGACCCAATACCAGAAAATGTTTCGACTAAATACCTGGTTTAGATTCGAAGATAATTTCTACGGGATGAACACTACCGTTCGTCCGATCAAAAAATTAGTGGAATCAGGTTTATTGGGATGGCCATTAACCGTTACAGTAAGCAAAACCACTGGATTCGATTGGAAATTCTATTGGGTAGGCAAAACTCATTTAGAAACCCAACCCATTCCTGCTGAGTTAGATTATGACAGGTGGCTGGGACCCGCACCATATAAGCCTTATAACGCACATCGCGTGCACCAAACATTTAGAGGATATTGGGATTATGATGGAGGTGGATTAGGTGATATGGGGCAGCATTATATCGATCCGATTCAATATTTTTTAGGTAAGGATGATACGAGTCCGATCTTAGTAGAAGTGGATGCCGAAGAACAACACCCAGATGCATGTGGTACTTTTCGTAAGCTTACATTTACTTATGCTGATGGATGCAAAATAATTTTAGATGGAGAAGCAAAAGATCCGAATGCGGCATATATTGAAGGGCCAAATGGCAAACTCTTTGCGGGATTCAAATCAACTATTCCGAATTTAAAAGAGAAGCTGGCCATGATGCCTGATCCGGCACCACAGGTTACTAATTTCTTAGACTCAGTAAAATATAGAACACCATTTGCTTTGAACGAAAAAAATGTCTTCAGGTCCTGCACCATTATTAATTTAGGAAAGATTGCTTTACAGTTGGGAAGGTCTTTAAAATTCGATCCCGTGAATCAAATATTTATCGATGACACAGAAGCGAATTATATGATCAATCCTTCTATGCGCGGACCATGGCATATTTAGGTGTTTAAAAAAATTAATACAACTAGTATAAATAGATAGTATGAAAAAAATTTGCAGCTTATTAGGTATCCTTGCTTTTCTTGCGTTGCAATTGTCTGCGCAAAAAGTTAATACCAAAGTAGTTGAAACCATTCAGTCATTTCCTTATCAGCATAGCCAAGAAATAGATGCTGCTTTAATCAGCATGAAGACCTGGGAAAAATCAGATTGGAAAACATTGTATAATATGTTAGATGATGATTCCCTAAAACTAAAAGCTACCTACGCTTTAAATGCTTTTGTAAATAAGGCTTCCTTATCGGCTGATCAAAAACAAGCGGCTAAACAAAATTTAGGGAAGGGACTGAAACAAGTGAAATCAGAATACGCGAAAAAATTTGTTCAGGCACAGCTGAATCTATTAACCGATCAGTCCGAAGTGGATCAGTACTTAGCAAGTTTGCCTAAAACAGATACGCGTCCACCGGCCGACCCTTTAGCTAATTCGCATCTTAATGCGAGTCAGCAGTTATTATTAGCCCAAGATTTACTCGAAGCAAAAGTAAATCCACTTACTGTAAAGCAATTCCTGAATCGGGTTTCAAGAATTCCTGGGATCAGTTCATTTATGCTTGCAAGTAAATATTTAAATGATCCAATTGTTAATAAGGATGCAGCAATAGTAATAGCTCGTTTGGCAATATCAGATGAGACCATTCAGGGGCCTGCTGTTCGCGAATCACTTGAAAAAACCTTACCCTTAATCAAGGGTGAGGACAGTGTTGTATTAGTGAAGGGTGTAAATAAATTGCTGAAAAAAATGCCTTATGATTATGGATACAATAATTTATTTAATGGAAAGGATTTGAGTGGATGGAAAGCATTAGTAGCCAACCCCATACTGAGAGCAAAGATGGGAGATTCTGCATTAAAGGTTGCAGAGGCAAAAGAAAATGAAAAGACAAAGGGCGATTGGATGGTAAAAGATGGCTTACTCATTTTCACTGGTCACGGTGATAACCTAGCAACAGCTAAGCAGTATGCAGATTTTGAAATGTATGTAGATTGGAAGATCACGGCTCAGGGCGATGCTGGAATTTATCTGCGAGGTACACCACAAGTTCAAATATGGGATACCAGTAGAAGAGAAGTAGGAGCACAAGTGGGTTCGGGTGGTTTGTATAATAATCAGAAAAACCAAAGTAAACCATTGGTAGTAGCAGATAATAAAATTGGCAGCTGGAATAACTTTCATATTATCATGAAGGGCGAAAAAGTTACCGTGTATCTAAATGGCATTTTGGTAACTGATAATATTACATTAGAAAATTATTGGGATAAAAAAATTCCTATTTTTCCAAAAGAGCAAATTGAATTACAAGCTCATGGTACTTATGTGGCTTATAGAAATATTTATTTGAGAGAATTGCCTTCTACCGATGCTGTTTCAATTTCAGAGGATGAAAAAAAGCAGGGATTTGTTTCTTTATTTGATGGAACTAATTTGGATCAGTGGACAGGTAATACTACTGGTTATATTGTAAAGAATGGAACAGTAGAAGTAAATCCAGATGCAGGTGGAGGCGGAAACTTATACACGAAAGAGGAGTATGCTGATTTTGTGTATCGATTTGAATTTCAACTAACACCAGGTGCTAATAATGGGATTGGTATTCGTGCACCCCTCGAAGGCGATGCAGCATATGTGGGTATGGAAATTCAAGTGCTGGATAGCGAACACCCGATGTACAAAGATTTACATGAGTATCAATACCATGGATCTGTATACGGTGTAATCCCTGCCAAACGTGGTTACTTATTACCTACAGGAGATTGGAATAAAGAAGAAATCTCAATTCAAGGAAATAAAATAAAAGTTACTTTGAACGGAACAGTAATAGTTGATGGCGATATCAAAGAAGCCTCAATGAATGGTACGATCGATCATAAAGAACATCCAGGTTTATTAAGAACTAGTGGACATATAGGATTTCTTGGTCATGGAGATGTTGTTCGATTTAGGAACATGCGGGTAAAGAAAAGTGAAGAGATAAAAGATAAAAGTGAAAAGAGAAAACGTTAGCCCCGGCTTTCAAGCTGGGGAGCCCTGCATCTAGGAACATAAATAAAAAAGGTTCGATGAAATTTCATCGAACCTTTTCATTTGGTGTTCTATGGTTTAAATATATCTGTTAATCAAGTTCTCAAGATATTCTTGCTTGCCGCTAATAACAGCAGGTTCTCCGCTTGATACAGCGAGGTTGCGCAAATCTTCTAAACTTAATTTTCCTTCTTCGAATGCTTTTCCATTTCCTTCATTATAAGAAGCATATCGATCGGCTCTGAGTTTTTTGTATTCAGATTTTTGAAGAATATTATCAGCAACAATCAAAGCTCTTGCGAAAGTATCCATACCACCAATATGTGCGTGGAATAGATCTGCAGAGTCAGTAGAATTTCTTCTGCGTTTTGCATCAAAATTAATTCCGCCTCCAGCAAATCCGCCGGCTTCCACAATGATCAACATTGCTTCAACAATCTCATTAATATTGGTAGGGAACTGATCAGTATCCCATCCATTTTGATAATCACCTCTATTCGCATCCATGCTACCTAATAAACCAGCATCAACCGCAACTTGTAGTTCGTGCTGGAAAGTATGTCCAGCAAGGGTTGCATGGTTTACTTCAATGTTTAATTTAAAGTCATTTAACAAATCATACTGACGTAAAAATCCGATCACAGTTTCTACATCATAATCGTACTGATGCTTACTAGGCTCACATGGTTTAGGTTCAATGAAGAAGGTTCCTTTGAAACCTTGCTTGCGTGCATAATCTTTTGCGGTATGTAAGAAACGAGCCAAATGCTCTTTTTCTTTTTTCATATTAGTGTTGAGTAAAGACATATAGCCTTCTCTGCCACCCCAGAATACATAGTTTTCTCCACCCAAGGCAATCGTTGCATCTAATGCAGCTTTCACCTGAGCACCACCATGAGCTAGAACATTAAAATCTGGATTCGTAGAAGCCCCATTCATGTATCTGCGATTAGAAAATAAATTAGCAGTACCCCATAATAATTTAACGCCACTAGCATCCTGCTTTTCTTTTAAATAGGCAGTAACTGCAGCCAATCTTTTTTCATTGTCCACTACATCGTTGGTATAATCCACCACGTCTACATCATGAAAGCAATAATAAGGAAGACCTAATTTTGTAATGAATTCAAAAGCCGCATCGGCTTTATCTTTCGCTCTTGCAACTGCATCATTATTTGCATTCCAAGGAAAGATATGTGTGGGCTCACCGAAAGGGTCGCCACCATTTCCAACAAAACTATGCCAATAGGCACAGGCGAATCTGAGCCATTCCTTCATGGGTTTTCCTGCTACTACTCGCTTCTCATCGTACCAAGCAAAAGCAAGTGGGTTATCTGTTCCCTGTCCCTCAAATTTAATTTCCCCTATGTTCGGAAAATATTGTGTTGATCCTAAAACGACTGACATAATGCTAATTTATAGTTTGATAAAAATTTACGATTCCATTTGTTTTTCTAAATAACTTTTCCATTCGCCATACAAAGTATTGTATGTGCTCGCATTTTTAGGTTCAATTATCGCAAGCGGTTCATTGATACTAAAAGCTTCTTTCGATGATGCATAAACCCCTAATCCAATGCCAGCGCCTATTGCAGCGCCTACACTGCCATCCGTTTTGTACAATTCAACAGGAACATTGGTCACATCCACAAATGCTTGTTGAAAAACAGTACTCTGAAACATATTTGCCTTGCCCGCACGTATCACCGTAGGGATAGTGCCATTTTCTTTTAAAATATCCAATCCATATCTAAATGCGAATGCAATACTTTCTTGTGCAGCTCTAAAAATGTGGGAGGCACTGTGAATATTTAAATCAATATGGTTAATATGTGCATTTACCGTTTTGTTTTCGAGCATTCTTTCTGCACCATTTCCAAAAGGCAACATTTTTAATCCATTTGATCCGGCACTAATCGTTTCGGCCGCTTCATTGATTTGGTTATAAGAAAGGTTTCCGCCGGCAATTTTTTTCACCCAGCTATTTAAGATCCCCGTTCCATTAATACAAAGCAGGATGCCAATTCTATTTAAGTGATCAGAATGATTTACATGTGCGAAACTGTTCACCCTCGATAGTGGATCATATTTTAATTGATCACTCACTCCATAAATAACGCCTGAAGTGCCTGCTGTGGCGGCAACTTCGCCAGGTTCGAAAACATTTAATGATAGGGCGTTATTGGGTTGATCGCCAGCTTTATATGTAACAGGTATTCCAGCAGGTAAAGAAAGCTCAGATGCAATAGAACTGCTTAATTCACCGTGACTACTAAACACATCTTGAATTGAGGGAATGAAATTTTTATCGAATCCATAGTATTGGAATAATTCATCCGACAAGCAATTATTTTTAAAATCCCAGAACATGCCTTCGCTCAAAGATGAAATACTAGTGGAAATAGTATTCGAAAATTTCATAGCAATATAATCTCCAGGCAACATGATCTTATCGATCTTTTCGTAAACGACAGGTTCGTTTTGTTTGATCCAGGCCAATTTCGACGCGGTAAAATTTCCGGGTGAGTTTAATAAATGCGATAAGCAATAATTGCTACCTAATTTATTAAAAGCATCATTACCAATAGTTACAGCTCTACTATCGCACCAGATAATACTATTGTATAAAAGATTTTGATTTTTGTCAACACAAACCAATCCATGCATTTGATAGGCAATACCAATCGCTGCAATATCTGTTGGATTGTATTGCTTTGTTGCATTTGCTTTTTGAATGGCCAGTTTAGTATGTTCCCACCAATCATTTGGTGATTGCTCTGCCCAACCCTTTTGCAAAGCAATGATCGGGGTTTCTGTATCGGGATATTGAACAGTACAAATTGTTTCTTGTGTAGCGGCATCAACAACTGCCACTTTAATGGAAGATGTGCCAATATCTATTCCTAGTAATAACATATGTAAGAATTGTTTTGAAACTGGGGTCTAATATATCATTTTTTATGGAGAATTGTCCAACTTATAAGTCAATATCAGTTATAAAGTTATACGTTGGGAAATGGTAAGGAACTTCTAATCCCTAAGGTTTAAACATAGATATTATATATTTTCAAATAGTAAAGGATGGAACGAGATACAAGCATTAAATTTAACCTATACTTTTAATCTTCAATTACCAGATACATGAATGCATTACTCGGAGTTATTTTTCATTTTGTAGGAGGTTTCGCTTCTGGAAGTTTCTACATGCCTTATAAAAAAGTGAAGGGTTGGAATTGGGAAAGCTTTTGGATTGTAGGGGGACTTTTTTCTTGGTTAATTGTGCCTCCAATTGCAGCTTGGTTAACTATTCCCGGTTTTGTAGACATCATTAAAGGAGCGGGCTCCAGCACCCTTGGGATTACTTATTTATTCGGTGTGCTTTGGGGAATTGGAGGATTAACTTACGGATTAGGAGTTCGCTATCTTGGGGTTTCTTTGGGTAGCAGTATTATCCTCGGATTGTGTATGGTGTTTGGTGCCATCATACCATCTATTTATTATAATTTTTATCCCGTAGTTGGAAAAGATAGTTTTAATGCAATTGCTTCTAGTCATTGGGGTTTAACAGTATTAGCAGGTTTATTTGTTTGTATTATTGGTATTGTGATCTCTGGCAAAGCTGGTGTAATGAAAGAAAAGGAATTGACAGATGCTAAAGCTTCAGATCCACACGGGATGGAACTGAAAACAGAATACAAATTTGCTCTTGGAATGTTTGTGTCGATTGTATCTGGTGTATTGAGTGCCTGTTTTAATTTTGGATTAGAAGCTGGAAAGCCAATGGCTGATTTGGCTAACGAAATCTGGAAAGCTGCAAACCCCAATCAAGGAAATTTCTTGTATCAGAATAATGTGATCTATGTGGTTTTATTATGGGGCGGATTAACCACCAACTTTATTTGGTGTATGATTCTGAATGCCCGCAATAAAACTTTTGGTGATTATACTAATAAACAAACTCCTTTATTATCAAACTATATTTTTTCTGCATTAGCAGGTACAACCTGGTTTCTGCAATTCTTCTTTTATGGTATGGGTGAAAGTAAATTAGGCAATGGTCCGAGTTCCTGGATCTTGCACATGGCATTTATTATTTTAACTGCCAATTTATGGGGAATAGTATTGAAGGAATGGAAGGGTGTCAATAAAAAAACAGCAACTACTATTGTTGTAGGTATCCTCACGATCGTAGTATCTGTTTTAATAGTGGGATATGGTAATTCATTAAAGCAATAAATTTAAATAGCGATAAGATGTCGAACAATCAACAAAATTTTAAACACGTAAGTTATTTATGGGATGATGATGAAGCCGCAGCCATGGCGGGTGATGAAGTAGCATTGCTTGTATATCGCTCTAATTTATTGGGAGCCGATTTGAGACTCACTAATTATGGAGGTGGTAATACTTCGTGTAAAGCAATGGCAAAAGATCCTTTAACAGGTGCGCAAGTTGAAGTAATGTGGGTAAAGGGAAGTGGTGGAGATTTAGGTACTATGAAGCGTAACGGTTTAGCAGCTTTATACATAGATCGGTTAAGGAGTTTAAAAAATGTGTATCGCGGTATAGATCATGAAGATGAAATGGTAGAATTATTTAATCATTGCATTTATGATCTGGCTTCAAAAGCACCATCTATCGATACCCCGTTACATGGCTTTCTTCCATTCAAACATATTGATCATTTACATCCAGATGCTGCTATTGCAATTGCTGCAGCAAAAGATGGTAAGCAGATCACAAAAGATTTATTTAAAGGAACCATCGGATGGGTTCAATGGCAGAAACCCGGATTTGATCTGGGCTTACAATTAAAAGCATGTTTAGATGAGAACCCCGGGATCCGCGGTATCATGTTAGGCTCACATGGGTTATTTACCTGGGGAGATACTGCTTATGAAAGCTATATCAATACTTTGGAAGTGATTGAAATTTGCGCGCAATACCTAGAAGATAATTATGCTAAAAAAGCTGCCATCTTCGGTGGTGAAAAATTAGTATCCCTGGAGAAATCAGCGCGCTTAGATAAAGCAGCTGCACTGGCTCCGATTTTAAGAGGGTTCTGTTCATCACAAACTAAAATGATCGGCCATTTTACTGATGATGATCGAATATTGCAATTCATTAATTCAAATGATCTTTCTCGTTTAGCTCCAATGGGTACGAGTTGTCCGGATCATTTCTTACGTACAAAAATTTCGCCACTGGTATTGAATTTGGCAGCTGACGAATCTTTAGATGATGTTAAATCAATTCAAGATAAAATTGCCCCTTTGTTTGAAGCTTATCGTAAAATGTATGCCGACTATTATACAGCTTGCAAGCATGCGAATAGTCCCTCTATTCGCGATGCCAATCCAGTGATCATTTTGTATCCAGGAGTAGGCATGTTTAGTTTTGCGAAGGATAAGCAAACTGCAAGAGTAGCAGCAGAATTCTATACCAATGCCATCAACGTGATGCGCGGTGCAGAAGCAATTTCAACTTATATTTCATTGCCACACCAGGAAGCTTTCAATATTGAATATTGGTTATTAGAGGAAGCAAAATTACAACGGATGCCCAAGCCAAAATCTTTGAGCGGACGTATCGCATTGGTTACAGGAAGCGCGGGTGGAATTGGAAAAGCAATTGCTAAGAAATTTGCACAAGAGGGCGCTTGTGTGATCTTGAACGATATTAATCAGGAAAGATTAGATGGTGCAGTTGGGGAATTCAAAAAATTATTCGGAAATGATATTGTAGCAGCATCTTTATTAAATGTAACTGATGCAACGTCAATTGAAAAAGCATTTAAAGAAACTGCCTTGGCATTTGGTGGTGTTGATCTGATTGTAAATAATGCGGGGATCAGTATTTCAAAAGCCATTGCAGATCATAGTGAGGAAGAATGGGATAGATTGTATGATATATTGGTGAAAGGACAATTCATTGTTTCTAAAAAAGCAGTTGTGCTCATGCGCAAACAAGGCTTTGGTGGTGATATTGTAAATATTGTTTCAAAGAACTCTGTGGTAGCGGGACCGAATAATGCAGGATACGGTTCTGCAAAAGCAGCACAGGCGCACTTAACAAGATTATTGGCAGCCGAATTGGGGCCTGATAAAATTCGTGTAAATACGGTTAACCCTGATGCTGTAATTTCAGATAGTAATATCTGGGCGGGAGGATGGGCCGAAGGTAGAGCGAAGGCCTATGGTATTACAGTGGAAGAATTACCAGCATATTATGCAAAGAGAACTTTGTTGGGCGAAACAATTTTGCCAGACGATATTGCCAATGCCTGTTTTGCTTTAGTAGGTGGTTTATTGAATAAGTCAACTGGTAATTCCATCAATGTGGATGGAGGAGTTGCAGCAGGTTTTTTACGATAGTATAAATAAATAAATATGGAAAAAGGTTTGCAAAGGATGGCTTTTAAAATGAAGCTGATCAAGGGTTTCGAAGCAGAATACAAGAAAAGGCATGATGAGATCTGGCCTGAATTGCAAACGCTGTTAAAAGATTCAGGAATAAGCGAGTATTCTATTTTTTTAGAGGAAGACACTGGGAATCTTTTTGGTTTTCTGAAAATGAAAGATCCTTTAAAGCTCGATGGGTTACCATCTTTTCCTGTGATGCAAAAATGGTGGGAATTTATGGGCGATATCATGGAAACCAATCCCGACAATTCGCCAGTAAGTCTACATTTAGAGGAAGTATTTTACCTATTATAAATAAATGATATTATGCGTATAGATAAGTCCAAGATTCAAGAATATAATGATGCGCTTCTTAATGCTCATAAAAGAAAATTTGATTTTGCTGCTGAGCATATTCCTGATATAAATAATATCATCAATCAATTAATCGAGTTTAATGTGGCCATTCCTAGCTGGGCCCTGGGTACAGGTGGCACCAGGTTTGGACGTTTTCCTGGTGGTGGAGAACCCGGTACTTTAGAACAGAAAATGGAAGATGTTGGTTTATTGCATGCATTGAATCAATCCAGTGGAGCAATCTCCTTACATATTCCCTGGGACATCCCAGAAAATTATGCTGAAATTAAAAGTTTGGCAGCTAGTTTTGATTTGAAATTTGATGCAGTTAACTCTAATACATTTCAAGATCAGAAAGATCAGGAACTGAGTTATAAGTTCGGTTCTTTACATCATACTAATAAAGCTGTGCGCAAACAAGCTATTCAGCATAATATCGAAGTAATTAAACACGGAATTGAACTAGGCTCAAAAGCCTTGACAGTCTGGTTGAGCGATGGAAGTTGTTTTCCGGGTCAGTTGAATTTTAGAAAAGCATTTCAGAATACACTCGAAAGTTTAGAAGAAATTTATGCAGCATTACCGGAGGATTGGAAAGTCTTTATTGAATACAAATGTTCTGAGCCTAATTTCTATTCTATGACCGTTGGTGATTGGGGACAATCATTATTGTTTGCCAATAAACTCGGACCCAAAGCTAAAACCCTCGTAGATCTTGGTCACCATTTACCCAATGCCAACATTGAACAAATTGTGGCGCTATTATTAATGGAAGGCAAACTAGCTGGATTTCATTTTAACGATAGTAAATATGGAGATGATGATTTGACTGTTGGGGCTATGAAGCCTTATCAATTGTTCCTCATCTTTAATGAATTGGTTGAAGGGATGGATGCAAGAGGCATGAACCACGCGAAAGATTTGGGATGGATGATCGATGCTAGTCATAATGTTAAAGATCCATTAGAAGATCTTTTGCAATCTGTTGAAGCCATTATGCTGTCTTATGCGCATGCATTATTAGTAGATCGACAAAAACTCAATGCTGCACAGGAATCGAACGATGTAGTTGTTGCGCAGGAGGTTTTACAAAATACATTTAGAACCGATGTTCGTGCCATTGTTGCGGAAGCAAGAATAAGATCTGGCGGCTCATTAGATCCAATCGGATTTTTCAGAGAACAAAAAATAAGAGCACAACTAATTGCTCAAAGAGGAAAATCATCAATTGCTACAGGATTATAATGGAAGCCCTTTCTGTCATAGCTATTTTTGATATTGGCAAGACCAATAAGAAATTGCTTTTATTTGATGAGCAATATAGATTAGTATGGGAAACGGTAAGTCAGTTTGCAGAATTAACTGATGAAGATGATTTTCCTTGCGAAGATATTGATGCATTGACTTTGTGGATTCATGCTGCTATTGAAACACTTTTAGGGGATAATCGTTTTATAATCAAAGCGATTAATTTTTCTGCGTATGGTGCCAGCTTAGTATACCTTGATTATAATGGAAATATTATTCCGCCGCTGTATAATTATTTAAAGCCCTATCCTTCGGAATTGAGTAAGAAATTTTATATTGATTATGGTGGCGAACAAAATATGTCTAAGGCAACTGCTTCCCCCACTTTAGGTAATCTTAACTCCGGGATGCAGCTATACAGGATCAAAAACCAATTCCCAGAAAAGTATCAGCATATTGAAGTGGCGCTGCATTTACCACAGTTTTTGAGTTTTGTTTTAACCGGCAATAAGTATAGCGATTATACCAGTATCGGGTGTCACACACAGTTATGGGATTTTACCAAAAATAACTACCACGATTGGGTAATGGAAGAGGGAATTGATCTTCGTTTGGCGCCTATCAGGCAATGCGATAGTCTATGTGGATACTTTAAAGATTCGATACCTGTGGGTATTGGTATGCATGATAGTTCTGCAGCATTAATACCTTATTTAGTTTCCTTTACGCAACCTTTTATTTTGATCTCAACTGGTACCTGGTGTATCAGTTTGAATCCGTTTAATCATACAGAACTGACTGAAGAAGAATTGAAACAGGATTGTTTATGTTATATCTCTTATAAAGACAATCCTGTAAAAGCTTCTCGTTTATTTGCAGGTTATGAACATGAGCAAGCGGTAAAAAAATTAGCCATTCAATTCAATAAGCCGCTAGATTATTATGCAACTATTTCATATGATGCAAATATTTTGACTGATCAGGAAACACAAACATATGAATCTGCCTATCATCAGTTGATGGCAGATATCATTGTTCAGCAAGTGAAGAGCACAGATCTTGTATTAAATGGCTCGCAAGTAAAGAAAATATTTGTTGATGGCGGATTTAGTCAAAACAGCATTTACATGCATTTGTTATCGGAATATTATAAAGACAAAGAAGTATATGCCGCTTCCATCCCACAAGCATCGGCGATGGGAGCAGCACTTTCTATACATCAGCATTGGAATCAGAAAAATATACCCACAGATCTTATAGCGCTAAGGTTACATGTATCATGCCTTTAATATTTAGTGTAGTCTGACCTTTTGCAAATTCTTGCGCAAGTGGACTTTGAATATTACCTCCAATACTAATTTTATTGAAGTTAAATTCTAGTCCACCAATTAATGCCAATTCATATCCTCCCGTATGATAAGAACCGGTATTTAATCCATCGCTCAGTATGATTTTATTTCCGTTTAAACTATTGCCTTCAATATTTTCGTACGATAAACCAACATTTGGCATGATCGTGGTAGATTTGCTATTGAATTTATAATAGGCAATACTATTTACTGTTATTTTATTTCCGTATTTGTATCCCTGGTTATTAGCCAATGCAATTTTATAATTCAAAGATGTATTGATACCGAAATTGTTGACTTCCACTGTGTGTCTTGCATTCAAGAAAAGATCTAGACTTCCAGTACCTATCTGGCTATTGATGTCCGCTAATGTTGTTGTACTATCATTGACATTTACTTTGAATGCACCAGTTGGAAGTTTAAAGCCACCACCAATCCATAATTCATGAGAAATGTTTCCAGGAACATGAGATGATAATGGTGTAGAAAAAAGCTTGTAATTGGCTAATAATGTGATATCACCTAAGCCTGTTTTTTTTGTTCTTCCCATATCATCATCATTCTGAATATTGTAATGATAGGGTAGAAAGGCCAATACCTGCCAACGCTTGCCAATATTGAATCCTGACCATACTTCAACTGTATTGTAAAAGTTATGACTAAATTGATCTGGACTATTTAAAAGGGAAGTATGGTATTCGCTATAATTATGTCTGATCCCAAAAAACTTAGATTTAAAATTTGGGAATAAACCCATATATAAATTGCCACCACCACAGCCGCAAATGCTGCATGCATACGAACTTGAAACCACCATCAACAAGATGGCAGCAATGAAATATTTTTTCATGCCTAGAATTTGAATAAATGATTAAAAGAGGATAAATATTGATTGAGAAATCTAGGCAATACTTGGAGGATGAAAAAAATCTGCAGCAATATCTTTTGTAAGCTGATGCTGGAATTCGGAAAAAGCATTTCCGCTTGATCCTAGGCTAAATGTATGAGGTTGTTTTATCTGAGAGAAGAAAAGTAAGTTGATTTTAATTTCATTTTTTCGATCAGGATTTTGGCTGGGATATTGGGGTGTGGGCACCAAAAATTATAAAACTGGTGTTGTGCTGGGGAGGCGTTGGGGGTTGTGG
>CAIJLK010000037.1 GCA_903821465.1 uncultured Bacteroidota bacterium | reverse complement strand
TAGAACCCCATATCGGTTACTCGTTCTTTTAAGCTAAAGAAGTACCGTTGCACCATCCCCGCTATGAAACCAATCAATTTTCCATCACTTTCAGCTAAATAGACAACTCCTTTAGGAATAAGTGTCATTAGTTTAATTTGTCGTTTATCTGCACGAATTTCATTAAATTCAGATTCCGAGATCATAGATTCAATCAGCTCAAAGAACTCATCAAAGCGATCATCAGTTAACTGAAAGGTTTTCATGCGCCATCCACAATCATCTGAGCTAGTTTTCCAGCAGTAGAAGCTCCCGCTATGAGCTTGGGATCAAACCCTTGCTGCACTTTATCTGGAGAGATCAAACCCTCTTTAACTGCCATTTCTACTAACATTGGATACAAATTACGGTCTAACAAAGCCTTGTCTGCCATCTGACCACCACGAATAATGATTTGAGGATCAATATTGTTTCTCTGAATAATCTCTTTTAGCTTGGCAATAGATTCTTGAACCTTTGGATCAGAAAGAGAAGGATTTTTAGGTTTGCCTTTGTTTGCAACTAAATCCAGCACATCCTGGTTAATAGGTTGCGTAGCTAAAGCTGGATTTTCCATTTTTTTTGGGGAGGGGGAAGCGTTATCCATATTTGCCTATGAAAGGTTAAGGGCAGCAGCAATTTGCTGATGAATGTACAAATGAGAAGCAATCCAATCGTAAAAATCTGTTTCGTTATTAAAGTCCACATCCAACATATTGAACGGGTTATTTAATCCTAAAAGAGATGAAAAAGCCTGATGCTCGACCTGATGGGCAAGTAACCAGTCATCTAAATTGTCTGTATTAGCATCTGTTATAGGATAAATGGGCACTGAAATGCCTTTATCCATAAATGTATCTTGGAATAGCTTGTGTTGAGTGCCATTTTCAAACAAAAACTCTCCTAGCGAATCTTTATCGCCATATTTCACGATGGAGAGCGTATCCATGTTCATCTATCAGCCTTTTGACCAATTTTATCTTCAATTCTGTCTAATTTAGCAAACATAGCGGTAACTGTTTTTTGAAATTCATCTCTAGTAACATAACTTCCCGCAACCATAATTTCAATTTTAGCAACCTTATCAATTAAAGCATCATCTGCTTTTCTAAGATCAACAATGGCATCCCATAAGATTTTAAATAGCCATCCAGAGATAGTTCCAATAATAGAAAGAGCAATATTAAGAAGAAATTGAAAGTCCATTGTTTAAATCTCAAGACGTACTACTCTGGTTTCTAGTTGGTCTGACATAGGATTATTTTAATACTTTATAATTGTTGTAAATTACCCAGGCATACAAGATGTCTAAAGCTGCAAGGGCATACCAATAAGACATTAAAAAGAATACTATTGCAATAGCTAATGCTTTAATGATACATAATCCTTGTACATAGCCAATCTTGCCAAATACCCATGCAAGGACAGGGTTAGCCTCATGTCCTTTACCTGACTTAATAATGGTATAGGTAGTAAAAAAGTCCCCACATTGAAGGAATACAAATAGCGCAAATAAGATTCCGTTAATCATATTAAGACGATGCTCCTGATAACTCTACAGTCCAATTAACATTTAAAGCAACGCCTGTACTATTAGTTAATAATATTTGACCTGAAGCGGGGACAGTTGAAATTGTTACTACTCTAGGTATTGCTGTAGAAACAGTTGTAACAGAACTTAAATTAAAATCAGTTAAATTTGAACTTCCTAAAAAAGCACATTCTTGATAAGAAGCTTGATTTGCGTTATAAGAAGAATTAACTTTTAATTTTCCAGCAGCAAACCCTTTTAAACCAAAATTAATCAATACAGAAATATCAATAGCTGAAGTTGCACTATTTGCCATAGAAAAAGAATATTGTTCTAACCCTGATTTTGAATTAGATAATATTCCTACATTTCCATTCCAATTATTAACATAAACATTAGTAAAATTAACTCTTGATAAACTAAACTTATTGTAATAGGTAAAATACCCAGTTATAGCGATATTAAAAGTGGAATTTAATATTGTATTTTCACAATCACCTGTTATTGAATTGTTATCAGATAGTCCTTTGTCACAATTTAAACCATCAAATGTACAATATTGAACATAAGCTAATGCCAATGAGTAAGAACCACCCGTATTGGTAGTTACAAGATTTTTAAAAGAAATGCGCTGATTGTAAATACCTGTAGTGTTATCACCAGTTAAAACAGCGTATCTGCCTGGACTGTTTACAACAGTATTATTAAATTGAATGTCTGTAGAAGCATTTACTTCAATTGAATCGCCAGTACCTGAATTTCCAACATTAGTACAAGTAACATTATTTAACACGCCGTAAGCTGCTTGTGTGCAAGTAATTGCTATTGAAGTTGGGTATGTCAAACTATTAAACAAAACATTATTTGCTGTAAAGTTAATTGTTTGATAAAAATTAAAACCAAAACCATAGCAATTAGAAACAACAAAATTGTTAATATCTATAAACTGACAATTATTTCCATCAGCACTTCTAGCAAAATATCCAATATATGCTTGGTATGCGCTGCTAGAAATCCCGCAATCTGTGCAATAGATATTATTAAAAGTTACGTTGCCGCATCCATAAAAATTAAAAACAACTCTGTTTGCATTGATAACAGTTAAATTTTCAAATACTAATTGTTTCCAATTTGTAAGCCAAATACCAGAACCACTTGAATTTGAAGATTTATTGTTTAAACCATTAAGATTTAATGTTCCATTTGAAACACCAAATCCAATTAAAAAAGAACCTGTAGTTCTTCCATCATAAAATATTGGGTTAGAGCTGCTATTTTTTTCGTATAAAGTAGAATTGTTTAAGTCAATGTAAACACTAGCTTTAGGAGTTAATGTGGTTACTAAATAAGTTAACCCTGAGCCAAATAACAAAGTGCCACCACCAGCAGAATTAACAGCGTTAATAGCATTTTGAATAGCTGAAGTATCATCAGTTGTACCATCACCTACTGCCCCAAAATCTAATACAGAAACATATTCTTGGAGCTTGGAGGTAACTGTGCGAGTAACAGCACTTGTACCTCCTTCATTATAAGAAATGTTTGCAGAGTTACCAACAGATGCAAAATTAGCATCCAATTCTGATAAAGCAATTGGTGTAGTTGCAGTGGCAAATGTATATGGAACTGTCATAATTACCTCATTAAGAAAAAGAAACTACCATTGTTTGCTACTGCACCTGAAGGTTTTAAAGATAGCGCTATTGAAGTAAGACCATTTGGGGTAACGCCGCCATTTTTAAAATCAATTTTTGGCATTAATGTTGTCATATTATTATCCAACTATCCAAGCAGAACCATTATAAAAAACGGGGACTGTTACGGCGCCGCCAGTTACAACGGTTGCACCAAAAGTAGGTGCTAAAGCATTAGTAACATACGCTCTAGCGCCTGTTACACCTGTAGGCAAAGTAGCTACAATGTACCCACCTGTGTTTAAAGTTTTAGCGCTTACTATTGTTCCTGTAACATTTAAATTAGTAGCCCCAGGGTCTGTAATGTTACCAATAGAAACGCCGCCAGCAGCGCTAATACGCATACGCTCAATAGCATTTGTTTCTAATGTCATATAACCGTTGGCTTGGTTATTAATGTCTAAATTTGTGCCATCACAATAGATATATGATTTGTTTGCCCCGCCAACAGTTAAACTAAGAAGTGACCCAACTGAACCATTGATTGTGATAGTCCCACGATTTGCTGCCGCAGTTGGCGCAGAAGTGCCTCCAACAATAAAATTACCAGTAGAATCAAATACACCTCTGACATTGGCTGAACCATCACTTAATACAACATAGTTAGAACCAGTAGCAGAGATAGGTGCAGCAGAACCTTGGTAAGCGCCAACGATGACATTGTATGAACCTGTTGTTACACCAAAGCCTGATTGATACCCAAAAAATTGATTTGAAGCGCCAGTTGTATTTGAATAACCAGCTTGATAACCTACGACTGTGTTAGTCGTTACACTACTATTGCCTAAACCTACAGTAATACCATGAATAGTAGCGTCTACTGAAGTAGTCAAACCAGTTAAGTTATAGACAGTTCCACCAGTAATAGCTACGGCATTGGCATTTTGTACGGCTATTGTTCCTAAACCGCTAACATTGTTTGCGTTTGTAAGAGAAGAAATTGTTTTTAACATGATTAACAACCATCACCAGGAGTAATGTAAATTACTGCGCTACCACTTGCAGTATTTCCAGTAAAGTAAGCGTTAGGTAAAAAAGTAATTATTTCATCTGTTCCTGGCAACAATGGCAACACATTGGCAATTGATCCAGTTGGGGTAACAGCTCCTGCGGTAGCATAAGTTGCATTTCCGCCATATCCCATAAATACGGTAACATTACCTGTATTAATAATTCGATATTGATTTCCGCCCAAAGTGGAGCAAGTAGCTTGTATTGGAGATGGTGCGGGATTAGTAGCCGTAAAAATAATTGTATTACCCATTGGAGTAAAAGGTGCGCTTACGCTCATAATATATGCCTCAAATTTTTGTCAAAATTAATCATTTAGAACCTTACCCTTAATTCTTGTTCAAATTCAAAGGTGTTGTAAACAAATGCTGGCGCTTCAGATGTAACTGTTAATCCTAAGTATTTACCCCATTGTTGTGCATCTGATTTATACAAATAATATCCCTGTGTGTAAATCCAAGCAATAGTAGTCAAACTATTATTTATCCAAGGAATGATTGTTCCATAATTATTTATCCATGTAGCTTGGTCAATCATCACATAAGGTGGGCTAGATCCATATTCTGAATCTACCGTAACAACAATTTTATTGCCCGCAGCTTCTGATGCTTCAACCCCAAATTTAAGAGCTTGTTTAGTGCGAATTGGATCACTCATTGACATCAAAGCAGTCTGAATACGGCTGGTAATGTTAGATGTTAAATCTGAATATAACCTGTACAAATCACGACCTCTTGTTCCGTACATGGTGATAATTCCGCTTACGGGTACAGAAGTGGTGTATTGAAGATCGTTGCCTTGGCTAGTAATAAACCATTTTTTTTCAAAAAATACTACTTGAATGTACCGATAACTTTGCGTAAATATGGAATCGTAATATCTAAAATTAAACGCAGCGCACAAAATGTTGTTTAAAAGCACTTGTCCAGCAGTTACTTCTTCTGTAGCAAAGTCAATATTGGGGAACATTCCGTCAAGCGGATCAGATATTTTGCTTGTTGTTGAACCCACTAAAGCATAAATGCCGTAATTGTTCATAAACAACACCGACCTAAAGTAAGGAAAGATAGCATACGCTAACTTAGTCCCTACAGATGCGCTCACATTGGTATTAGTAAATAAAGTAGAACCGCTAGTAGTAACCCTAACATCCGAAAAAACATTGATGGAATCATCGCCAAAAATATACAAAAAGTTATTAGCAGAAAGAAGTTGCTTAATGTTGCCATGTAATGTCGAATCCGTTAATGTTACCGACCCCGCAGAAACGCTTGTAAAGTCGCTATACGACCCCGCAGCGCTGTAGTAGATAGTTCGCCCTTGCGCAATCCAAACACGCCCTGAAAAACTCGCTATACCCACATTTTGTTGGGTATTTACAATGGCTTCTAAAACAGCTCCCGTTCCCCCTCCGCCAGTAATTGTTGCCGTAATGTTGGCAGAGTTGGTATATCCCGTACCGTTGTTAGTCAATATTACTTGAGTAACAGCGTTTCCTAAAACAATTGGTTTTCCCGCAGCGCCAGTGCCACCGCCACCTGAAATTGTTACCCCAATATTGGCAGCATTGGTATAGCCAGATCCACCTGAAACTACATTGACAGATACCGTACCTGTAGCAAAAGTGGTAATTCCCGCTACCGCACTAGCTCCAGTACCGCCACCACCGCTAAAAGTAACAGTTAAATTAGCCCCGTTGGTGTAACCTGATCCGCCATTTACTAAAGAAACAAAACCTACTGTATTGCCACCGCTAACTAGACTAGAAGTAGCATTGGCTTGAGTACCTCCTGTTTGGTCATATCCAGAAATTACAACCGTTGGGGCAGTTGTGTATGCCGAACCCGAATTGGTAATGCCAATTGTTCCAACTGATCCAATGCTAATTACATTTTTTCCATCCCAAGAAAAGTATCCTTTGGCTGGGTCAAGAATAAGCATCCTGTCGTTGTACCACTGAGTGGTATTGATTGGATATTGATTAGAAACAACGGAGCTAGAAAAAGTACCCGCAGCAGCCACCGTACCCTTAACTTTAGTAGCAATGTTGTAATATTCAGCGCTGCCATCGGTCAAAAAGGCTACTACATAGTCTGTAACATCAATATTGCAAGATGTCAGATAAACAACATCGCTTGAAAAAGTAACTGCTACATTGGAGGCATTTTGAACTGCCGAACTATTTGGAATAATTTTAATGTTGCCAAAACCAATTGGCTGTGCGTTTTCTAACCAAGAAAACTCAGCTTCATCAATGGCTGTACGATTAGCTTTGGTATTAAGCCCTTTAAATTGCTTAATGACCTGATACGATTTTTTTTGTTCGGCAGCAGCCATAATTACATTGGGCTACTATAAACGCTAGGTATTCTACGGGTAAATACTGAATTAAGCACTGAAGCACCTTGTTTGTTGTACTCTTGCTTATAAATTTCAGCTTCACCGTAGCTCTGCTCGTAATATTTAGCTAAATAAGCTGCATAAAACTTTACCATTGTGGAATACGGGTCGTTAATCACATCCGTTACCGTTGGGGTGTTTAATGACAATGGATTAGGCAAGACTACGCAATCAATCTCAATTTGATAAGTTTGATCGGGTACTGGTCCTAAATAAATTTGTCCTTGACCATAAATACTAAAAGCTAAAGGTCTGCCAATGTAGTTTTGCCAAAAGCGCAAACGAGCATTAAAGTCTGACCATGCCAAATAATCTAACGGTACACGAGTATTGCCCCAATACAAGTTGATATTGATGATGTCCAATACTGTGTTGCCACTAGATGGCGATAATGGGCTTGATCCCATCAATTGAGTTAAAGCTGCATAACTTACATTTTCACAATTTCCAACATAAGTTAATTGAGCTGTGCCATCTGCAAAAGAAGTAGTAGGCGGGTAATTAGTGTAATTATTTGTACCGTTGGATGGATAAGCTGGTGCTGTAGATCCTGATATTCCAGCAGTAGTGTATTGATAAATAAAAATATTTGAAAATACAAAACTGTTTAAAGTAACAGCAGTATTGGCTACCCAAGCAGTGGGGTTTGCTGGAGTTGTATTATTTATGGTTGCTGAAGGTGCGACTTGGCAAGGTGTTTGCGTGACAACAATTTCACGCAAGCATCCTGTATCTCTGACAGCTCTTTCTCTGGCAGAGTTGATGTAATCGGTTAACTGCGAATCGCTATAAAAATTCCCATTAGCATCATGCAGTAACCTACGGACTTCCGTAATGTACGAACTAAGCGTTGCCATTTATTGACCATAACTCATGCTACCGCTTGAAGGACTTTTCCCCCGCCCTTCCTAGAGGTTGGGAGGGGTACTCTTTCCACCAACGGGGATAACGATTGGTT
>CAIJLK010000036.1 GCA_903821465.1 uncultured Bacteroidota bacterium | reverse complement strand
TTGGTTTGTACAAGCTATCAATGATGCTGATACAAGAATGCTTAATAATATTTTGTTCATAGTTTTTGTTGATTTATGCTTTATTAGGTTGTGTTTTAATCCAAGTTGTACCAATAATAATTAATAATACAACTGTACATAAAATGATATTTGGTAATTCAGGAGTTAGTTTAGGAAAGCCATCTTTTAAATTAATTGCATATCTACTAATAGTATCTTCTGAACCTGCAGATAATTTAACTCCAGTAGCCTTAAGTTCTGCTAAATTATAGGATAATCCTTTTTGAAAGAATGACAAGTAAGCGCCAACTTGTATTGAAAAAAAAGTAACCATAATACCATAAAGGGTCACTAAAGATTTAGCAAGAATATTTCCATTTTTTTCATTTACAACTCTTGCAAGTCTGAATGAAATAAAAGTCATTATCACAACTGCAACTGTATAAATTGCATTTTGAATAAAGCCTAGTTGACTATTGTTTAAAATTTCAATTTCTGTCATAATATGTGTGTTTAGAAATAGATTATGGTCTATTTCAATTATTAAAATAAGAGACTGAAGAATGATTGTGATTACAAGAATTGTAAATAGAGCTAATGCGTTAGAATTGCAATAGATTAAGATATTTACTTATTTAAAATAAGTAAAATATTGAAAAATCTATATTTTTTTGTGAATAATAATTATCTCGTCGAAATGTACTTTCAAATCGTCATTCTTGTTTAAATATATGGAACATGTTTTTAGACAAACTGGAAAATCCATCACAACTACTGCGGTATTTGTTGATTCAAATATGATTTTTATATCGTTAATTTTGGAATGGCCCATCCTGAATGAACATTCTATGAATCCTACTAAAAATGATTAAATTACAATAAACGATTACCATGTCTAAATACGGATTCTCATTCTCGTGGAAGCGAGCATTGGGTGTTACAGCTGCAAAACAAAAGTTTGCTCGTGAAACTGGTATTCCAACAACCAAGACTGGACTTGAAAGAAAGATTGGTGGATCGGTTCTTGGTTTGTTATTCGGATTGTTTGGTGGGAAGAAGAAATAAGAAATTGATCTATAAAACTTTCGCAATGAGAAAAAAATTAACATCACAAAAACTGGTAATTCTGTTTTTATTATTTATAACTATAGCTAGTATACTATCGTGTAAAGAAAATCAATATCGCGACGGTAAGAAACATGGTAAATGGACTGAATACCTCGACTCTGCTTTTACCAAAGAAGTTTCTTTAGATTCATCTGTTTATTATCGGGAAGTAGAATATGATAATGGATATCCCAAAGGCTTAGTAAAAGATTATTTTACTAAATCTCATACTCCTCAAGGCGAAGAGTATTTAATTTCTGGGCCTTACTTACAGAATATGGAGCGACCATTAGATAAAGCCCGTGGTACTGAAATTTGGTTTGATCAAAACAATGGGAAGATTCTTAGCTGGTCTTATAAAGATGAATATGGAAATGAAGATTTAAAAAAATACTTAACAATCGGATTCGATGAAATAAGTAAGGATACAAGATTTGATAAAGATTTCTTTTTATCAAAACAAACTGATTTTAAAAGCACCATACAACTATTCGATAAATTTAAAAACAATCCGAATTTATATGATGTTGAAGCAAATAAAATAATTGCTGATCTGTATGCCACACCCAAGCTTAAAAACCTTTTAGAGAGTCCAAAAGTAAATATGTGGTTAAATTTTGGCATTTTATTGAGATTGCAAAATGCGCTTAAGAAAGATCAGGGTGAAAGCGATGTGGTTGATAATAATAATAACACTTCCTCAAATAATAATAGCAGCCAGTCGCAAAATTCTTCAAATGACTATCAACCTAGCCAATCTCAACAACAACGTAGCTGCAGTTATTGTAATGGAACAGGAAAATGTAAATCTTGCATGAAATCTTTTAGAGTGCATTATTGGAAAGATAAATATGCTGGATGGAAAGACGAAAATGAAACAAGACCCGGAAAGATAATGTGTGATGATTGCCATGGTGCAGGTGTGATTTATGGAAGACATCCCTATGGGCAAGATCCTGAGTTTAAAAAGTGTTATGTAAGTAGCTGTAATGGTGGGTGGAAAAACTGCCCAGATTGTAATTATAATGGCGATGGACAAAATCTAGGACAATGTAAGGAATGTAAAGGAACCGGTTTTTCAAGATGATCTAATATAAAACCCTTTCTTTTCATCTAGAGTGGTTTTTATTTTTTAGATATCAAAACTCATAAAAAACGGAACTTATTAAACAGGCAAGGCTTTAAAAATCTACATAAATATTGGAATACCAGATCGATTATATAAAGAGTAATTAATTTATCTTTTGCTAATCTTATTCATCGATATATTTCTCTGTAAAGAACATTTGAACCGATTCATTCCAGGATTACGCTTTTGTTCGTGTTTTTGGCTGATGCCACTATTCACCCTTTTTCTCCATAAATTAAAACTGCTTCGCTTCAGTTCCTTGCGCATAATGGCGATAGTCTCGGCTTCTGTAATTTCAAATTGAAACTTGATGGCTTCAAATGGAGTTCGATCCTCCCATGCCATTTCTATGATTCGATCAAGGTCTTGCTGGTTCATACTACAATTGTCAATACAACATCTGTACTTCTGAATTGTTTTGATGAGTGCAAGTAATAAGGCAAATCAAAACCGTTTTTTCTGAGAATAGGGCAGAGGTATAATTGCTTTTTAATTCATGTTTCGATATTCGATTGGTGTCATTCCGGTTTTTGACTTGAATAGTTTACTGAAATATTGAGCATATTCGAAACCAAGTTTGTAAGCAATTTCATTTACAGAGTCCTTTATATTCTGAAACTTCACTACATCATCAAGAACCCTGAGACTCCTGGATATATTCTTTGTTATAAATATTTTGCATCACTTGCATATGAGGTAGAGTCAATAAACTAATCAAGATAATAAAAGCGGGTGCCCCAAAATTTTGCCAGACTGAATCAGGCGTTATTGCATAAACAACTATCAAACCAATCATGGAAAGTAAAGTAAATGGAATAGCTTTTTTCCATAACTGAACAAAAGTATTTCCTGAGTTGATATAATTTTTGATATCATTAAATGCTTGATAGCCATGCCATCCTGAAAAATAAAATGCAAAGCCCCCTATCAATCCTAATTTATTAGTAAGAATAAGCAGTAGCATAAATAATACCCAATCTATTCTTTTACTTCTTTCTGGAAAAGAAATCAGACCTATCAATAAAATAAAAATGATTGTTGGGATCTTAAAAAGAAAATATAGAATAACAAAAACAGGGTCTTTTTGGGGGATGATCAAATGTAACCAATTTAGTAAATCTGCTTGATGGGGTAACAATAGCCAAGCTGTTAGGGTGATGCCATAAAAAAAACTGAGAATGGTATTTTTTTTTCTGAAATAATGCATATCAGTTGCTCCGAAATGAAATGCTGTTAAAAATATAAATAAGCATAAACCTAATCCTGGAAACAACCACCAAACGCATCCATATATTAACATGATAAGCGTATAGCGATAAAGAAAATGTAAAAGGATAAACTTTTCCTTTCTTGTTTCAGATGTTTTTTTTGCTACAAGGTGATCAATGGCTCCATGAGGAATGCCAGTAAAAATAACCCCTAAAAGAAGTATTAAAATTTCAATGATGAATTGCTTTTGGGGAAATAGAAATACTATCAATTTTAAGAGCAACCCAGTTATTAAAAGAAATATTAAATAAGTAATTGAAGATTTCATTTTATTTAAAAATTTGTTTTAAAAAAGGAATCGCAGGTAGTTTTTTGAATATTAAAGCTTCTTCATAAAGATTTGTTTCCTCATATAAGAATTTTAGAACCATCGGGATGGGTATTTTTTTAAACAACTTCCCGAATATGCTTACCGCTTCTTCTGGCTTTTCTAGAATTATTTTTAATAAGAGTTTGTCATAGAATTTAAACCTTTTTGGGCCTGATTGTTTTGATAGCTTAGGTGTAAAGTAATTGCTAGCTAATCTTGCAGCATCGATTTGCATTTTTTCAAATCCATATCCAGATGAAGCTTTTATTTTTCCTGCAGCGCTCCCGATTAAAATTTCACCTGCCTTTCCTAATGCAGTATGATTATAATAAGCCATGGGAATTCTCCCCTGTTCATTTGTTTCTATTTGATACTTAGCCCCATTCAATTTATTGGAGATATATTTATTTAACTGTTTCAAATAAACACTATCGTCCCATGTTTCTGATGAAAATGCTGTAACCTCAATTAGCGCCTCATTGCTTGAGTACGGTAAAATATAAACAAAGTCAAATGAATTTGGTAAACAGTTACTAAAATCCATTATCGTCATTATATTTTCATCAAATATATTCTCCTCTGTTTTTATATGCCATCCCTTAAAATGTTGCCATAAAAATATAGGAGCCTCGTGAAATTTGTTTTCTATGATACTACTATATACTGTAGATGAAATATAAGCATGATGCTTACAAATCACTTTAGATAAATGTGTTGAAGTTTTTTCAATGCTTAGAACCTCATCTCTAATAATCTTAATATTAGGGAATTGAGGAATAAACTGATTTACAAAGTAGTGATAAAAATCTTCTCCTTTTATGGAAGAGTATATATAAGGCTGGATTTCTTGTGTAGTTATGAAATGCTCTGCTGCGAATCGAATATTATTCCAAGAACTGGTAATTAGATGTTGAAGTGGATGATTGCCTTTATGCCAGAAGCACCATGTTTTTTGTTGATTCTGGATTTCTTTTTCAATGACTAATATTTTTAGTGTCTTAAATTTTGGATAACGTTGTAAATTAAATAGAAGCAGCATCGAAGAACATCCACCACCACAAATGATTATATCAACATTTTCTTTTGCCACGTGTAATCAAATATTACATAATGAAAAAGCATGCTTTGCATATTAAAATACAAAGCATGCTTTAAAAAATTAATTCAGTTGTAGTTATGCAGCTTCTTTACGTGAAAGAGCATAAATTACTAATCCAAAACCGATTTTATTTACAGCATCACCGATGTTATAAACAATATCCATTGCATGACTAGCTGCTGCTGGATCACTTACTAATTGCAGACCAAATAATCCACCTGGAGTACCTAAAATGTAACCCAATGGATAAATTGCCCAACCAACCAACACGAACCAAGCCAAAGTTTTAGTTGCTTTTGCAACTGCATCGCCTGCATCTTTAGCAAGTTTTGATACTTCGCCAAACCATACTAAGTAAACGATGTAGAAGTAAGCTAGACCGCTAATAACTCCCCATAGAACACTTTTTTCTCTGTTTACAGTTTCTCCTAAGTAACCAGTAACTAACATCACTAGAGCAGCGAATATTAATTTCCATAATAGTCCACTCTTAGCACCTGCCTTTTTGGTAATTAAATAAAATTCAACACACATTAGAGGTACCGTTAAAGTCCAATCTACATAGCGAAAAAATGTTGGTGATTCACCTGTTTCCAAGTTGTAGCCGCGCATGTAATAATAGTGTACAGCAGCAATAAATGTGATTAATCCAGAAACCAAAACTGATGTTCTCCATTTAGCTGAAGTGTTTTGGATTTCAAAGAAGAAGAACACAGATGCGGCCATCATGGCCATACATCCAATAAAGAATGTAAACGCAACATAGTTGTCACTGGCAATTACTTGCACATTTAAAAGTGTTTGATTCATATAACAGTTTTATTTTCCTAGACAATCAATTTTTTTAAAAGTTTGTTTAACGAAAATTGTAAAAAAAATAAATTATTGCTATATATTATTGTAAATCAGGATTTTAGGTTTTATTCCTGCTACGAGACTTTCTTTATTATTGATAAATAAGTGATATAGATTGCTGAAAAACAGCTGGATTATAGTATAGTTTTCTGTTTTTGAAATAAAGTATATGAATGATATAAATCATATTAATGATTTTGGTATATTCCATTTAATTAATAAAACGAAAAATGAAATACTTCAAATTAATTGCTTTCTGTTTGACATTGATTCTTTGTTCCACACAGTTTGGTTTTTCACAGTACTCATCTCGGTTCAGTAATAATAAATATATTGAAAATGGCGACACATTAAATTACCGCCAATTGTTTCCTGATGCAGATAATTTAAGAAAATATCCACTGGTTATTTTTTTGCATGGTTCGGGCGAACGTGGCAGCGATAATGAAGCGCAATTGAAATGGGGTGTAATGAATTTTGCTTCTGATCAGAATATGATGCTGCATCCAGCTTTTGTGATTGCACCACAATGTCCTGAAAAAAAGCAATGGTCTAATTTTTCAAGGGCTACTATGACCCTCGAACCAACAGCATCTAAACCAATGGAACTTTTGATGGGCTTGATTCATCAGTCCATCAAAAATTTACCAATTGATACCAATCGCATCTATATCACGGGTCTCTCCATGGGCGGCTTCGGTACCTATGATGCTATTGAAAGAAACCCCAATTTGTTTGCAGCAGCCGTTCCTGTTTGTGGTGCAGGGGATACTGCAAGAGTAAAAACAATTGCACATATTCCGATCTGGATCTATCACGGAGCAGAAGATCCTTCCGTGAATCCTAAATATTCTTTAGACATGCTGGAGGCTCTAACAAAAGCCGGAGCCCATCCTGGATTTACCCAGTATCCAGCTAATGGACATTTCTCATGGCTCGGTGCCTATAGCGATGCCTTGATGTTGGAGTGGTTATTTAAACAGCATAAATAATTAATTCCAATTGTACCAAGCGTTTTTATTTCATTTCTATTTCAGCTAGTAAAATGGTTCTGGGATCTAGTTTAACGGCTGTAGGTATTTTATTATAGGGAATAGAAATTTTTGCATCTTTTGTGTTCACTTGAAACCGTAAGATTTCTGAACTATTTGTATCGCTATTAAAGATCTCTACTTCAATTGGAAAATCAAATACCAATGAACCAAATTGTGTTTGCTTCAGGCTTAGGTTTATTTTTTTGGAATCAGCATCATAATCCCAATGTGCAGAAAGTTTTAAATTATCGGCCTTGTATAACCATTGATTAAAGAAACTGGTTAAGTCTTGTTTAGAGACCCTTTCCATTTCTTCTTTAAAATTGCTAGTTGTGGCATTGGCATTAAAGTATTTTGTGTAGTAGGCTTGAATTCCTTTTCTAAAATTATCATGGCCGATTTTTTCTCGCAACATATGTAGTGTCCAAGCTCCTTTTTGATAAGTGATGCCACTTGTTACTGGGCCTATTTCGGCTGAACGTTCAGCAATGATGCTAAAAGTTGAATCCTTTTTTGCATAGCTATAGACCGATTTTCTGGCATTCTTTAATCCAGTTACAAATTCTTCATAGCCATATGCATTCTCTTGAAATAGCAGGGTGAAAAATGTAGCAAAGCCTTCGCTTAACCAGGCGTCATCCCAGCTACTTTCTGTAACTGCATTTCCAAACCATTGATGCGCTATTTCGTGGATCACTACATTTCTGAGTCTGGTATCAGCTTTTCCATTCACCAGGTTTTCTGCATAAAATATTGCTGAAGATGTTTCCATTCCACCGCTAACACTGGGCGATTGTATGTTCGCTAATTTTTCATAGGCATAGGGTCCCACATAATCTGAATAGAATTCTAACACCTGCTTGGTGGGCTGTGCAAAATCTGCAAATCCATTTTCTCTGTCTTTCGGATATACCCAGGTTTGAATTTCCTTACCATTGAATTTTCCTACCTGCTGTACTGCAAATTCTGCTACGCCTAAAACGAATAACCAGCTTGAAACAGGTACGGATTGTTTCCAATGAGTTAGTTTGTTTTCTTTGTCGATCGAGGATTCTTCCAGTAAAAGTCCGTTTGAAACCACTTTATATTTAGCAGGAGCCGTTACAATAAACTCACTTGTAGCTTTATCATAAGGATGGTCAATAGTAGGTAACCAATGTCTAGCATTGTTGGGCCAGTTCTCATTAAAAAAACTTCGATCGCCATATTTGGTGGGTCCAATTTTTAATCCACCCGCCGGAACTCCGTGATAATTTATTACAAATTTCACGATAGCCTCTTTGGTAGCAGCACTCGGTAATTGAATTATGAGCGCATCATTTATGTGCGTAAAATTTACATTTGTTTCATTGTAACTAACAGACACAACGATCATTCCTTTTTGTAATCGCTGTTCTGTTTGATTAATGAGATCGAGCCTTATTTGCGTAACATCATTGGTTTTGATCAAAACAGAAATTGTGGTTTTCCCAATTATTTCATCGGTATTATCAGATAGTTTTAGTTCAAACACATAGTGCAATATATCTATGGAATAATTTTTTGGATAGCTGTCTGCAAAACAATAAAAACTGCTGATACTTAATATAACTGCTAAAATAATTTGCTTGTATTTCATAATGGTATAAATAGTTATCGTGAAGGTATTAAAGACTAATTATGATAGTAATCTTTTGGTTTTGTTTGATTGAAATAAACTTTACGGCTCTCTGGATCCTCAAAATATTCGATTAGCTTATTCGACTTCCTGTTAAATACAGCATCTGGATAAACACCCTTCCCCATCAAACAACCATCGTTATTTTCAATAGTTTTTATTGTTAGTTTATTTGTAGAAAATGCAAATGATAATTTACATCCTCTTGCTTCATGGTCAAATTTGAAATAGTAAATGCCAGCATTATTTTTAATTTTTACTGATCCATATAACATTCCCATATTGTAAGATGGTGCACCACGATTTGCATCTAAATAAAATAAAATAGTTGAATCGGTTTCCGGGTAAATGATCATATTTCCAATTCTTTCCTTTTCTATATTCGCTCCATAACTATATAATCCAGCATACTTATTTGTCTTCTGACCAAAACAGGAAAATGCGATAAACAAACTAAAAATTAAAAATAGCTTTTTCATATCATTTTTTATTAGAGAAATCAAAGATCATAAATATCCATTTGCAAAGTTCAACTATTATAAAAAACAAATCACATCAATGCTACCATCCAACGAATTAGCTATCTTGCCAATACAATCAAGCAAAATGAAGAGAACCCTGATCGCCTTATCAATCCTAATTATTGCACAAACCGTGCAAGCCCAATCTGCGCAAAAAACTTCTGCCCCACCGGCTTTGAATGTTATTAAAGTAGCCGATCTAAAAAAAGATCTGTACGCTCTGGCCGATGCGCATTATCGTGGCCGCTCTGCGGGTACCATCGATGAGTTAAAAGCTTCCATGTGGTTAGGCGAACTGTATCGCACTATTGGTTTATTACCTGCCGGAGACGATGGTACTTATTTCCAATACTTTAATATGTGGCATAATCATATTTCCGATAATAGTAACATTAGCATCAACAATCAAACCCTAGCGTTATGGAAAGAAGTAACTGTGGCGCAAATGGCCAATGTGCAAATTGATGCACCCATTCTCTACCTGGGTAATGCAGCTACCATGAACATTACGAATCTTGATGTGAAGGGTAAAGTGCTGGCCATTGAAGCCAACGCTGCTGGCATTAATCAAAATGTTTCGCTACCCACTTGGCGTTATCCCCGCAACATATTGGCTAAATATGGTAATGCACTAATTGCAAAAGGGGCAGCAGCCATCATTTTTATTAATGATGATGTGGCCGAAAATGCATGGACCGATGCTAATGAAAATAATTATCGCGGAACATTTGATATTGATGGCGGTCCGAATGCAGTTGTTCAAACTAAAGTTCCTGTGTTATGGGTACACGCTGCTTCTAAACAACTTTTGCAATCTGCCGGCGCGACGCTTAAAGTAAACCTGATCATTGAACATCAGTCTTATCCTTCTGTGAATATTGTTGGATTGATCAAAGGCACTGACAAAAATTTGGCATCAGAATATTTATTGTACAGTGGTCACCAGGATGCGCATGGGGTTCGTAATTCGAATAATACAGACAGCGTGTACTATGGTGCCGATGATAATGCCAGTGTTGATGTGGCGATGATGGCTAATGCACGTGCTTTTATTAAAAATCCATCTAAACGCTCTGTGCTATTTGTGATTCATGGTGCAGAAGAAAGAGGATTACTCGGATCAAGATATTATTCATCGCATCCTACTGTGCCGTTGCAATCTATTGTGGCTATATTGAATGGCGATATGATCGGCCGCAACAACCCCGACAGTGCTGCATTGCTGGGTGTGCAAGCGCCGCATCGTAATTCTTCTGAATTAGTTGCGATGGCATTATCAGCAAATGAAGAAGGTCCGAAATTTAAACTGGATACTTTATGGGATAAGCCTGCACATGTGGAAGGATGGTTTTTTAGAAGTGATCACCTGCCATATGCGCGTTTGGGGATTCCATCGATCATGTATACAACCTTATTACATCCTGATTATCATACGCCCTTAGATGATGCACAGCATATAGATTACGATAAGTTAAAGAAGATGGCCGATTGGATGTATCGTACAGGATGGAAAGTAGCGAACGCAGCAGTGCGCCCGGCTAAGGATGCAAATTTTAAATTAGAGCGATAGGCGGACTCATTATTTATTGAAGGTTATTGAATTTAATTATAATAAATTCAAGTAGTCAAAAAGCTACCATATGAAAAAAATCAACTTTATTCTGGCAACCTTAATTACCCTTCTGTTTAGCTATAGTAATCAGATAGAAGCACAGGCAAAAGCCTTCAATAATTTAGATAATTATTTACAAACAGAAATTAAAGCAGGAAGATTAAAAGGGGTTCATGCCGCGGTATATCAAAATGGCTCACTTGTGTTTGACCATTTTTATGGATTTCGAGATGTTGAATCAAAAGATACCATGCAGGGCAATGAAGAATATTTTATTCAAAGTATGACCAAGCCGATCGTTACTGTTGGATTGATGAAATTGTATGAAGCAGGCAAAATTAAATTGGATGATCCGATTGAAAAGTATTTACCTGAATTTAAAAATTTGCTGGTTGTGAACGATCCAAAAATTGGAACTGCAAGTGGAACGCATCCTGCCAATGCATCGATCACTATTAAACAACTATTAAGTCATACCAGTGGTTTATCACATGGAATATCTCCAATCGCATATGACAAAGAGATCTTTAAAACTGCCTTTGATCTTACTATTAAAACACTAGCTGAAAGGGTTACAAAAATTGCAACATTACCATTAATGTTCCAACCAGGTACAAAATTTACCTACTCTTTTTCAGTTGATCTGACTGCAAGAATTATAGAAGTTGTTTCCGGAAAATCTTTAGACGTTTATTTAAAAGAAAATATTCTAGATCCATTAGGAATGAAAAATACTGGATATAACTTAAATGAACTGCAGACTAAAAGAGAAATGATGGTGTATGATTTCAAGCTGGACAAAACATTGACAAGAGCAGTGGGTCAGCCTAAACCCAATAACAATTCACTTTTTGCAGGGGTTAATGGTTTGTTTAGCACTACCCATGATTATATGGTATTCGCAGAAATGTTGCTGAATAAGGGAAGTTTAAATGGTGTTCGAATATTAAAACCAGCTACTGTTGATTTAATGACAACTACTGTAACAGATGATCTTCTGACTAAAACAAAAGAAAAGTCCGGTTATATCAATGCTGCTACTGGCTTAGTGGTAGATGCAATAGGTAGTATGAATCTAGAGCCTGGTTATGATTTTGGTTTGGGACTTTGTGTATTGAAAGATCCTGCAATTGCTAAGAGAGACAATGCTGCTAAAGGAGAGTTTTTCTGGAGCGGAGCTAACGCAACCCATTTCTTTGTAAATCCAACTCAAAAATTAGTTGCTGTGTTCATGACACAAATTGGCTTTATGCCCAACCGTAATCCCTATGGATTTTATTTTGGAGATGAGTTTAGAAAAAATATTTATAAGGATTTAAAGAATTAATGAATATCCGGTTAATCAAATCATCACACTAACATTTAGATAAATAAAATGAGTTACCAAGCAAATACCTCCCGTTATAAAAACATGCCGTATCGCCGATGTGGTAAAAGTGGTTTAATGCTTCCTGCTTTATCGCTGGGCTTATGGCATAATTTCGGTGCAATCGATAGTTTAGAAAATGCAAGAGCCATCTTACAACTGGCTTTCGATAGTGGCATCACACATTTTGATCTGGCTAATAATTATGGTCCGCCTGCAGGATCGGCCGAAGAAACCTTTGGTAAGATTTTTAAAGATGATTTTAAAAAATATCGCGATGAGCTGGTGATCTCAACCAAAGCAGGATGGGGTATGTGGGAAGGTCCGTATGGCGATCATGGTTCAAAAAAATACTTAGTGGCTAGTTTAGATCAAAGCTTAAAACGAATGGGACTTGATTATGTAGATATTTATTATCACCATCGTCCGGATCCAAATACGCCATTGGAAGAAACCATGGGTGCATTAGATCTGATTGTTCGTCAAGGGAAAGCTTTATATGTGGGGATCTCAAGTTATAGTGCCACTGAAACAGAAGCTGCTATTAAAATTTTGAATGGTCTTGGAACTAAATGCCTGATCCATCAGCCTAGATATTCTATGTTCGATCGATGGGTTGAAAACGGATTGCTGGATGTTTTAGGTAGAGAAGGCATAGGATGTATTCCTTTTTCTCCTTTAGAGCAAGGTCTACTTACGAATAAATATTTAAAAGGGATACCAGCCGATTCAAGAGCTGCCTCACATCGTGGTAACGGTGCCATGGAAGAGAATGCAATTACACCTGAGAAAATTGAAAAAGTTATTAAGCTAAATGAAATCGCAATTAGTCGCGGCCAGAATTTAGCACAGATGGCCCTCTCCTGGATCTTAAAAGATGATCGGATCACAACTGTGTTGATTGGTGTAAGTAAACCCTCACAAGTAACTGACTCGATCAACTGTCTTGCTAATACTTCTTTTACGAATGATGAACTTTTAAGGATCAAAAATATTTTAGAACCCTATTAATTACAAATTTTGAAAAATTTAAAAGCAATCTATTCATATAGCATTTTTTGTCTCCTTCCTTTTTTGGGAAAAGCACAATCTGCTATTCAATTGAACCAACTTGGTTTTTATCCGAATGCACCGAAGATCGCTGTGTTAACTGCTTCTTCCAACGCCAGTAAATTTTATGTGTTATCTCAAAATTTGAAAGACACATTTTTTATTGGTACTGCAGGGGCAGAAAAACAATCAGCCTATTCGAGTACCAAGACGAGCATTTTAGATTTTTCTGGACTTAAAAAAAATGGGAGCTACATTATTAAAATTGGTGCCCTACAATCTTATCCATTTACTATTAGCAATGATGCGATCAAAATTGCTGCGATTGCTTCTTTGAAAGGATATTATTTTCAACGCTCTTCGATTCCGCTGGAAGAAAAATATGCAGGACAATGGAAGCGTACAGGATTTCATCCAGACAATCAAGTACAAGTTCACGCATCAGCTGCTAGTAAAGAAAGGCCAGCAGGTTTTGTACTTTCTTCGGTTGGCGGTTGGTATGATGCTGGTGATTATAATAAATACATTGTGAACTCCGGGATTACGAATGGCACTTTATTTTCGGCGTATGAAGACTTCCCTGCTTATTTTGAAAAACT
This sequence comes from uncultured Bacteroidota bacterium, assembly GCA_903821465.1. Lineage (GTDB taxonomy): Bacteria > Bacteroidota > Bacteroidia > Chitinophagales > Chitinophagaceae > Sediminibacterium. The sequence goes on along the minus strand of CAIJLK010000036.1, from coordinate 47,680 downwards.
AAAAACACAGATCCCTGAATCGAATAATGGCATTCCTGATCTGCTTAACGAAGCCATTTATAATTTGCGCTGGATGCTTACCATGCAAGATCCAAATGATGGGGGTGTGTATCATAAATGTACCAATGCGGTTTTTGATGGCATGGTTATGCCTGGGGTTACTAAAGAAATCCGATACATGGTACAAAAAAGTACGGCAGCAAGTTTAGACTTTGCTGCAGTAACTGCACAGGCCAGTAGAATTTTAAAAGGCTTTGAAAAACATTATCCTGGTTTAGCAGATAGTTGTTTGCGTGCTTCTAAAAAAGCATGGCAATGGTCGCTTGCCAATCCCAACCAATTGTATGAGCAAGATAAAATGAATCAAACATTTAAACCTGCTGTTACTACTGGATCTTATGGAGACAATAATGTAACTGATGAATGGATCTGGGCTTCTGCCGAATTGTATGTAACTACTAATGAAAAAGCTTACGCAACCAGTTTCGAAAAATATAATACGAATTATAAAACCAGTTTACCTTCCTGGAGTAATGTGGGACTATTGGGCTATTATAGTTTGTTGCATGTAAGTAATGCGATCCCTGCTTTTTCTTCTACTCAAATTGAGCAACTAAAAAATACTGTGATTAATATTGCCAATCAATATATCAGTAAGGTGGATGTAAATGCTTTTCAAACTGTGATGGGACAAACTGCAAGAGATTTTAATTGGGGTAGTAATTCAAATGCAGCCAATCAAGGAATACTATTGGTGAAAGCTTATTTGATTACGGGAGATAAAAAATATATCAACTATGCTTTATCCAATGTTGATTATATATTGGGAAGAAATGCAACCGGTTATTGTTTTGTAACAGGATTAGGATCTAAATCATCTATGAATCCGCACCATCGTCAATCTGTATCTGATGGTATTGAAGCACCAGTACCTGGTTTATTAGTGGGTGGACCAAATCCTGGGATGCAAGACAAATGCACGTATCAATTTAAAGAACCCGAAACTTGTTATTTAGATCAATCTTGTTCTTATGCTTCCAATGAAATCGCGATCAACTGGAATGCGCCATTGGTATATCTCACAAACGCGATAGAAGCTTTGAAATTTAAAGTTGGATATGTTTTAAAATACAGCAAAGATTAATGGACAATAAAATAGTTGTTGTAACAGGTGCCGGAATTTCTGTTGATTCGGGTATACAACCCTTTCGCGGAAAGAATGGATTGTGGAATGAGAATCCTACGGCCATGGCATCTTATGAAAAATTCTGTGATGACCCAGCCCATTTTCTGAGTTGGTACTATCATCGTTTTGTGAGTTGTAAAGATGCTCTGCCCAATGCTACTCATGAAATACTTGCAGCTAATAAGATTCGTGTAGTTAGTCAGAATGTAGATAACCTGCATATCAAAGCTGGTCATGATACAAAACGATTAATTGAGATTCATGGTAATATTAATTACAAACGCAAGATTCCTGTTACGCATCGTGAAGATTTGATATTAGCGAATTGGGATGCTGTGAATGGATTGGCTGCAGATACTGATTTGTCTACAAAACCAAATAGTAATGATCCCTTGGTGCAGGGTTTATTTGAATTATTTGATATCGGTAAAAATGGTCAAATAGATTTTGAACAATCTTATCGTCCCCATATTTTACTCTTCGATGAATATTATAGTGAACTGTATGAATCTGAGATTGCTTTAGACTGGGTTAAAGAAGCAGACACTGTGATCTTCATGGGTACTTCTAATTCTGTGGGCATTACAAATATGGTATTAGAATCTGCAATGCGGAGAGGCAAAGCAATAAAAGTAGTGGATCCTAATCCCGCACCTTCTTTCCGATTTCCAGGAATAGAAATTATTGAATCTTCAGCAATGGATTTTTGTAGACAGTACTTTTGCTAAAATAGATGCGAGCAATAAACTCTTATATAATTATTAATGACTAATACATCAAAGGCAAGATTTCAATCATTAACTGGCGTTCGTTTTATTGCTGTTTGCCTGGTATTTATTTATCACAATAGAAAATATTGGAGAGATAGTCTTCACCCTGAAGTAATTCGATTATTCAATGAGTTTCATGTGGGTGTGTCTTTGTTTTTTGTATTGAGTGGGTTTCTGATCGCTTATACTTATGAAGACAAACCCCTACAATCAGCTTCAGCTTATTGTAAATATTTTTTAGTTAGGTGCGCAAGAATACTACCACTATATTGGTTGATTCTAACCTTATATTATCTTGATAAGCACTATGGAAATTTTCAATTCTCTTTATTAACCTATTCCTTGTTTCATGGATTTAGCGATGCCCATAATTTGGATGGGATTGCACAGGCATGGTCGCTCACGGTGGAAATGACATTCTACATTTTGGCCCCCGTATTGTTTTTTATAAAAAGAAAAAATCTTTGGTTGCTCTTGATCATATTGGTTTCTTTATTTGCTCTATTTTGGGGGATTGGCGCTATTTGGCAATATTGGAATACGAATCAGCAACGATTCTTTATGCCTATTCAGTTTCTACTATTAAACAGTTTCGCGGGAAGGAGTTCTGAGTTTTTGGCAGGAATGATTTTGGCCTCAGTTGTACAAAAGAATGCTGGCTGGCTTCAAAAATTACCCTTTAAAACAATAATAGGATTTTCATCGATGTTCCTGACAATCTATGTAATTGGTTGGTTTCAGAAAGACATCTACGATCATGGCTATACACATTCAATAGGGATGCTTATTTCAAAAACCGCACTTCCATTAAGCATGGCGCTAGTTTTAGCTGGTCTAATTTATGAGGATACATGGTTGAATAAAACTTTGGGTAGTAAGTTGCTGGTATTGCTCGGAAATGCCTCTTTTGCATTTTATTTAGTGCATATCAGTTATGTGAATTTAAAAATTAAAGACTGGTATACTTTCCCTGATAGAAACTTTATTATACTCTGGATCATTTCAATCGTTCTATATAAATATTTTGAAAGTCCTATTTATCATCTTTGCAAGAAGCTATTAAAAACAAAAAAGGTGGAAAATTAATCCCACCTTTCTATCTAATCCCCCCGGACAGATATCATTACAAAGATGAAATTAGCTATTAGATAATTATTGAACTAGTTCATTTCGTTCATTTCGCATTGTATAAATCGAGTTTGTTACATTTACTTTCAAATGCATTGTAATTATGATTCCAGATCATATTCGTTTTCTTATTGAGGGTAGGTTCGGCAAAAAAATTGCCTACTCAAAAGATTGCGAGGCCTTGGCGTACAGCATTGAAAAAGTATGTGTAGAAAGAATCAGCCCAACTACCCTCAAAAGATTATTTGGATTTGCAAAGAGTATTGATCAGCCTAGAACCTATACTTTAGACCTACTAGCCAATTATGTTGGTTTCATTGATTGGAGTACTTTACTTGCTAAAGTTGAACAGGCATCAAGTTTTTCAGAAACCGAGAAACTTAAAAAAGAAATTATTCCAGGTAATCACGTTCAATTATTTAATCATCAAATTGCCATTTCACTTACAACTGAATCTATACATATAAATTCAGTGATTGATTTGTGTAAAAGGTTTGGAAATGAACCAGAAATATTTCCTTTTTTAACTGCCATGATCTCTATTGCTGCAGGTCAGAAAAACATTCAATTTTTATCATCGATTTATAGCTTCAAAAATATATTTACTTCAAAAACACATCATCCACTTGGGTTCTATTATATCGGCCAAACAATGGGCTTGATGATGAGAAGGCATAACGATATTTCGGATGAATTGATTATTCCCCTGGCATCCAATGTTCATGCTCAAAAATACTTTATTGAGTGGTTTGTTGATGAAGACCACCTGCATGGTTACTACGGGAAATTATTAGATGCCTATTATTTGAAAGTTAAAAAGACTGCTCACTCTAATCTCTTTTATTATTGTTTAAAATATAAACAATGCTATCAAATAGGAGATGCCGTTCAGCAAAACAAATGGTTTAAAAAATTAAATAAAATAAAATTAACTGAAGATTTCCATCCTATTCCTGCAGGCAGACAAACGGGGATTGCTATATGTGAACTATCGAAGACAGGTTATAATATTAAATCGAATTTATATCAAAACATTGTGCTGTTTGCTTTTAAAAAAGAATATGACCATGCAATTGGTTTTTTATTATATATCTGTAGAGAGTTGTTCAGTAGAAATAGGATGGATTGGATGATTTCAATTATCAACGAATTTGAATTACATCATGGCGAATGGGAAATATTCAATAGAACAAATGATCATTGGGGAATTAAAATTGAAAATCAATTAAGGATCTATGCTGCTTATAGCTCTTTTATTTCTGGAAACATAAAAACTGCGCGTCATTTTTTAAGTAAAATAGATCCAAATTTATTTGAACCATTTATATATAAACAGATTCACCACGATTATATTAAAGTGTTAGAAGCTATTAAAACTAAATCTAAAATCTAGTTCGTATATAATTGAACAATCAGAATAGAAATCAGTAAACAACAAACGCCCAGTCCCTGTTTAACGGATAGCCTTTCTTTATAAAAAATTATTCCAGTACTGATTGAAACAAATAGTGTAAAGAATCCAAAAATATTGATGACTAATAACGGAATATTTTGTACAGCTAGGTTAAAAAATAACGTGCCACATAATAAGAATAGGGCAAGGATGAAATAGTGTTTGATATTGCCGGAAGAAAAGATATATTTCATTTGGAAGAAATCAGGATCAGATAATCTTAACCAAATTAATGCTGTAAATACAACAGAGCCCTCTAAGATGAATGCTAACGGGATAGCCCCCATCCATTGTGAGGAATATTTAAAAAGTGTATAAGACGATCCCCAAAAAAGGGCTGCCAGTATAGAATAATTACCTCCTTTATTCCAAACATATTTTTTTCCTACCATGGTATAGGATTGTGATAATAGTACCCCAATGATTCCAATTCCGAAAGAAAAAAAATAGATAGGTTTAAAATGTTCTTTCAAAATAATCACCGCTGCAAGAATTCCAAAAATATTGATTGAAGAGAGAGGCACTGAAATACTAACAGGTGAATAGTCTAATGATTTTAAATAAAATACTAGACCCAACGAGCAGATCAAACAAAGCAATATTGTTAAACCATATTGATTGAATGTGGCATGTTCATTAATCAATGAATCTGGAAGTTTATTGCTTGAACGAAAATAGATCCAAGCAATTCCAAAACAGGAACAAGCAATAATTCCTCTAAAGAATACAAGCCCAGGAAAACTTACTTGTGCACTTGCTTTTTTCCAATAAGTATTGCTGATTCCAAATGCAAATGTGCTGAGTAATCCAAATAGATAGGCTATCAATTATTGTATTGTTACTTTCTTTAAATAAAAACCAGATGGATCAATTGTTGGAGGCAAATTACTTTTTAATTTAATTCCCTCTTTACCAATAATACGTTTTTCTTTTTGTCCGTTGATCAAAATATCAAATGGCAAATCCATGAAATAATTATTGAGTTTGATCTGATATTGTTGATAGCCCACTTCTTTTACAGATACTTCAATAACATTAGTAGTTCTCAAATAAAAATCGAAAAATGATTTTAGCGAGTAGCCCGCTGCTTTACTAAACAGTTGTTCCACATCGGTACTGGTTACGAAATTATCATAGGTAGTTGCAGGATCGGTGGCTAGTTTTTTGATTGCAGGAAGAAAGACCGCATCGCCAATAACGTACCGTAAGCTGTGCATGAAAAAAGAGCCCTTTACATAAATATCATTCTTCGCATAGGTTTCATCTTCTGATAATTCTTCACCACCCACCAATGGTTTGATATACTTGATACTTTTTTTGTGATTAGCGATCATTTCGTTGTACGCTTCTTGTCCCCCTAACTCATACATGCACAAAGCCTCTGCATAAGTGGCAATTCCCTCTTGGATCCACATATGCGCCCAGTCTTTATTTGTTACTTTATTAGCCCACCACTCGTGCGCATACTCATGAAATAGATTAGCGGAATATTCTTGTCCCCCAATAGTTTGATAAGTAAATTTATTATCGAATGTGATCATCGTTTGATGCTCCATACCTGAATTAGGTACTTCTGCCACACCGATTTTTTCTTTTACCCAAGGATATTCACCAAAATATTTCTCTAAAATTTTAGTGTCCCTAATTTTTGTTGCGATCACTTTTTTTGCATGCACGGTATCTTCTTCTAACACATAAAATTCAATTGGAACTATATTTCCATTGATGGTGGTATAGCTATCTTTTGCAACAATGTATTTTCCAATATTAAAGACCACGCAATAGTTGCTGATGGTATAATTTGTTTTCCAGGAAAATATGCTTTTGTTATTTTTTGTTACAACTTTTTGTAAAAGTCCGGGCCCCGCCACTATTAAACCCTTTGGCACAGTGATATTCATTTCTACTCCTTCATTTGGTTCATCGCTCGGATGATCTTTACAAGGGAACCACAATCTTCCGCCTTCTTTCTGACAATTAATTGAGATCCAATCATTCCCGCTGCGATCCTTGCCCCAGATAAATCCACCGAACCAAGGAGCACGCACTGCAATCGGCGGATTGCCTCCGTATACTATATCCACCAAATGTTTTCCTTCTTTGAAATTAGTACCAGTGATATATATTTTATCATCGCCCTGTGTAAACGTGGCTGGCTTATTATCTACTTTAACCTTTTCTACGGTAAGTAAATGCACCAGGTCTAATAAAATTGTATCCGTTTGTTTTGACAGATCTAAAGTAACGATCGTATTTCCGTGGATCGATTTATTGGCAATATTCACATCCATATTGATGGTATAATGCCGGATGTCCATAATCGCCTGCAAGGGCTTAAGCTTTCCACCGGATGACATATAACTGATGTCTAAAATTTGGGCAATAGCTGGCTGAATAAACAAACCCAAAACTAGTGTCACCAGAAATTTATAGATAGGTTGGGTGTTTTTGATGGTAGACATACGCTGATTTATTCAACCAATTTACTCTAAAATTTATTTTGCTGTAGATAAATTACTCAGGTTATTATCCTAAACAATGTTGTAAATACCCAACAAAATGTAAAATTATATCAATACTGATGGAATAATCCAACAAAATATATTTTGATTAATGTTGTAAATAACCTACATTAGTCCTATAATTCAAGAATAATGATTGAAATAACCAACAAATATAACAATTCCATTAGCGATAAGGCGTTATTAGAATTAATCGGGGTCTATCTTAAAGAAACCCGGTTGAGGCAAAACAAAACGCAGCAGGAGTTGGCCGAAGCGGCAGGAATTAATCGCTCTACTTTGGTTCAAATTGAAAGTGGCGGCGGTGGTGGCCTTTTAACTTTTGTACAGATCATGCGTGCATTGGATCAACTATCGGTCTTTAAAAACTTTGAAGTATCGGAGCAGATCAGTCCGCTATTATTAGCAAAAATGCAAAGGAATAAAAGACAGCGCGCATCGAGTGCCAATAAAACATCGTTACCCAAATAACTTCAATTTAAAACCGCCACAAAATGATCTCTATCGCGGAAGTTACAATTTGGAATAAAAAAGTAGGCGCCGTTGCTTATGATACAGAAAAAGGCGAAGGCAGTTTTGAATTTGAAAATTCATTTCTTGCAACGAATTGGGATTTATGTCCCATAAAAATGCCTCTATCTGTTGCGAAAGGAAAAATATTCTCTTTCCCCGAATTAAAAAATAGTCAAACTTTTAAAGGGATGCCTGGATTATTGGCTGATGTGTTACCGGATAAATATGGTAATGCATTAATCAATGCCTGGCTTGCAAGAAATGGTAGGCCAGCAGGTAGTTTAAATCCTGTTGAAATACTTTGCTTTATTGGAAAAAGAGGGATGGGTGCATTAGAATTTTCACCTGTGCAACCAAAGTCTTATGATACGCAAACTAAAATAAACATTAATGATCTTGTTCAAGTGGCCGAAGCTATTTTAACCAATCGAACAATATTTTCTGCAAACCTATCAACCGATGATGAAAGGGCCATTACAGATATTTTAAAAATCGGAACAAGTGCTGGTGGTGCCAGAGCAAAAGCAATCATCGCGTTTAATCCAATCACAAAAGAAGTTAGAAGCGGTCAAACAGCTGCCGCGCCTGGGTTTGAACATTGGCTGATAAAATTTGATGGGGTTCAGGATCAACAATTTGGTGTAAGTAATGGATATGGAAGAGTGGAGATGGCCTATTATGAAATGGCGAAAGATTCTTCGATAGAAATGATGGAAAGTAGGTTGTTAGAAGAAAATGGCAGAGCGCATTTTATGACCAGAAGATTTGACCGACCAACTGAAAAAGAAAAATTGCATGTGCAAACTTTTTGTGCTTTGATGCATTACGATTTTAATGAAGTTGGAATATATAGTTATGAGCAGATCTTTGAATTGATGCGTTTATTGAATTTACCTTATCCGCAACAAGAACAATTATATAGAAGGATGGTGTTTAATGTAATGGCAAGAAACTGTGATGATCACAGCAAAAACTTTGCATTTGTGATGCATCAAAATGGAGAATGGAAACTATCACCTGCTTATGATATCTGCCACGCCTATCGGCCGGGTAGTACCTGGGTTAGTCAACATAGCCTTCGTATAAATGGCAAGCGTCAAAATATTACTAGAGAAGATCTATTAGAGACAGCAAGTAATATGAATATTAAAAAAGCAAAACAAATCATTGATCAGGTTAGTGATGTTGTGAATCATTGGAACGACTATGCTGATCAACAAAAAGTTGATCCAATATTAAAAAACGCAATTGGAAAAACCCTATTGAATTTATAGTATGTGTTACGACCTCTCCTTTCTTGCAAAATTGACGGCCATCGTTCAACAGTTTCCAACTATTGAATTTGATGAGCAGGTACAAATCAACTATAATGCATCGATGCATATTGTAGCGCATAGTTTTGGAGAACATCCCATCATTTATCAAAACAGAGAAGATCAGCACTTACACGTTAAACTGATGGAATGGGGTTGCATTCCATATTATATCAAAGACGAGCAGGCATTTTTAAAACAAAGAATTATGATGCTCAATGCGCGCAGCGAAAGAGTCCTGGGTGATACTTCGAGTTATTGGTATAAGATTCGCAACCGCAGATGCCTGATTCCTGTGACCGGAATTTTTGAACATCGGAAGATTGAAAAATGGACCAAAAAAGTGCCTTACTTTATCCATCAAAAAAATCAGGACCTATTTTTTTTACCAGGTTTATATTCTGTAGCTGAATTACCCAACAAAGAAACAGGTGAATTAGAAAAACGTTGGAGCTATACTTTAATCACCCGTGCCGCAAATGATTTGATGAAACAAATACATAATGATGGCGAAAATAAATGGCGCATGCCGCTTTTTCTTCCAATGGATCTTGCGAAAGAATGGGTTGATTCAGAATTAAATTCTGAAAGAATGCAAACAATATTAAATTATGAAATGCCAGCAGCAGACTTGGAATCTTGGCCAGTGTTTACCATTCGAACCTCTAAAGAAAGGCCGGATGGCAAACAAAAAACGGAACCCTATGTTTGGGAGGGACTTACAGAATTAAATTAATTTACTTTCTTTACCCAGTGCACATTGCGCTCATTTAAATAATTAACGATAAAGTCAAAGTTCTCTTTGCTCTCACCAATTTTTTCTGGAGGATACACCCCTTTCAAATTGATCTTATCTGCTAATACCAATTCTGCTATAGCAGTGCAAGTGAGTCCAGTTGTTCTTGACATAGAACTCAACTGATTTTTTGTATCGCAATAATCTAATAAGTCGTATGTTACCGTAATAGGCTGACCGTCTTTAGTACCTTCTACCACCGCTTTCATTACAGTAAGGTCTTGATCTGTTTCTTTTAGTTTCCAAGAATTGATCAGTACTTTAGAACTTGCATCAAGATGTTCAGGATCAAAGAAACCAATGGCTTTGAGTGTTTTGATTAGTTCAACGTGTCCTGGATAACGCAATGTTTTCTCTGACATGTTTGGAATTTCGGGGAAACTATCTAGGATGCTTCTTAATCCATCGGTATTAAATCCATCTAATGTACCGACCCCATCAAAATTCAACGTTTCAATTTCCGAAAGTGCGGGCTCTGTTTTATTTACTCCATTTACGCGCAGTCTTGCTGGACGCATATATTCTTCAATTACATCAATCGGAGAGAACGGTGCTTTGTATTCGAAAGGTTTTTCGCGAACCACAGGCAAACCGCCAACATAAAATTTAAAATTATGAACATTGAATTCCTGGTTGTAGCGTCCTAAAATTAAATTACTCATACCCGGCGCCACGCCGCAATCCATAATGGAACAGACATTGTGTTCCACCGCTAATTGCTGCAATGGAGCAATGCTTTCTGGGAAAAACGAAATGTCAACACTATTCTTACCGGCCTTGATTACTAATTCTAAAACACGATAACCCATGAAACCCGGAACTGCATTCACTATTAGGTCGGCAAAACTCAAGACCTCTTTTAAATTCAAACTTGGATCTAATAAGTTGATAGCCTTTGTTTGAATAGTAGGGTTCTTTCTTTTCAACAGATCTAAATTATCTTGATTCAGATCGAAGGATGTTACATTATGCGATTTGACTAATTCCAAAGCCATGGTGCGTCCCACCATACCGGCACCGAGAACTGCAATTTTAAATGACATGCGCTATTAATTTATTTTTTTAAAATCAAGATCCTGAAAATCGAAACTGAAATCTGTTAGTGGAGAAATCGCATTCATTTTAATACCCGATGGCTTACCATCTTTATCCGTACTAAACATTACAAACGCATCTGCATCCATACTTCTGTCTGTCCATCTTACAATTAAAGTATTGCCTTTATAAGGAAACAGTTCACCATTTAATTTAGGAGAACGCTTTGAAGCAAACCAGGCTTTGCCATTTTTTATGGAGATCTCTACTTCGCCAAACCATTGATCTGTGTATTTACCGATATAAGCGTCAATTGAAAATGCGCCTTTATTATTTTTGCTTTGTGCATCGATGGTTGCTGCAACTTCGTCATTTATTTTTTTAGCTTCTGCTTCACCTTTTGCAACACGAGCTGCTAAGAGTTTTACCCAATCGAACCCTTTCACACCTAGATAACCATCTTTGATTGAATTGCTCACTGCGCTGAAAGCCGCGCCAACCTGCTGATTGGTGAATACAATGATACCTAAATTAATTTCCGGGATCATTACTACTTGGGTAACGATTCCTGCTAGTCCGCCAGTATGTGTTACTTGTTTATAGCCCTTTACATCGCTCAAGAACCAACCCAATCCATATGCAGAAAAATGCGTATTGTAAGGTGCTACCGCTCTTGCGCCGATATTCGTTTGTGCTGCCCACATTTCTTCGTGCACTTCATCGCTAAATAATTTCTGCTTCAAACTATCACCATATTTACCATGATTCATTTGCAAGATCACCCATTTGCTCTCATCAATAATATTACTCCAAATACCGCCTGCGGCATTCGCAGATTCACTCCAATCAATATCGATCGTTTCTACTTTTCCGTTAACAGGTGCGTGCGGACGAATACTATTGCTATTATCTTTTAGTCTGGATACCGAAGCTGCACTACTTTTAAAACCGAGGGGCTGCATGATTCTTTTTTCAATGAAGTCTTCCCAGCTAATTCCCGAAACCCTTGCTACCACTTCTCCGGCTACGATGTATAAATTATTATCGTAATCATATTTTGTTCTGAAGCTTGATACTTGTTTTAAATATCGCAGATTATGAATAATGTCTTTTTTGGTGAAATCACTTTTGTCGGGAAACATCATAAGATCTCCCGCACCTAAACCCAAACCACTTCTATGTGTGAGCAAATCGCGGATCGTAAATTCTTCCGTTACATAGGGATTGTACATTTTAAATTCAGGGATATAGTCGGTTACCTTATCATCCCATTTTAATTTTCCTTCATCTACCAGCATACCTAAAGCTGCTGCAGTATAAGATTTGCTATTGGATGCAATTCCAAACAAAGTATACTCGTCTACTTTTTTTCCGGTTCTTAAGCTGGCAACACCATAACCTTTAGCGTGGATTAACTTTCCGTCCTTTACTACACCAACCGAAATACCCGGCACATTAAATGTTTTTAAAGTGAGTTCCACCAAAGAGTCGATTTGATTGCTCGACAAAATCTGTGCTCCTACTGAAATGTTGAACAACACCAACATAGTTAAGAGGCCGAATAGATATTTCATAGTTGATTTTTTCATTGCTAAATATTATGTCTAATTTTCTTTTTCTAAATTTAAGGTATGAAGAAATTGCCACTGCTTTTTTTGTTCTGCATTATTTCTATCGTATCAATTGCACAGAATAATGGAACTAAGGTGGTTTTGTTGGGTACGGGTACGCCAAACCCTGATCCAGAGCGTTCTGGTCCATCACTAGCAATCATCGTAAACAATCATTCTTATGTGGTGGATTGTGGTCCGGGTGTTGTGCGCAGAGCCGCCGCAGCTGCGAAGAAAGACATGCCTTCTTTAAATTCGGAGGGACTTACTCGCCTCTTCATTACACATTTACATAGCGATCATGTGGGAGGCTATTCAGATTTTATGTTTAGTCCCGCCGTTACCGGAAGAATGGAAGCTTTAGAAGTATACGGACCGAAAGGCATCGCCAAGATGACGCGCGATATTCAATCTGCTTACAAGGAGGACTTGGATATTCGCATCAAGGGTTTGGAGCGAGGGATACCAGAAGCTTATCGGGTGCACGTGCATGAGATCAAAGAAGGAATTGTTTATCAGGATTCGAATGTGGTGGTGAAAGCATTTAAAGTGAGCCATGGTTCTTGGGCCAATGCATTTGGGTACCGATTTGAAACAAAGGATAAAGTGATTGTGGTATCGGGTGATTGTACCTACAGTGAATCGGTGGTTGCAAATGCGAAGGATTGTGATATACTGATTCATGAAGTGTATTCGATGGAAGGCTTGGCGAAAAGGGATGAACATTGGAAAAAGTATCATGCTACTTTTCATACTTCTACGGGTCAGCTTGCAGAGATTGCGAATAAAACAAAACCCAAATTGTTGGTACTCACACATCAGTTGCCATTTGGAATGAGTAAAGAAAGCTTACTAAAGGAATTGCAGGACAGATATAAAGGCGCTGTAGTGTATGGAAATGATTTGGATACTTTTTAATGATAGCTTGAAAAATTGATGATGAAAAAATTAATGATTGCCTCACTGTTTTGCACCCTATTAAGTGCTAGTAATTTATTTGCACAAGGAGCTATTCAAGTGGTACAGAAAAAAGACAGCTTGTTTTTTTCTGTACAGAACAAAATAATTTTAAAGGCTCAGGTATCTGGTAACGTTTCGAAAATGCAAATTCATGAGCACCAATCTGTGATGAATAATGCGCAATATCAAACCATTTCGTTGGTGCCCGCCGATTTCAAAAAATTTACATTCAAAGCAGTCGTTATAGCTGATGAAGGATCGATCGCATGCGAGAGCGACAGATGGAATGAAGGTTTGAGTATTGTAAGGCACACTGTTGGTAAGAGTTTTAATTTACTCAACAATGCCGTGTATAATAGAAATAATGACTGGCTCATATCGTTCGATGCAGCTTACCCAGCATTTAATATGCAGCCACAAGAAAATAACGAGTACCAAATACAGGTAGTTAAATCAGAACTCATCATTCGCTTCAAACCCAGGTACTATCAACAACACAGAGGATTGACTTATTTTAAACCAAAGGAATATAGTATTTGGAAAAAACCTGTAGTAGGTTGGTGTAGTTGGTTTGCCTACTTTGATAATGTTACTGAAACTGATATGCATCGCACGGCTGATGTGTTGTCAACTAAGTTGAAAAAATACGGACTCGACTATATTCAAATTGATGATGGTTATCAACAAGTTCCCATCGGCATGCCCGATACTTGGATCAACGCAAATAATAAATTTCCAGCGGGCATGGGAAACCTTGCTAACTATATTGCCTCAAAAGGTTTTCAACCTGGGATCTGGACGAATGTTTCTTTTGCAGATTCAGTTGCGGCATATCAGCACAAAGAATTATTCATAAAAACGCTTGATGGTAAAGTTGCCTTGGGTAATTGGGTGGGCTATGTGATGAATGGGGCGAACAAGTCAACAATTGATCAATTGATTAAACCTATATATGCCGAGTTTAACAAAGAAGGCTGGCAGTATTTTAAACTCGATGCGTTGAGACATTTGAAATATGAGGGCTATAATACTTTTAGTAAAGAACTGATGCGCGATGGTATCAATAAAAATGAAGCCTATAGAAATGTGGTTGCAGCAGTGCGCAATCAAATTGGAAAGGATAAATTTTTAATGGCTTGTTGGGGCATCCGTCCGGAGTTGGTTGGCTTAGTAGATGGTTGCAGAATTGGAAACGATGGTTATAGCTATGCAGGTTTAGCGCAGTTCAATTCATACAATAATATTATCTGGCGCAACGATCCGGATCATATTGTGCTCTCTGCAAAAGAAGCATACAGAAGTTGTACCGCTACTTCTTTAACTGGCTCACTGTTCATGCTCACTGATCAGCCTGACTTGTATGAAAAGTCGAATTTGATTGATGCAGCCATTCGGTCGATCCCTGTTTTAATGACAAGTCCGGGTCAGGTATATGATGTAGATCCTTCTAGGTCGAGTTTGATAGCGCAGGCAGAAACAGAAATGAGTGGTTCTGGTCCGAGGCCTTTTGATGCAAGCACAACAACCACTACCGGATTGTTTCAAATGGATATAAATAAACCATATGAAAACTGGACCGTACTTGGAAGATTGGATGAAAGAGATCGGGTGATTCCATTGAAAGACCTTGGATTAGATGCGAAAAAAGAATATCTCGTGTTTGAATTTTGGAGTAAACAATTTCGAGGTATTCAAACAAAACAATTTATACCTGGTGCGATAGATACGGCGTATAATTGTCAGTTGTTTTGTTTCAGAGAAAAACAAATCCACCCACAATTATTGGCTACGAACAGACATATTAGTTGTGGCGCATTGGAATTAGAACAATTACAGTGGAACAATAATCGTTTAATCGGTACTAGCAATTTAGTGGCTGATGATCTGTATAGTATTTATATCTATGAGCCTACTGGTGCTCATTTCAAAGCCGTGAACACAGGAATAGCAACACTGATCGAAAATGTTCTTTCTGGAAATATTCGAAAAATTAGTTTTCGATCAACCGATGCTGCTTCGGTTCAATGGGAAATTAGTTATCAATAATTATTCTTTTTTAAGGACCAAGTCTTTCAATGCGCTAATGTCTTTCGCAGCTGGCTTTTGTTTAGTAGCTGCAATGATCTTGTCTTCGAGGCTAGTATCTATATCAGCATCATAAGGTTTGCCCGCACCCAAATTCTCGGGCCATTCTTTTGCTTGATTCACCAATGCAATTGCTTTTGTAGTTTCATTTTTTTCAATGGCTTCGATTGCTTGCATCAGTTTTGCCTGACGATATAATTCATGTCCCTGTGTGGAACCTTCGAAAGGAATGATTTGTAAACTGGTTAATAATTTGTCAGCTGATTCATACTGGTTGTTGAAGAGGAGTGTTCTTGCATACAACATGCCCATAATATATTGTTGGGGATGTGTTTTGTAAAAAGGCCCAATGATTTGCAAAGCATCTGCATATTGTTTTTGCTTGTTGTAAAATTCGGTCAAGGTTTTATAATAACGCCAGCCTTCTTTATCGATACTAATTGCTTTTTGTAGATCTGCGATTGCCTTTTCGGGATTGTCTGCTGCAAATATTTTTGACCTTGTAGCATAAAATGGGGCATAATCTGGTACGCTGCCCTGTCCGTTAGTAAAGAAATCAAATAGGCTTCTAAATTCCGGATTCTCTACATTTTTGCTTTTCAAGAGTAGTGCAAAATAATATAGCGGCTTCCAATTTTTTGTTACCATAACCGCCGATGAAAAAACTTCTAAATCCATTCTGCGTGATGGAAAAACAAAATCAGGACTTGCAGCATTGGCCTCTTCTAATGCTTTTTCGAAAGGTTTATGTTGTGTATAAAGAAAATAGAACTTCCAATATTTTGCAATCGTGTTATTGTCACAAACCGTAACTGCTTGTTCCGCATCTGCCAATAACCCCAATTCATAATAACCTGCTGCGAGTTCTAAATAATTCTCTGCAGGCATTTCATTGTGTAGCTTATTTTTAAATTGCAGTAGGGATGTTTCGTTTGGAGTAATGATATAATTTTCGAAATCTACTGTGTGGTTCAATGGATCTAATGCCATTATTTGATCCCATATTTTTTTAGCCGCTTTTGGATTTTTCAACAATCGTTCATTAATGGCTTGCAATTCTAATGCTTTAATATTATGCGCGTTTTGCACAAGGGCATCTTTGCAATAACGAACAGATTTTCCATAATCTTTTTTAGCACAATAGATCTTTGCTAATTCTGTGTATGCTGCTCCACGATATTCAGGAGATAAGGTAGCCAGATCAAATCCATCCAAAGCATCTACAGTATGCCCCAATGCATTTTGAACCAAGCCGTAATAATAGTTCGCAGCCCCATCGTGAGAGTCGATACTTAAAGCTCTCTGAACGAGTTTTAATGCATCAGGATACTGAAAGTTTAACCACTTAAGCGCTGCATATTTTACAAGCGTAGGTAGAAAATTACTATCGAGTTTGATAGAAGCTTCCAATTTTAGAGCTGCTGCAGGATACTGCCGTTGATCCATTAATTCTTTTCCTTGTAAATAATTTCCATAAGCCGTATTCCAATTAAAATCTTTTGGTGTTTCAACTGGTCGGCTTAAATAATTAGTAGAAGGATCTGAGTTGTAGTTGATCTTGTTGGCACCTAAACTCAAAGCAATTTTTCCTTCCTCTTTGTTTAGAATAATACTATCTACAAAATTTTGTTGTGGTGCAAGTGTGATATTTTTTTGATAAATCGTTTTCCCATTTTGTGTAATCAGTAATTCGTCTTTGATTTGTTTTACTGGGAAGAGATACATTTTTAGTTTTCCATTTCCTTCCACCAAATTCACGGCACCATAATCGGTTGCTGCACTAATGCCCTTTGTTTTTTTAACGCCATACCAATATTCTTTCCAGGTATCAGTAGCATATGGTTCAAAAGATCTGTGTTTGAATGGAGAGAAGGTACTTTGCTCTGCGTTCTGATTAAACATGCGGCCCGATTGTACTTCCACGTATTGCTTATCCGTATCGGTCAAATATTTTTCCCAGATCATTCCCTGGCGCGATAACCCCCAGATCCAGATTTTCTTACCTGCTTTATCGTTATGATCGGCATAGCGTACCATCCCAAAATCATCATCGTGGTAATAGCCGCCAAAGAAATTGGTATAGGCACCGAACACATGATAGGATTTATAAGCGCCGAAATTATTGTTGTTATAAAATGCTAAGTTCTTACCATTGGTTTTATTGATGGGCCAATCGTTATACTCGCCATTATGCCCGAGGTATTTATTGCCGGGATAAATGAATTCTAAATTTCCATCGGCTTTTAAACCCGCATTCATCCAATGATAATAGGGTTGTTGATTGGGTGTGGTATTATACCAAAAGGAGCTGGTAGTAAAATAGGCTTTGTCTTTTTCGAGATTGATATCTAATCGCCAATTGGTGGATGATAACAAATCCAAACCGCCGATCACACAACTAATACTTCCATCTGCTTTTTTCAAGATGGTATAATCAACAGGAGTGGCGCAATTGGGTGTGTGGCCGATGATGCCGTAGTTGGCTTCGAGTCCGCCACTGGTCCACGGTCCGCGTAAAGCCACATCTCTGAACTTCACAGCGTGATTATAATAGAGAAATGGCTTGTCGGTTTTTTTGTCGATCGCTGCCCAGATCTTTCCACCGATTTCTGGAAGGATTAGGATTTTGATATAGTCGTTTTCGATTTCAATGACCTTCCATTTTTTCTGAATGGGCTGATCGGTAAATCCATCGAAACGGAAATAGGGATAGATTGCTGAGAAATTTGGAACCGGGTCAGGATCTGAAAATGGATAGGTTGTAAATTCCTTTTGGTATTCTTTTACACTTACTGTTTGTTGTGCATTTACAACATGCATTGACAGGGCTAGGAATCCTAACCAGAATATTTTATTCATTACAGTCTATTTTATTCTTTGATCCAAACGATCATACCCTTTCCTTTTTCAATGGAAACAGGTTCGATCTTACCATTACTAATTTTCAATGTTATGCCGTTTTGAAACCCTTTCATTGCTGGTAGTGTTACTGATGCTTTGTTTGGATCGATACCGATCTTTTTCCAATCAACGATCAATTCTACTTGCTCTGTTTGATCAGACCAGCTAGCTACTGAGATTAATGCAGACCTTTCTTTTTTATAAACTGTTGCGAGCACCGACTCTTTATTTGTTTTTGCTGGAACATTATCACTCCAGTAGCCAATCATTTTAGAACCCTTCATACCAAAATCACTCCATACTTTCCAGATTGCACGCGGATCAGCACCATCGCTCCAAGGCATACGGTTCGTCATTCCATAAACCATACCCCGATAAGGATTGCCACCGCCCTCTAACATTTCGCCCATTAAGCCAAATGGGATCCCGCTCACTTCAGTTAAGAAAAAGTCGGGCGCATTTTTTTGGTAATCGAAGTACTCACCAAACCATAGTTTATTCAGGTAAGGAAAATGCTCCATGTATAAGTTGGCGGAATTATTAAAGCCGTCACTTTTATTATATTGATTCGCAGAATGCAGGTCAATGATGCCTGGGTGACCATCATGCGTTAATACGCGTTTGATCCGCTTCATAGTGATGCGATCGAATGCCACATCATCGAGATAGATACCATCGATGCCCACATTATTGACCAACCAGTTCATGCCCTCTACATAATAATTATGCCAACGGCTCATACCACTGTTTACAATGGCAGCGTCTTTGATCTCAGGAACAAACCAGGCTGGGATATAATCTTCGCTCACGTGTTCTTGTAACCAACTGTAGCCGCCGCCTTTTCCGGTTGAATAAATTTCATATCCCAAACTTCTGAGTGGAAATGTTTCGTAAGCATGATTCGATAGTTCACGAACTGTATTATAGATCTTCACTTTTAATCCTGCCACGTGTGCAGAATCGATAAAGGATTTCATTTTTTTGTGTTCAATGAATGGATAGTTGATCCATGGATTGATGGGATTGGCATGGTGGATATTGATGATGGTGGCACCGGTTTGTTTGATGCTGTCGATTGGTTTATAGGCATGGAAGAAACGCGCACCCCATTGAAAATCGGTATTGATGGTATGGAAGGGTGTAATGAGTAAGGTGAAATTATAATGTAATGATTCGCCCTTCTTCATTTCACGTGCACCACTATAATTTTTTACAAGTGTCGTGTTGTTGATTTCTTCAATATTTACTGTTCCTTTATTTTGATTACCCCATGAAGTAGGCAATAGCAAAGGTTTTTGCAAATAGAAATTCGTGTTCAGGGGGCGTACATAATTTTCATCGCGCAGAGAATATTGTAACCCCGCATTCACATCGCCGATCCAGGCGCCGTCTTGGTTCTTGGTGGCAACTTCCCATTTCCAGTTAAAGGTGGATGGACGTTTGCCGCCTTTCTGACCAAGTCCCATCATGTATTTTGACGACTCTTTTGTAAAAGGAATTTCCATTCCAATATTATTCAAACTAAGATCGCTTAATGCCGTAACTGTAATATCATACACCATCATCCCATCAAATTCTATGGAGCCTTTCACCAACATACTTAGCTGACTATTTTTACTCAAAGCTTCCCAACTAATTTTCCCTTCCTGAACTTGTGTATATTTTAGCGCTTCAGTTTTTAAGTTGTTGCCATTTGTATTGTCGAAAACAAAATGAATCGGACTGCTTAAAATATTTTTTGCTGTGGCAACCAGGTCGGTCATTTCTGAATTGAAATAAGTTTGAATTTGCTTTGGTAAACCATCGTTATTCAAAAGCAATTTTCTTCCAAGTATACTCAGTTCATTCTTGTTTTGTTTAATTGCTGTATAAGGTGCAATTACTTTATTTTCTTGTGCGAGTGTGCTGTTCAACCATTTTAATCGGGTTTGTTTCCAAGGCTCATTTTCACCAGCATTGATGGCTACTGAGTTGCTAACAGTTAATTGAAACTGTATTTTCGTTTTGTTTTCTTTGTTGCCAATACTGATGGTTCCGCTGTAAGTGCCTGCTGCAGCGGCTTTGGGCACATCAACTCCGCACCAGAAAGCTTGAATGATGCCGGCATCAACAGCTACCGTTTTTTTCAGTGGCTTTGCATCGTAGGTGGTGCCTGTTAAATTAATGCAACTAATGTCTTTTGCAGCGATGATATTACCAGCAGCATTTTTTAAATCCGAAAAATTAATTTCAATAGAACTTTGGTTTTTCAATGCCAACAATCCTAATTGAAATGCATACCATTCGCCTTTATTAGCGCTGGCTTTTAATTGATCTTGAATACCCGCATCGATCCACTTTTTAGGAAGGTCGTGCATCATCTTAATCGGATTCAATCGATCTTCCGGGAATACGATAAAATCTTTATTGGTAGATTTTTCAATTAGTGCAGCTGTTTCAGATTTAGTAGCAATGACTTCCATTGGATAAAAACTATTCAATTCATCAATAGCTTCAAAGGCCTGCACTTTGGCATTAGCGTAATCGTTATAAGTCCAACTTGCACCTGCTGTATTCTCTGGTTTCAAATAAACCCCGCGTGGATAGTTAGATCTTCCCTCATTTTTGAGGGGCAAATAATAAATATAGTAAAGACCTTTTCCAGAAATGGGTTCGAAATAGATCTCACCAGATTCTCGAGTTATATTTTGATCAAAATGATTCAAAACTTTCTGACCTGTTTTTGCATCCTGAATAATGATGCGTTTATTTTCTGGATGGGTATCTCTTCTTCTCCAAGGAATTACAACTTTTGCCACAGCGTTATTTTGATCAACCAAAACAACAGCACGGTGATTACCCAATGAATCTCGGTTCCAACAATTATTACAAGTCTTGTATGGAATTTCTTGTGCATCGCTATTATTAAAAACAAAAGCAATAATTATTAGTATTAGTATCTTCTTCATTTTATCTATTGATGTATCAGGTATTAAATATTTCCTTTCTTCATTTCACTAACTGCATAATCACAAGCCCGGGCAGTGAGTGCCATAAAAGTGAGGCTGGGATTCACGCAGGAACTTGATGCCATGCATGACCCATCAGTAATAAATACATTTTTTACAGCATGCATTTGGTTAAAGCCATTTAGTACAGAAGTCTTTGGATCAGTACCCATACGAGCGGTTCCCATTTCGTGATTGGCGTTACCGGGGAATGACATTTTGGATTGGTCTTGTATATTCTGATAGCCTGCAGCGTTGAGCATTTCTTTTGCAGTGTTAACCATATCAGTCCACATGGCTTTTTCGTTTTCTCTAAAAGCACAATCGATACTGATTTGTGGTCTACCAAAAGCATCTTTTTTTTGATGATTCAGCGTGATACGATTGTCTGCATAAGGAAGACATTCTCCAAAAGCCCAGATCCCGATTTTCCATGCTCCTGCTTCGGTAAGTGATTCCTTTAATTGCGCACCAATTTCGCTATCGCCCAATCCCCTTGTTCGGTAAGCGTTTGCCGCTAGATGAAAGCCTCTTAAAAAATTCTTTTCTTCGCCTTTTAAATTTTTGAATCTTGGGATATAAATATTGGTGGGTTTGCGACCAAAATAATAGCTGTCTTCAAATCCAGCCACATCGGCACTAATCGAAATACCTTTATGATGGTCCATTAAATTTCGACCCACCTGATCGCTATCATTACCAAGTCCGTTTGGAAACCGATTTGAAGTAGAATTCAATAAAATATAACTTGTAGCAACCGTTGATGCATTGATAAAAATAATACGTGCAAAAAACGCTGATTCTTTTTTTGTTTCTGTATCTATGATTTCTACACCTGTTGCTTTTTGTTTTTGTTCATCATATAAAACACGGTTAACCAAAGAATAGGGTCGAATGGTGAGATTGCCAGTTTTAATGGCGTCTGGTATGGTACAGGAATTAGAGCTGAAATACGCGCCCCATGGGCATCCACGGTAACATAGGTTCCTTGCCTGACACTGGCTTCTGCCATTTAATGGTTGGGTAAGATTGGCAGACCTTCCGATAATCACATGACGGTCTTTGTATTTTTTTGCGATCTGATCGCGAAAATGTTTTTCAGCAATATTCATTTCAAAAGGAGGCTGAAAAATTCCATCGTGCAGATAATTTAGTTTATCCTGATTACCACTTACGCCAATATAAGTTTCAACATA
Source organism: uncultured Bacteroidota bacterium (assembly GCA_903821465.1). Lineage (GTDB taxonomy): Bacteria > Bacteroidota > Bacteroidia > Chitinophagales > Chitinophagaceae > Sediminibacterium. The sequence continues at coordinate 25,225 of CAIJLK010000036.1, read as the reverse complement.
ATCGTACCAAGGAGCCAGTTCCTTATAGCGAATGGGCCAGTCAACACCATGCCCGTCTTTCAAATTAGCTTCAAAATCAAGATCTGTCCACCTATAACAAGCACGAGCCCAAAGTAAGGAGCGACCTCCAACCTTATTAGCACGAATCCAGTCGAACCGTTTAGTTTCTTCGTAGGGATTTTCCTGATCGTTGATAAAATAATGTTTGGTTTCTTCGCGATAAGAATAGTGCCTACTTTGTACAAAATTATTTTTCTTATCAGCATTACTTAAATGATCCCGGAGGGGAAATTCCCAGGGGTCTTTATTCGCTGTTGGGTAATTAGGATGTTCAAGTGGACCGCCTCTTTCTAACAATAAAACTTTCAAGCCCTTTTCGCATAATTCTTTTGCAGCCCATCCGCCGCTAATGCCCGAGCCTACAATGATAGCATCAAAAATAGTATTCGATGTTGCTTTATTATTTAGAAGTGAAGAATCTGTGGGCATATGAATTTAAAATCAGCGTTATTGAAGTTAAATAAATAACCAATATCAAAAGACTAAAGTCCTATATTTAAGGATGCGGTTTTTGATCTTATTTTCTATATTATTATTTCAGAACATATACGCATTTGCACAATTTGAAAATCTGCAAGCTGTTAAAGGATTACCCACTGAGGAAGTGTTCGATTTGTTTTCTGATTCAAAAGGCCATATCTGGGCTAGTCACTCCATGGGTATTAGCAGATTTGATGGGGTAAAGTTTACACATTTTAGCAGTCCCAATCAAACTACTACTGGCACATCGGGAATTTGTGAGGACAAGCAGGGAAAGATTTGGTTTTATAATTTCAACGGACAGCTTTTTTATGTAGAGCATGAAAAAATGCTCCTCTTTGAACAATATAATATTCAAAAGGAGCAGTCATATCCTTCTTTAATAACGCTCGATTCAGAAATTGTGGTAACGACTGAAAGGGGTTTGTTTGTTTGTAATACAGCCACTATGAAAGGAAGGTATTATAAAACCCAAGATAGCATTCTGATTGATAGATCCATTTGTGTTTTCCGGGATCATGTATTGGCAGGAATAAATAAGATATATCGTTATGATTCCAAAAAGGGGTTTAGACAAATACCCATTCGTTTTCTGATTAAGAAGTCGCCCGAAATTCCCGAGTATTTCAGTTTCGCTCCTATTACTACTAACGATACGATCTATGCAAACAATCATGAAAAGGATTGGTTATATAAAATGATAGAGCGGAATGATAGTTTGTTTGTAGTATCAGTTGAGAAAATTCCAGGAAGATTGAGAACAATCATTAAATGCAATGATTCCATTTGGGTGAATACACAAAATGTTTCGTATAAATTAAATAGTAGAGATTCTATTCGATCGCAGTATTTATCTGATATAGTGCTGGATAAATGGCATAATAAATGGTATAGTAGTTTGCAAGAAGGTTTACGTAAAACCCCTAGTAAGTACAAGGGTTGGCAAAAAACGGAACATCCGTTTTTAAGTAAGAAAGATTTTATTAGAGCAGTTTTACAGTGGGAAGGAATGATGGTGTTTGGAACACAAAGAGGTAAAATATTTATTACAAAAAACGAAAAACTGATTCATTCTTATCAAGTATCCAGCAAGGCGGGTTCTATTGAAAACATTATTCCTTTACCAAATGGTAATTTACTAATAGCGCCTTCAAAGGGAATATATCAAATTAATAGTCAGGAGAATTATTTGTGGGAGATTTCTTCACTTGCTCCTTTAAAGAATGTAACATTTACTGATAGCTCCATGTTGCTGGCTTATTCGCAGATGCTATCGAAAGTGAAACTCACACCTAATTTAAAGAAATATCTTTTCAGTAAAAATTATGCGAACGATATAGTGTTTCAAAATGAGTTTAGGGATGCAATAGAGAATCACCGACAAGTGTTACAATTTTCTCGTTGTAATATTGTCGACTACGATTCAGCTTCCCAAAAGATTTATGCAAATTTTAAATCGGGTTTAGCACTCATTGAAAACGATACGATTAATACGATTGTATATAAGGATAAGCCGGTAAGTGCTTCTTGTTTGCTTCAATATAATAAAGAAGCATATGTTGGAACATTTGATATTGGTTTGCTCATTATAGGGAATAATAGGATGGCAAATATTAATTCAAGTAGTGGCTTGGCATCGAATATTATATTAAAGATCAAAAGGTTTCAGAATCATTTATTGCTGATTGAGCCAGGGTATGTTCAAGTCTTTGATTTAAGAACAGAGAAGATTATAAATACAATACCAATTACAACAGACATTAATGGTTCAGTATATGATTTTTATGAGAAGGATGAAAATCTATATCTGTTTATGAAAGATCGCGAATATATCGTATCGCTTTCGGAAATTAAGATAGAGCCCTCAACTGTTTATTTATTATCGGTTATAAATACTATTAATGGAGCTGAAATTGAAGATAGCGCTGAATTAACTTATAAAGAAAACGCTGTTCAATTCAAACTGTCTTCACCTTCCTATATCAATCCAGGAGCTACTTATTTTATGTACCAGTTGATCGGAACCAATGATAGCAGTTGGAAGATGTTAACTGGTCCGCAATACTATGCCTCTTTTGCATCGTTGCGACCGGGTGTGTATCATTTTAAAGCCTATTCAGTAAACTTTCAAGGAGAACGTTCTAATAATGTCATCAGTTTTAAATTCGCAATTAACAATCCTTGGTGGCTACAGTGGTGGTTTATTGGATTAATAGTATTTCTGGTTATTACGTTAAGTTCATTAATCTTAACCATCTATTATCGAGGTATTAAAAGAAGAGACCGTCATGTAATTGAAAAGCTAACACTGCAAAATGAGTTAAGGAAAAGTTTATTGAGAACCATTGTTACACAAATGAATCCCCATTTCATATTCAATGCAATGAATACTATTCAGAGTTTTGTTTATAAAAACGATAAGCGCAGCGTGAGTAATTATATGGGTAAGTTCAGCGAATTGATCCGCAAGATTTTGGATACAAGTAATATCAATACAATTTCATTAAAAGAAGAGATTGAAATACTGGAATTGTATTTAGACTTAGAAAAAGCGCGATTTGAATCGGATTTTTCTGTACAACTTAATATAGATGAAGAATTGGATCTGGAAAACATTCAGATTCCTCCGATGTTTATACAGCCTTGTATTGAGAATGCTATCAAACACGGATTATTTCATAAGCAAGGTCTACGTCATTTAAAAATTGCTATTGCTTACGATGACAATCAAAAAGAATATATTAGAATTGAAATTGATGATAACGGTATTGGAAGAACAATGAGTAGAGAAATCAATAAAACCCTATTTGCAAACCACAAGAGTTTTGCGGGATCGGCCATGCAAAGCAGGGTTGATTTGATTAATCAGATACTTGACAAGAAAATTAGTTTATTTGTAATAGACAAAGAAGACCAAGCCGGAACCACCGTAATTATTCGGTTACCCATAAATAGTATTCAGTATGATTAAGGCTATTATTATTGAAGATGAACCAAAGGCTGCAGAATTGCTTAGCGAAATGGTCAATGAAATTGAGCCAAGAATTCAGATTGTAGATAAGTGTGCAGACTTACCTACTGCAGTAAAGAGCATTAAGAAAAATGCACCCGATCTGGTATTTCTCGATGTGGAACTCCCAATTTATAATGGATTACAATTACTCAATTTTTTTAATCCGGATGAAATTAAATTTCGAATTATTTTTACAACAGCTTCCCATCAGCATGCCATTCAAGCATTTAATATGAGTGCTGTTGATTATGTTTTAAAACCCATTCAGTTTGATAAACTAACCAATGCCATTCAAAAGTTTATAGCGAACATAGGTAAGGGCGATCAACCATTATATGAGGCATTGAAGGATAATTATTTTAGTAATGGTAATAAGAAAATTGTCGTGCCTTTAGTAAATGGGTTTGAAATAATTAAATTAGAAGATATTATTTATATAAAAGCAGAAGGTAGTTATGCTCATATACATCAAGAAAATGGATCTAGTTTGGTGGTCAGTCATAATTTAAAATATTATGAAGATATTTTTAGTAGTGAAAATAATTTTATCAGAGTACACCGAAGTTATTTAGTGAATATTAATTTTGTGAAACGGATCTCAAAAAATGATGGTGCACAATTGGTAATGGAAAATAATTCTGAACTTCCCATCGCCTTGGATAAGATCGATTCTGTTCTGAGTTATTTCAATTTTAGCAAAAAAAATCCGGCTAACTTACAAAGTTAATAATCCTAAATATTTTTATGGACACCCCAAATTTGCTTACCTGCCTGGCTTTGGCCATTGCTTCAGGTCTGATTACCTGGATAATTACTCGGTTGGTTTATAGAATTCAAATAAATTCTTTATCCTATCAGTTAAAGAACGCTCAGGAGTTACTCGCTGATGCAAAGAACAAGGGAGAAAAGTTGAGTGAACAGCTAAAACTAGAAATGGAAGCATTGGCTGAAAGAGTGATGCGTAGTAATAGTTTGCAGATGGTACAGAAGAACGAAGAAAAAATGGGAGAAATTCTAGCACCATTGAAAACTGAATTGGGCGATTTTAAGAAAAAGGTAGAAGAGACTTATGAAAAGGAATCGAAAGAGCGATTTAGTTTGGGTAAAGAAATAGATCGACTGGTAAAGATGAGTGAGCAAGTGAGTCAGGAAGCTAATAACCTCAGCACTGCATTAAAAGGCAATTCAAAAATGCAAGGAAATTGGGGTGAGATGATTCTTGAATCTATTTTAGAGCATAGTGGACTTGCCAAGGGTAGAGAATATGTTACACAGGAATTTATACGTGACCTAGCGGGGAATATCGTTAAGGATGAACAGGGACATGGTTTGCAACCTGATGTGATCATTTCTTATCCCGATCAAAGAAAAGTAATTATCGATTCCAAAGTTTCTTTACTTGCCTGGGAGCAATATGTTTCTGAATCAGATATTGTAAAACAGGAATTGGCTATGAAGAGTCATATTGGCTCACTGAGAAATCATATAGAGGGACTTAGTAAAAAGAATTATCCTAAATATGCCATTGCACTAGATTATGTTTTAATGTTTATTCCTATTGAACCAGCATTTTTAGAAGCAGTTAAAAAAGATCCCATGCTATGGAAGTTTGCTTATGATAAAAAAATCATGTTAGTGAGCCCAACGAATCTTTTAGCGGTATTAAAAATTATTGCCGATTTATGGAAGGTAGAACAGCAGAATAGAAATGCTATTGAAATTGCCGAAAAAGCAGGAGCACTCTATGATAAATTTCATGGATTTCTTACCAACCTAGAATTAGTAGGAAAAAAAATAGGTGAGGCACAGGGTAGTTACGACGACGCATTCAAACAATTGTCAACCGGTAAGGGTAATATCCTTACACGAGTAGAAGAGTTAAAAAAAATGGGTGCCGATGCGAGTAAACAATTGCCTGAAAGACTTCTCTAAGCAGCTTTAACCGCAAAAGGAGGCCTTACAACCCAACTTTTATTATTCGATTTACGAATCACCAAGAAATAAAAGAAGAATGCAGTAGTAGCAACATTCATAATTGGAATAACCCATGCAGGTACTACAGCACTTAAGTTATAGAGTAATCCATCATCTGCAAACTTTCCATATCCAATTAAAGAAGGAAGGCGGTACCAATAATAACAGGAAACCCCAGATGCTGCAAAAATACTAACCAATTTTTGTTCGTATTTCTGAGGCACCATCATAGAACTAATAATATAAATGATTGAACTAACCACAAAACCTATCAGTGGTAATTCATATACACTAAAGTAATTACTTAAAGAAGCTACAGTTGTTTCGTCAGGAACATGAAACCATCCCCAAATAAATCCAGGCAATCCACCAACCACCATTAAACCAGCTATTTGATGATAAAATGTTTTTTTGGAAGAGATGGGATGAATATTAGGTGTGGAATCCGGACAAGGCACTACACAATTCTGACACTCTACGCAATGTGCGTTTGGAATTGAACCAAGAACATTACCTCCATATAATTTTTCAACTGGATGAATCGGACATAGGCCTGAACACCAAGCGCTTTTCCATTCATATACAAATCCCATAGCTACCCCAATCATTGACATAGTAATGATCAATAATCCAGTAGCGGGTCCGTTATTATTAAATATAGCATGACGCAATGGAACAAGTGCAAATAAAGCAACAACACCAATCAGATTTAATTTACCCAATTGAGTTACTGATAATTTTTTCTTTTGTGAAAAACCAAAATGCCTGGGTAATAAATTAGTCGTGGCTAATGGACAAACATTTCTCCATACACCAACAGCTAATACAAATAGTGCAGGGGCCACTGGAATTAAGATATTCCAGAAAAGAATTAATCCAACAGGAGGAAAGAATAATAGGCAGGCAAGAATTACGGCACCAACCAGCCAAACGGCAGCTTGGGCTGCTTTCCAAATTGCTTTTGATTCTGGGGAAAGGTCAATCCCCGATTTAAATACTGTTTGAGACATATGGAAGTTCTTTGTGATTTACCAAAATTGATCAGGGCAGGAAATTAGTTGAACAAAAACATATAAAAACTGATTTTAGTCATGAGTTATCCAAAGTGCACAGCATGTACATCACATTTTTATAATCTGACCGTCTTCCATTTCAATGATACGGGTAGTTCGTGCAGCAAAATCATTATCGTGTGTAACAATGAGGAGGGTTTGGTGATAGGTGTCGGCCAGTTCTTTGAATATATTAAAAACGATCTCGCTATTTTTTTTATCAAGGTTCCCGGTAGGTTCGTCACCCATAATAATAATGGGGTCGTTAATCAAGGCACGTGCTATTGCAACGCGCTGTTTTTGTCCCCCCGATAATTGGTTCGGTAATTTGAGTGCTTCCTTTTCGATGCCCAGCACTTTCAATTTTTCATAAGCACGATGTTCTACTTCTTTTGCAGAATATTTATTGAGTTTTAATCCGGGTAGCATAACGTTTTGTAAGACAGAAAATTCATTGAGTAGATAATGAAACTGAAAAACAAATCCAATTTTTTCATTGCGTACACTGGCCAGTTCTTTTTCTTTTTTATCGCGCATTAGAACACCATCTATAAATAAGTCACCATCATAGTCGGTATCCATGGTAGAAAGGATATAGAGCAAAGTAGATTTTCCGCAACCCGATCTTCCGATGACAGAAATAAATTCGCCTTTCTCTACCTCAAAGCTAATATTATTTAATACCTGCACAGTAATGGGATCATGAAATGATTTACAGATTTTATTTGCTATCAGTATTTTATTGCTCATCTTATTTTCCTCTGATAATAATTACAGGATCAATTTTACTAGCCTTACGTGATGGAAAATATCCAGCTAAGTACGTTGTTAGGATAGAAAAGACAGTGCCTATCATATAGAATTTTGGATTATAGTTTATCGGATAGGTTTTGACTGTAGGAAGTGATGCTGTATTAAATGGGATATGTTCAATGATATTGCAAAGGCCAAAACCAAAGAGCAAACCTAGTGCACCCCCAAAAATTCCAATACTTAATGCGATAGTAATAAATATATTGTTCACATCTCGACCCGAAAATCCGGTTGCTTTTAATATAGCAATAGAATCCATTTTCTCATATATCATCATATTGAGAATATTATAAATTCCGAATCCAGCAACGATCAATAAAGTAATTCCAACTGCATAAGAAATAAGCGTTCTGATAGAACTACCTGTTTCAAATTGTGAGTTTGCTGTTTGTATATCTACTGCTTCTACATTAAACTTTTTTTGAAATTCTTTTGCAATTACCGGGGCATCTAAAACATTTTTTAATTTCACTTGGATGTCGGTGATATAGCTATTGGGCTGTCCAAGAATTTTTTGGGTAGTGCTGATGCTAGCATAGCTTTGCACCTTATCAATTTCTTGAATCCCTGATTGAAAATAGCCAACTACTTTTAATTGTACACGATCACCTTTACTAGTTGTTACTTGAATGATATCGCCAATATTTGACATCATTTTATCTGCGGCACCTTTTCCTAAAATGATGCTATTGGGTGTGTTTTTAAGATCGATATAATTTCCGCCCACCACATAGTTCTTGAAAAAGAATAAGCGTGATTCTTCATCAACATCGATTCCGTTAATTACGCCTGTGAGGTCGATGGATCCCACGTTATAAAATACTTGCGCCATAATTTTTGGTGCAACACCTGTAACCCGATCATCGGCTTGAAGTGCACGAATAATGGCTCCACTATTCAATATTTCTGCTTTTTCGTCTCTCGGTTTTACTGAGCTTACAAAATTATGATGGCCTTTGTATTTTTCTGAAAGATCAACAGGTTGTTGATCGGAAGCTTTGATCTCGTTATATAAACGAATATGTGCAGTTCTATTTAAAATTAGTCCGTCTAGCAAATCATTTAAACCAGACATAAAACTTAGTAATGTAATAAACATGGTGATACTAAAGGTTACACCAATAGCCGCTACCAATGTTTGTTTTAACCTAGCAAACAGAAGGGATTTAGAAATACTTGCAATTAGTTTGTATTTCATTATTTTGTTGGTTTGAGCAATTCATCAGAAGCAGTTAAACCAGAGATGACCTCTACTTTATTATAATCTTTCATTCCGGTTTTAATAATTTGCTTTTTACCGTCTGCTTTTATAACAGTACTATCATTCAACAGATAATTTCTAGGTATGAGCAATACTTTTTCTTTTGTTTCTAAAACGATGCTCGCTTCAAAACTGATGTTGGCATATAGCTGTTCAGGTTTTTTTACAAATTCAGCCTCCACCATAAAAGTCTTACTACGCTCGTTCATGAGGGGATTTATTTTTGTAACAATTGCATCGAAAACCTTGCCTGGATAGCTTTCAAGATTCACCAAAACAGGCAATCCTTTTTTTACTTTTAAAATATCATATTCATCTATTTGCATTTCAAGGGTAAACTTCGTATCGTCTCCAATGGTGGCCAATGCAGATTGTGCGTTAGTGATCTCGCCTTTCTTTTTTAAGATCGCGTAGACCTTGCCATCGATCTCACTTTTAATAGTGAAATCGCTTTGTAAGTTTTTTGAAATGAGTAAATTCTTTTTTGATTGTTCAGAGAGGTATTCAATTTGCCTTTTCAGATCCTGATACTTGAAAATGGTTGAAGTATAATTTGTTTTAGAATTTTGGAATTGCAATTCTTTTTGTTCTAGGTCAATTCTTGTTCCAATTTGTTGTTGCCAAAGTGATTGCTGACGAATAAAGAGTAGCGAATCGTTCTTCATTTTATTTTTTGCGAATTCAATAGCAAGCTTAGCGTCATTAAGCTTTGTTTCGTTTGCATAAGTATCTGAAAATTTAGCTGATAATTCAGCGTTTTCTTTATTCAGTTTCTGGGTTTCACTTTCAATTGCAAATAGTGCGGTTCCCTTCTTAACCAGATCACCTTCGGTAACGAATACTTCAGAAATAATTCCATTCACGGTTCCAAAAACCTGGTATTGGTTTTTACTCTTGATTAATCCTGACGCGTAAACGGAAGAACTTATATTTTCAATACTAGGCTTAATGGTTTCTTTCTTGCTTTTACATGAAAAAAGAAAGAGGGTAAATAGGAGAAGGCTGACTTTATACATTATGCGAGATACATTAATGGTGCATAGAACTATTTATCAAATAATCGCTTATGAATAAAGGTAAGAAGCTATTTGCTTATTGCAAGTTTGGTTCAGCAAAAAGTCCGAAATCACTCAAAGCAATACATACCGGCGATTGAATGATACGCAATCGCACTTTATTAGTGGTGATCTTGTTTTTTAATCTGATCAATCTATTGCCAGCAATGCTAGTAGCTGTTCCAATCTCTTTCCAATTATTATCGATCCATGCATCAACAGCAACTGCTTCGATACGCTGACCCAGTTTAATATTTTCTCTGAGTCGCACTACGTTGAAACTTGCTGTATTCTTTAGTTGAAAAATTAATTCAGCATGTGTAACTGAATCATCTGTAGCCCAGTAACTGTAACGATCTTGATCGATCAGTTTGTTAGCAGAAAACTTTGAACTCTTTGCTCTAGTATTTGAAGCACTGATGGTAGCACCTGCTGCAAGGTTGCTTGCAAAAGTGTTTTTTAAGATCGTTCCAAACTCGCGCAAGTTTTTAATATCATCGGGATGCAATTGTCCACTTGGCATGGGTGCAATGCCTAGATCAAGTGCGGCACTTCTGCCAACAGATTGATAATAGATCTCTAATAATTGTGCAGGAGTCTTTGTTTTTCCATCTTGTTCGGGATGATAAAACCATCCTGGCCTGAGCGGCACATCGCATTCTGCAGGTGTCCAGAATTCGCCATTGCGGGTTCCTCTTGGTAAATCTTTCTCTTCCACAAAACCTGGTGAAGGCTTTTTATCTTTTACCGGACTAATGGGGGTAAAAGTTGACCAAGATGTTTCTGCAGCAAATCCGGATTCATTGCCTACCCAACGAATATCGGGTCCGATATCACTAAAGATCACAGCATTCGGTTGCATTTTACGAACGATGGTCCAGATCTTATCATAATTATAATAAGTGGATGCATCGATCGATCTTTTTTCTTTGGCGCCGCCATAAAATCCATCACCTCCATTGGCACCATCGTAGAATACGGTATGTAATTGTCCGTAATTACTATATAACTCTTCTAATTGTTTGTAATAAACTTCATTAATATAGGCAGGCTTACTATAATTCGCATTGTTTCGATCCCATGGAGAGCAATAGATGCCAAAGCCTAGTCCCGCTTGTATTGTAGCTTCTTTCATTTCCTTTACCAGATCGCCCTTCCCATTCCTAAACGGCGATTTGCTGATATTATAAGCGGTTGATTGAGTGGGCCAGAGTGCAAATCCATCGTGGTGTTTGGCAACAACGGTGATCCCCTTAAAACCGCCAGCTTTCACAGCAGCTACAATATCTTTTGCAACAAAATTTGTTGGATTAAAAATGGCAGGATCTGCATCGCCAAATCCCCATTCTTTATTTTGAAATGTAGTAGGTGTAAAATGCATGATCACATACATTTCTCTTTCCTGCCATGCTAATTGTCGTTCAGTTGGAAGCACCCCATAAGGTTTGGGAGCTACCTGCGCAAGGGTAGATAAAGAGGCGCAAGAAATTAAGAATATGCCGAAAGCTTTGTGAAATAACTGCATAGTAGATGCTTATTTTGATTGACGGATTTTATCTTTCAATTTTTTGATAGTCGTATTTATATCAAATGACTCAGTACGAATTTTAGAATGATGGATTCTTTGAGAGGAGTAGATTCCGGAGTGTCCACTAAAATAATAGGCCAGAAAACAAGCGATGGCATAGTAGAGAATATGTTCGCCACCGAATAATTCCACACCCATAATAGTGCAGGCAATTGGTGTATTGGTAGCTCCGGCAAATACGGCAATAAAGCCTAGTGCAGCAAAAAGATCTACCGGTGCGCCGCTAACCCAAGCCAGCGTATTTCCTAATGCGGCACCAATAAAAAACAGGGGCGTTACTTCTCCACCCTTAAAACCAGTTCCGAGGGTGATAGCAGTGAAAACTAATTTCCAAAGCCAACTCCAGGTTTCAACCCCGCCCTGATTAAAAGCATTTACGATAGAAATGCCATTGGGATTTTCTGAGTATACTCCGAGGCCGAGAAAGTCGCGTGTGCCTAATGCCAAGGTTAAACCAATGATCAGGCATCCGCCCATTGCGGGTATGAGCCATTTGATTTTAATGAATCGATTGCTTAATTCTTTAATGCCATGCTGCATTTGACCAAAGAGATATGCAGTTAAACCGAAGGCAATTCCTGCAATAATAGCTTTGCCAATGAGTAAATAATCAATTCCAAAAAACCCATCCACATCAGAATGAGTAAAATGAATGGCATAAGCGGTATGATGAATACCCCAGGCATTACAAGTAAAATTGGCAACTAAACTGGCTATGAGGCAGGGTAATAAAGCATCGTATTTGATTGAACCAATGGCAATCACTTCCATAGCAAATACGGTTCCAGTAACAGGTGTGCCAAACACAGCGGCAAATCCAGCTGCAATTCCTGCCATGAGTAAAACCCGCAGATCAGGCTGATTCAATTTGAGCCATCTTCCAAAAAGTCCAGCAATGCCGCCACCCATTTGCACCGCAGTACCCTCTCTACCAGCCGAACCGCCAAACAAATGTGTTAGAAGTGTAGTAGCAAAAACCAAGGGTGCAATGCGCGCCGGCACGCCACCATCTGGTTCATGTATTTCATCGATGATTAGATTATTACCCGCTTCGGTTTTCTTTCCAAGCTGCTGGTATAAAAAATAAATGAGTATTCCCACAAAGGGCAAACAATAAATTAACCATCCATGCTGCCATCGAATTTGTGTAGCCCGGTCGAGTAACCATAGAAATAGTGCCACTAAACTTCCCACTGCCATAGCCATGGGTGTAACGAGGCAGGTCCATTTAAGGAGATAATTGACAATTGAAAATTGTTCGAATGATTTTTTGATGGATTGCATATAGGAAGACAGCATTTCCCTGAAAACGGAAGATACAAATAAAAGCTAAACCCAGTTCTAGGGTTGGCTGTCAAATAGGCGAGCATTTTAATAAAATTTATTAAGGAGCTAAACTGCTATAATTCAGAGATTAAATTATATTTGTTAGCGAGTCCCCCTTGAGACTATTGGATCTACATTTTTGCAACTTTTGATTGCTTCTGTTGTTAACTGTTTTTATAACTTAACAAATGATCTAATGATGGACTTTAGTCTTATTACCATATCTGTTTTTACAGCTATTATCGTTTCCTTACTTTGTTTTATTTTCATTCGAAGTGGATTTATTAATAAGCAGAAGCTTTTGGAAGAACAATTGAAATGTAAAATGGAGATCATGGAAGGAATGGAAAGAACCGTTCGCAGAACTCAATCAGAAAAAGAACAATTTCTTGCTAGGGCCATTAAAGCAGAGACGCAATTAGTGATGGTGAAAGTGGCAATGGCCGAAAAAAGAGAAAATGATAAAGGATTGATTGAAGAATTAACAGTAGAAGACGTAGAATTGGCCAGGCAGATCTTAGAGATCGACTCAAAACTTATTTTGTCGAAAATGTAACAAGCTCTAATAGCAAAAATTATTCCGATCTTGTGGCCTACTTCTGCCAAATGATCAAGAAAAAACCAGGCATTGATATTATTGATAAAATTTTGGATGCTTGTTATAAGCACAATCCGGATGCGTTGTTTATTATGAGCCTGATGCATCAGTACGAAGAACGGGGGGGACTAAGTAAGAAACAACTCGAAGGTTTATTCCTTAAAGCACAAAAAGTTACTGATATGCCACAGAGTTGGCTAGCGACTTTAGAGGCAGAAATTTTAAAACGTCCAACACGCGATAAAACACCAGTAGCAGAGATCAAACCGCTCTATGTTAAAGATGATATAACTGAGCAACTTATTACAGATATTCTTACTAAATATCCGCAACATAAAAGAGTAGTATTCTTACATTCGAAATTTTCAAATAACGAACAGTTAACTATTGATGAAAAAAAAGAGATCGAAAAGTTTCATAAGCTTTTGATCAAATGATTATTTGTTTTTCAATTCCATTTTTTTCAGACTTGTTATTCCATCCCTTACAATTATTTCATACAATTCAAATTCTTGTTCGCTAACATAATTTTTCTTTTCGTTTAAATTTGTATTTGGCGTTTTTGCCAGATCACTGATTAAACTACTTAGAGATCCGGTTGATAATAGGATCTTATTATCTGAACTTGTGCCTAATGATGCAATGCTTCCATTCTCGAAAGCAATTTTCAGATCGCTATTGCCTAATCCATTCACCATTTTTGCATAATAAGTTTCGGTTTGATCGGGCAAATAAATAATGCTTGTTTTAGTAGTTCCTTCTTTAGTAGCATTGTGTTCTACCAGTAAAAATGGTTTGGCATAATGAAACTGAATAGCCGTAGTGTGAAGTAGTTGCGCATCGGAATAAATTTTTACACCTGCACAACTAGTCAATAAAATACATACACTAATAAATAAAAAGCTAATTTGATTTTTCATAAGATTATTTTTTTTGGTTAGTAATGGCGTCGATTATTTTTTTAATTTGTAAACTATCTTTTTGTAGATGCATTAATGAATCGGTATAGTTGTTAACCCGGTTCATGGCAGTATGCGAGAGTAACCAGTTCATGGGTAATTTTCTTACAGAGATATCCAGATTTAGGTTGATGATCTGATCTGTATCAAACCTTTGCTGCATATAATTTTTCATTGCTTCTGTTATAAGATTTACTCTTGCATATCTGGTGTTTTCAATGCCATTTACTATCTCCATGACTTCGTTGGCAAAACGAATGGATCGATTACTGCTACTATCATCCTGTGAAAAATTAAACTGCAGAATATAGGGTTTTACTATAGGATATTTTTCTAGATGAAGGCTTTGAAGAATTTCTAAAATTGTTTGCTGCCCTTTATTTTCAAAATAGCCTCCATCAATATAATGTAAGCGAATCCCCTCTTTTGTAAACATAGCTGCAGGTGATAAGAATGGAAAACGTGTGCCCAAATTGATAGCTGTTGAATAGGGAATGGAGACGCCAAATTTTTTGCGCAAGTCTCTTGCGGTAAATAGTGCTACAGAGGAATCAAGTAAAGTATTGGTAAATATACAGGGCAACCCTGTTTCTGATTCTACCGTGTTGATAAATAAAGCTGGTTTATCATTTCCAATTTGTTCATCAAAGGAGTTGGCAAATGAATTGGGTACTGTATGGTCGGTTGCATTAGCCCAGCTTGCTTCCCAAGCCTGTTCTAGCGCTATGGCGCGATCAAAAGCAGGGATCTGTTGGGGAATAAAATAATTCAGTATTTCTCCAAAAACCAATTTGCCTGTTACGGGAGATAGATAATCAATTTCAAAAAAAGCCTTGGTACTATTTCGATTATTTCTTAGTTGATCTTTTATTGCGGGAGTTGGAAGACTTTGAAAAAATTGTAATCCCAGACCACCACCCGATATGCCACTATAACAATAAATATGTTTTTTAAAATTTGGGAAACTGTCTTGTAGTTTAGCCAATAGCATCGCTGTGAATGCGCCGGTTCTTAATGCGCCTCCTTCTGATGCGATAAAAAATACTGGAACAGAATCTGTGATCTGATAATTTTCTGATTGCTGCAGATGGCTGATCCAATTATTGAAATGTTCAGATAATGGCTTGGCATTTATGACCCTGTCATTTTTTATAAAGCGAGCAGGATGGTCGTTATTAATATAGGAACAAAAACAGATCCAAATTAAAACCAGCAATCTAAATGTCAGATTTGTTTTTGGAATGGGCTGGGCCTTATCAAGAAAGTGCAAGACCGTATATACAAGTTGCCAGCATGCAAATGCAAAACAAATTAAAGCTACTGCTCCAACACTTTGATAAACCGTAATGCCAGCAAAGGCAAAATACAGGATCAGTAGCATGGCAATGACTGCTAACACTAATAGTTGTGTGATCAGGTTACGGTAATAGCTAAGTGGTATGCGATAGATCCAAACAACGATATTTTTATTCTCAACTAATTTCTTTGGTCTTTCTTTTAATTGAAATGAAACAGGAATATAATTGCCATTCGGTAATTGAAGTTCTCTTGGCAGATCTTCATGCTTATTTTGAATTTCTTCCTGGTATAGATCAACGCGATAGTCGTTGAAAATGCCATATAATTTTGATGTCCAGTATTTTTCTTCTTCGCTCAAATGCATCCAATGGAAAATATTGGACTTATGATTCTTTTTATCTGGTTGATATAAATAATTTAATATAAATAGCAACAACACAATGCCTGTAAGAATCAATAATAATAACCACCATGACTGATCGATCTCTGCAAGGTTTATAAGAAATGCTTTGATACAGGCAAGCGCAACTAGGACTGCAGGATAATACAAAAAAAATTGGGCTAGTTTTTTTTGGATTGATTTTCTTAGTAGCACTCTATCCGGACTCAATGTGTGTCCAGAATTATCGGTCATGTAAATGATGAATCTGGTACAGAATTCTGATGATACACTCCAATAAAATAAGGCGATCAATAAAACTGCGATGGGAATTAAAGTTGTAAAAAAAGATTTTGGTTCTAGGATCGATAAGAGCATATCAGTTCCTTGTGGAATTAATAAAAAGGCAATGAGCGCTAGGATGTTAAAGCACAATAAAAGCCAGAGCTCGCGTAATACGAACAACAAATCTCTCAATATCTGCAGCCACTGGCTGTTCATACTTTTAGGAGACATAGCAAATTATAAAGGGTAGAAAAAATGGGGAGCTGTTTACGCGGGATTACTGCGTTAATATACAAACCCTTTTTCTGGAATCAAATAGGGATAGGGGGGTGAATACACCTTTTTTTAAGATAAAAGATAAAAGATAAAAGATAAAAGTGAAGAGTGGAAGAAGAAGAGAAAAGAGAAAAGATAAAAGTGATAACGATAACTCCAGCCCCGAGTGATCGGGGCCGGGGATGATCATAGCGAAAATTTATTGCTGCCAGATTGGAGGGGATAGGTTTTGCCCTTCCATTCAAATTTGCCGGTGATGGTTTTAGGCAGATCGATTTGAATATTCCACTGATTATTTTTCAAAACATAACGCGTACTGATGGTTCCTTGCGGATGTGGAATGCTTCCACTGATATTGGTTTCATTGCCCAAGTGTGGAACGATCTTTACTTTTTTAAAGGATGGTGCATCGCTATCAATTCCTAAAACAGTGCGGAAGAATTCGATATTCGGACTAGCACCCCAGGCATGACAATCGCTTCTGGCATTATTGATATCAGAGATCTCGGCCCAGGTGGTAAGTCCTTCTTTAATATTCCTTTTCCAAATATCCAACCAATTCAAATACTCATTTCCAAAGCCTGCTTTTGTGAGGGCCTGGTATACATAGTATTTATAAAAGATGGTAGCTTCTGTAATGCTGGTATCCTTCATTAATTTTTCAGCAATAGACTTTGCTTCTTCACCTGTACTTGTTCCTGTTAGAATAGCTAAAGTATTGGCGTGTTGAGAGTACAAATCTTTTTCTGTGCGATCGGCGAATAATTTTTTACCAGCATCGAAATATTTATTGCGTATGGTTTGCTGTAAAATTTTTGCTTCTGCTTTGTATTGATCAGCCAATGCAGGGATCCCGATCTTTAATTCCAAATCGGCAGCCATCTGATAAGTGTACAATAAAAGTAAATCCATCACGGATGAGTAACCATCTTTTCCTACAGGAGCACGGCCACCATCCCATCCCTTGGTTTCGCACCAGTCGGTAAAATTCCAATAAGGCACATCCTTTAGTGAATGATCTTTTTGCTGAAAACGTTTAAAGAATTCCAAGATGCCACGGGTGCCCATTAATTTATCTTTTACAAAAGCTTCATCTTTTCCATACATCCAATAGTCGTGCAACATATCGATATACCATAAAGAAAATGTGGGAATCAATTGAGCCGTGTGTGAGGGATGTCTGCTCAGTGTAACTCCTTCAGGTAAACGCGATTCGTTCATCTGATTCAAAGCGTTACGAATCAATCTTTCATCGCCCGTATTATAGATTGATACTAACGCTTGAATTCTGGTATCCCCAATATATTGTAATTGTTCGTAGTAGGGGCAATCGGTATAAGTTTCCCAAGCACATAATCTTGCAGTACGCCAGCCAATGTCTAAGATCTGATTGTATAATGGATTCTCTGCGCTAAAGTTTGCTTTGCGTGTAAAAGGATAGCCAGTAAAATTTCCATAAAGGTCTTTGATCTCAATGGGTTCTTCTTGGGTTTGAATAATCAATTGAATATATCGGTAGGTTCTAAAATTTAAAGCAGTGAAGGATTGATCGATGGAGCCATCTGAAATGATCTTATCTTCTTTGCCAACGAAAACCTTGCCTGCTGTTTCATTCCTATTTCCTTTAGCAGGATATTTTGTAAAAAGAGCTTCAGCATATCCTACTTTAATACTAGCATTTTTCCCTTTTGCAAATAGGATGGTAGGATAAGCATTGGTTAAAAAACTTTGATCTAATAAAATGGTGTCTGTACTATTTGCAGGAATGCTGAATGAAATTTTATTGGAAGGAAAACCTGCGGGAATATTTTTTCCGCTTTCTCGAATTGTTTTTTGCAAACGTTGATAGCTGATCTCCATGGCGGGAAGGGAAGAAGGAATAAGATTCCAGCCAACAGGCATATCCATCAACAAAATATTTTTTGGGTAAGCGCCGCTAATGGCAATTGCTTTTTTCCAATTGGCATCATTGAATTCATTTTTCTGCCAGCCTTTTTCGCTATACTTGATTTGAATATGTTCACCTGGTCCGGTTACATAATAAGTATACATATTCACAGCTAGTGGTTTGTAAGAGGTATCCTGTATGCATTTCCAAGTACTATCGGTATTTAATAAGGAGTCTTTAAAATTTGAGCCCTGCATTAAGAATCCAGTTCTATAGCTGATCTGAGCTTCTGGTTTTTGTTCGCCTTCGTTCCACACAATTGCTGCCACTGTATTTGCACCTGCTTTAAAATAGGGTGCCAGATCAATGGTTTCATAATTCCAATGTGTAATATCTCCACGGGCTGGACCTATTGAGATCATTTGTTCGTTCACAAATAATTTGTATCGGTTATCGGCCGACACATGCACTAAATAGCTAGCAGGTTTATTGGTGATCGCAATTTTTTTCCGAAATAAATAAACGCCATAATCATTTGCGGAACTATTCGGCACGGTTATCCAAGACGCTTTCCATGGCTGGTGTTGAAGATCTATTTCTTGTGCAGAAGATAACATCGCGATGCAGATCGCGAAGAATAGGAAAGCCTTTTTCATATAGGTATGTTTATGCTAGCTGATCGAAACTTATTTTCGTTTTACTTCGAAATGATATTTACCTGATCCGATTTCTATTCGAATACTGGTACTGAAATTATCGGATGGACCTGTTTGAATATCTTCAGATAAAGGTTTGCCGTTTTCGGTAATTTCATTTCTTGATCTTGCAGGAACAATAATTGTTGCCCTTGTATTGGCAGGTATTTGCGCATCGATCTGAATAGAGTCGGCCCCAAGTCTCCATCCACTACTTACAGTTCCATAATAGGTTTTCAGATTGGCTGATGCATTTGTAAAAGTTCCTCCGAAATGTGGTTCGATCTTGATATGCTGATAGCCGGGTCCGTCTTCATAAGTATCTATTCCCACCATCACCCGATACATCCAATCGCCAATAGCGCCATATGCATAGTGATTAAAAGAATTCATGGATGCGGGTTCGAAACTTCCGTCGGTTCTAATACCGTTCCATCTTTCCCAAATAGTAGTGGCACCCATTTTTACAGGATATAACCAAGAAGGATAGGTCTCTTGAAGTAATAAAGTAAAAGCCATATCTGTATATCCGAATTTCGAAAGTACTTCACACAGATAAGGTGTGCCAAGAAATCCGGTGGTTAGGTGGTTGCCATAACTTTTAATATTTGCAACGAGTCTGGCTGCAGCTTGTGCACGCATGCTATCGGGTAACATATCAAATTGTAAAGCCAAGACATAAGCGGTTTGTGTAGAGGACACAAGCCTGCCTGAACCTGTTACATATTCTTTTAAATAAGCGTCTTTTGTTTTTTTCATGATGGCTTCAAAAGTGGCCACATCATCGGTTTTACCCAAAACCTTTGCTGTATTGATCAAGATCTGTGCGGTATGTGCAAAGAAGCTTTGTGCAATTAAATATTTATCAGTTACCGCAGAGCTTCCATCATTATCATCGAACGGACGATAGAAGAGCCAGTCGCCAAAATGAAATCCTGTATTCCATAAATCGTTTTTGCTTTGGGCCTGCATATAACCTAGCCATGATTTCATGCTTGGATATTGTTGTTCAAGCAATCTTTTATCGCCATAAGCGAGCCACATATTCCATGGAATGATCGTTGCAACATCTGCCCATCCTGTAGCACCAGCAGCACTAGCTCCTAGAATATTTGGAATTACAAAAGGTACACTTCCATTGGGTAGTTGATCGGCAGCTACATCTTTCATCCATTTTGCAAAAAAGCTATTGACATTTCTATTGAATGCGGCAGTGCGTGAAAAAGCTTGTGCATCGCCTGTCCATCCTAAGCGCTCATCTCTTTGCGGACAATCTGTAGGCACATCAAGGAAGTTGCCGTTTTGTCCCCATTGAATATTATGTTGCAACTGATTAATTAAATCATTCGATGTACTAAAGCTTCCAGTTTGTGGCATATCGGAATACAAAGCCACTGCAGAAAAATTTTCTGAATTGAGTTCGCCTGGATAGCCATCAATTTTTGCATATCTGAAACCTTGCCAAGTAAAATGCGGTTCAAAGATCTCTTCTTCACCGCCTTTTAAAATATAGGTATTCTGACAAATAGCGGCACGCAAATTTTCGGTATAAAAATTTCCTTGCTTGTCTAACACTTCAGCATGCGAGATAGTGATCTTATCGCCCGAGTTGCCTTTCACTTTCATAGTTACCCAGCCAACTAGATTTTGTCCGAAGTCGATCACTTTCTCTCCCTTTGGTGTTGTAAAAATTTTCGCTGGATGAAAGACCTCATGTTTTTTTACCAATTCATTTTCTGTGGCAATAATATTAGTCATGCTTTGTTTGCCAAGTGCAACGGCTGACCAGTCTTCGTCGTTATACTCGGGCAGTTTCCATCCCGCTTTTTCTTGTCTTGCATCAATAGTTTCACCATTATAAATCTCAGCAGAGCGGATTGCGCCGATACCTGATTTCCAACTTGCATCGGTTCCAATCTTTTCAATGCTTCCATCGCTATATACAATTTGTATTTGCATTAAAAGCGCAATATCTTTTCCATAAACATTTTTATTATTTGCAAATCCAATAATGCCACGATACCAACCACTACCCAATGAAACGGCGATGGCATTTTTTCCTGATTGTAATAAATTAGTTACATCGTATGCTTGGTACTGTAATCTTTTTTGATAGACGGTCCACCCTGGCGTAAGATAAGCGTCGCCTACTCTTTTTCCATTTATATGAGCTTCATATAATCCATGTGCTGTTATGTATGCTGTAGCGGAAAGAATTTTTTTGTTGCTAGTGAATGTTTTTCTGAAAAGCGGACTAGGCCTTAATAGTTCGTCTTCTTTATAACCAGGTTCGATCCATTTTGCTGTCCAGTCTTCGATCTTTAATAATCCCATTTGAAAAAATACGGGGTCACTCCATGCAGAAGCTTTATTGGATTGGTCCCACACGCGAACCTGCCATTGGTATTTATTATTCGATTGTAAAGCGGGACCAGCATAGGCCACTTGTACAGACTGGTTAGAATTTACTTTACCACTATTCCAATTACCAGATTTGTTCGGGCCAGTTAATTTTATTTCATAGGCGATCTGATTGGTATTTCTCGTATCGCTATTTAGTTGCCAGCTAAACCTCGGAACGCTAACATCAATTCCAATAGGATTAGTTTTATTTTCTGTTAAAAGGTCTTGTACAGATGATTGTGTATATCCAGTTGCAAATAATACCATCATTGCAAGAAACAGTGTGGTCTGTTTTTTCATAAAAAGCAAATAGTTAGTGATTGAATACTTCTCTTAAAGATACAACTATCCGGCACTGAAAAAAGTCAATTTATTTATTCCACCAGTAGGTTAATTTCAAAACAAATGCATTGTTCTTTGTTGTGAATGGACTAGAATAATAATTATTCGAATACACCAGAAACAGATCAGAAGCGGGTTTGTAACGCCACTGTAAACGCATGTTCAGATTTAGGTTATTCTGTTGTTGGTTGTATTGAATATAAGTGGTGTAGAAAAAGGTATTGGTAAGTGTGAGGTCGATTTTCGGACCAATTAACAAGTACCCATTATTGCCCCATGGGTTGGGAAGATTAAGCATATAATAAGCCGAGCTCAAAGCGATGCTGCAATAGGGTTGTATGCGATATCCCAATTCGCTTGACAGATTGAATAGCTTTCCGTTTGCATAATAGCCACCATAGCGCATAGAGAAAATATAGGTAAACAATTTTTGAGGTTTTGAAACCAGGTCGAGTCCAACTGTTGTCCAATTATGTTTCGATCCAACAGCCAAAGAATCTTTGCCAGTATTGGTTGGGTCAAATGCTTTAAGAATTTCTACATAATCGTGCAGTACAATTCCAGATAAGCTAGTACTGTTACGATATTTTATAATATAGGATGCCCCAACTTGGTAATCAGTATTTCTTGTAAGGTTTTGATCATAATAAAAGTTGGCAACGAATTGTGGGCCATGACTCAATATATTGCCTGAACTTGGGAAATAGTTACGGGTCATTTGAGGATTGATTCTCATATATCCATTCCTTGGAACATAACCGACTTCTGCCGTATAACTCTTGCCCACATATTCTTCTTGCAATGAGAGGTTCCATTTTCTACTGCTATAGACGAGGTTACCCGAAACCACATCGTTGTTATTAGTGGTATTGGGACTAAATGATTTCAAATACAAAAATTTTCCTGTAAACATATTGTTTGCCGATGCTAGATTATACTCCATTCCTATGTTGCGATTATAGGCACTGTATTTGGTTTTAAAGGAATCTGCAATACTTCCAACAGCAGATTTATCAATATAGATGATGCCAATATTTGATCTGCTAAAAACTTTTCGCTGTAGAACTATTACCGCATAATTTTCTTTAGGCAATCCAGTCTGGTCTTGTTTTTCTGTTTGCATATCCATCACACCGATACGCCAGTTCTTATCGATCTTACCACTTAATCTTCCGCCAGCTGAAATGGGTGCATCGAGTCCGATGCGACGCGAAAAGAAAGGACGAATGGAGGAGTATCCAAAATTTCCGAAGATGTCGCTATTCTCTAAAAAGAATTGTCTTTTTTCAGGGAAGAATAATTCAAAGCGACTCAGATTAATCACTTGTTTATCTACATCTACCTGTGAAAAATCGGGGTGTAATGTGAGGTCGAGGTTAAGTGAAGAAGTGACAGCAAGTTTTGCGTCGAGTCCGATTTCAGATTTCCAAGCAGTGTTTTTTCCAGTACTATTATCTTTTGAAACACCGCCAAGTAAATAGGGAATTAAAGAAAAATTAGTTCCTTGAGCGGGTGGAGGTTCATCCCATTCAAGTACTCCTGTATATGCTAAGGAAGCAGTTGGGAATTGCCGTGGAACAGGCGCCCAGCTCGATTTTTCGGTAGATTTCAAATCGTTCCTACTAAAATTAATTCCCCATTCCTTTAATCCTTTTTTGTAACGAATTGTTTTAAAAGGAATAGATGCTTCAAAAATATAGGCGTCTTTATTTGATAATACTACTGAATTCCATTTGCTATCCCAGTTCAAATCTGCTTTGCCACCTTCATAAAGAGAGCCATCCCATTGTGCCCCAGCCGCATTGGCACCAAAAGTGAAACCACTGGTTTGATCGTCGAAAGGATCAAGGAAGAAAATAAAGTTGTCGTTTTTTTGAAAAGCAAAATCGCGCCTAAGTGATTCAACCATATCTGGTCCCTTTACTGTTTTAGTACATATGGCAAGGATATATATATTCTCATCATCGAAGCACATACGCACTTCAGTAGGAACTTTTGCCATACCCGTATCCATTGGTAAAACTCTGTAGAAGGATGATACGGAAGCCGCATTTTGCCAGGCAACATCGTTCATTTTTCCATCAATAATGATAGGCGATTGTGTTCGACGAATATGAATTCTGAAACCGCTATTTTTCTTTTGTGCTAATAAGCATACCGGCAGGCAGATAAGAAAGGCAAGCGTTAATTTATTCAAAGTAATTTGGTTGTCTTATTTAAAAATGCATTAGGTTGGCAGCGATCTCAGATACTATATTTTTCAGGTCAAAGCTATTAGAAACTTTTTATTTCTGTTAAACTAAAGCTAGTTACAACTGTTATTATATTTTCACAGAGTAATTAGTTGTAACAAGTTGTTCATTCATATAACCTTAATAATATATTAGTTATGATTCCAGTTAAATCTTATGCTGCATTAAGTAAATCAACCGACTTAGAACCCTTTGCATTTGAAAGGAGATCGGTGGGAGAAAAAGATGTACTCATCGATATTTTATATTGCGGAGTTTGTCACTCTGATATTCATATGGCCAGAAGCGAATGGGGGCCGGCTTTATATCCCTTGGTTCCAGGTCATGAAATTGTGGGTCGTGTATCTCAAGTAGGTGCAGGCGTTACAAAATTCAAAGTGGGTGATGTAGCAGGTGTTGGTGTGTTTATTGATTCTTGTAGAAAATGCGATTGTTGTAAAGATGATTTAGAACAGTATTGTGAAAATGGAATGACTGGTACCTATAACGGATACGAGCGCGACGGAAAAACAGTGGCCTATGGCGGATATTCAAGTAAAATTGTTGTGGATGAACATTATACTTTGAAAGTTCCATTTACAGAAAATCTGGCTGCAGTTGCACCTTTATTATGCGCAGGTATTACTACTTGGTCGCCCTTAAGATATGCAGGTGTAGGCAAGGGTCATAAAGTGGCAGTACTTGGTTTAGGTGGATTGGGACATATGGCAGTTAAGTTTGCAGCATCATTCGGTGCTGAAGTTACCATGTTGAGCACGAGCGCATCTAAAGAAGCGGATGCAAAAAAATTAGGAGCCCATCATTTTATTTTATCAACCGATGAAGAGGCGATGAAAAAAGCGGCCAATAGTTTTGACTTTATATTAAATACCGTAGCAGCGCCACACGACATGAATAAATTTTTGAATTTGTTGCGGATTAACGGAACCATGTTGTTGGTTGGTATACCACCGGAAGATAACAGGGTTAGTGCAGCAAAATTGATCTCGAAGAGAAGAAGTATTATGGGTTCAATGATCGGGGGAATTAAAGAGACCCAAGAAATGTTAGATTATTGCGCAGAACATAATATCGTGTCAGATATAGAACTAATAGCAATGAAAGATATTAATGCAGCCTATGCGCGAGTAATTAAATCTGATGTAAAATATCGATTTGTGATTGACATGGCTACGTTGTAAGTGAAGAGATAAAAGATAAAAGATAAAAGTGAAGAGTGGAAGAAGA
>CAIJLK010000035.1 GCA_903821465.1 uncultured Bacteroidota bacterium | reverse complement strand
AGGGTTCGCTTCTAATACAGTTTATTATTGGAGAGTTAGTGCCAGTAATTTAGGAGGTACTAGTGCGTATTCTATTGCAAACAGTTTCACTACTGCTGTGCCAGTTACAATTCCTAGTGCCCCCACATTAAGTATACCTGCCAATAATGCAACCGCAGTTACGGTGCCTTCTAAACTTTCATGGAATGCTTCAACTGGTGCAACTTCTTATAGTGTGCAGGTTTCTAAAACTTCCAGTTTTACTACCTCTAGCAATTTGGTATATAATGTTTCTGGTATTACTGCCACATCAACGAGTGTATCTGGATTGTTATCTAAAACCACCTATTACTGGAGAGTTAATGCAAAAAATACTGCGGGAACAAGTTCTTACTCTTCTTCTAGATATTTTAAGACACACTAACTAGTAGATAAAGTTTTCGCGGAAAACACCTTGAACCTAAATAGTTCAAGGTGTTTTTATTTGTACATATCATGTAAAAGATGAATATTTTTAAGACAAACTTTAATGATCGACATTCGTACTCTTAATGTTGTATTCTGGAGCATAGATCTCCAGCTTAATGCTGTATTATGAGTAATAATTATTTACCTCTCGATCACAATTCGTTGTTTTTTGATCAAATTAAAAATCTACTTGATTTTAATCAACAAATTTCTATTACAGATGATGCAAGAGAAAAGATAATAACTTGCAGAACATATCTTGATAACAAGATTAAAGACGTTGGAACTTTGTATTATTGAACTAAGGAAAGAATATCAACTTGGTTCTTGGTGGCTTAAATGGTATTTAGAAAGATACCATAATATTTTTATTTCAGAATCTAGTATTTCAAGAATATTAAAAAGATATGGAGTTGAACGGCTTCAGAAAAAAGCATTTAGAAGGGCGTTGCATTCAAAAAGATATAGCAAAACCATTCCTGGGAATCATGTATAGGTTGATGTGAAAGTATATGATAAAAAGTAAAGACAAATTAAAAAAAAAGACAAAATCAATTAAGAATGAAAACACAATTTTTATTTATAATGCAGCATTATCAAGGGCTTAGTCGGGTAAACACCGAAAAAAAAATAAGCTATTTCTTGTGAGGGTAGCCTATTTTTTTCGGGAGAATTTGTTATAACTTATTAGTTCTAATTTTTACTGCTTTTTCTATCTGAAAAAAGCCAATTCGTTTTACCTACTTGATTTTAAGAAATCGATTATTTTATTTTTTTCTGTTTGTGTAAGCAGTGCTATTACCAGTATATGATTCATAGGAAACCCTTAATGCAGATCTCCAACTCAACCAATAACTTAAGCCAAGTGTAAATGAACTTTGATTAGATCCCCATATGGAGTTTGCTGGAGTATTATAACTTGTGTATCTGCCAGCCAATTCAACATCATGTAAAAAATTATTCAAAGTAGTTGGTCGAATTGCACATTGAATAAATGCAGCAGTACTATGGTTTGTAAATGTATATGCTGTAACTGAATCAACAGGGCTGATATAATTTACATCTGAGACATTTTGGATATTATATTGTGCCTTAATATTTATTAAAAATGGATGTATCGTATTTACATAATTCAAATCAAATGCATAAGATTGTCCTTTTGCATTCTGAAAAGAAGTACCAGGGGTTCCAACTTTTCCAAACATGCCAGATACCCCTAATTCTAATGTTGAATTTGAAAATGGAAGAATACCTAATCTTCCAGTAAATGATTTATTATTATTTACGTCACCTAAACTTCCAGATGAAAGTGTTCCATCATTATTCAACAGCATTGAATTAGTAAGCGCAAAATCATAATTCATTTTCATACTTCCCAAAGGTAATCCTCCCTCAACTTCAATCCCATAGTCGCTTGGTGCCATATCGGCAACACCCATTGGATCTGTTGCCAATTTATTAATCCATCCAGCAGCAAGTCTTTTAGAATAAGTTCCAAATCGAAATCGATACTATCATTTTTTTGTTCTTGCCATACAATGGTTTTTCTTAGAATTTATATTTTTCTGATCAATTGTGTATTCCTGTTAATTGGCTTTGTGGAATTAAACTGTGCAATGTTCCTACTCTTGTTAAACAGAATGTTTTTGTACAAAGAAAAAATCAGAAGTTACCATGAATTAATAAAAGTAAAACAGAAGCAAAAATATTTTTCTTAAATACGTTTTCGTCAAAAAATTTCTTACCTTCGAACTACAATTTAATTTGTAATATTTTATGACATATTAATACCACTTGATTTAGCTTATTTAATTTAGTTTTCGCGAAATTTTCATGCCCCCCAAATAAAATTATAATTGGAAACAGAACCTGTAGCTTCATTATTACTCAACTATTTTACAGCTTCCGATATTCCGATGTGGATCGTTGATGCAGATAAATTAAGTTTTTTAGAAGTAAACCCAGCTGCTACCCATATACTTGGTTTTAGTGAATCGGAATTAAAGATTTTACCGATAAATAATATTCAATTCAAGGATTCACAGGAAAGTTTTGCTTCTTTAATCAAATATTCAAAAGAAAAAAAAAGTAGCAAACTAAGATCTGCATTCAAAACAAAAGAAGGTAAAGTTTTGAGGTTCAAATTTTCAACATTTGAATTTGATTATCAGCAAACTAATGCAGTGTTGATTACAGTTGAATCACATCGAACTGCCGATAAAAACAATTATGAAAATGAAGAATTATTTATTGCCGAATACGAATCTGAATTAAAATCGTTTTTTAATAATTCCGGCTCCATATTGGTCTTATTTAATAAAAACCTAGAAATTACCGCATTTAATAAGCAAGCTCAAATCTATGCGATCAGCTTATTTAATACAGAATTCGTGTTGGGCGGGAATGTTAGCCAAATTTTGCCAGAAATATTTCAATCCACATTTAAAGAACTTGCGTTAAAAGCACTTGAGGGTTTTGAAACAAAAAATAAAGAAGTGCAAATTCCAAATAGTCCTTTATGGTGGAGCTTGAGATATTATCCTCTTTATAAAAATGATGGAGAAATTTTTGGAGCATCATTCACGGCTATCGATATTTCAGAGCGAAAAAAAGCTGAAGAAATTTTAATTAAAAATGAACTTCGGTTTAAATCGCTTACCCAGAATGGCTCTGATATAATCTCTTTGTATGATGTGAATTTTAAACCGATTTATCGAAGTGATCTTGCATCCAAAATAACTGGAAGGGATAATGATGATTTAAATTACAACGAAAGCATTCTCCAATATCTTCATCCAGACGACCTTCTTCGATTAAAACCTACTTTAAAAATCTTACTCTCCACTAGTGGCATTAAGATTCATGAAAAATTTAGATGGAGGCATGCAGCGGGTCATTATATATGGCTAGAAGGTACCATTAATAATTTATTGCATGATGACTATATAAATGCGATCGTTTCTAATATGCGAAATATCACGGAAGATATTAAACTTCGAGAAGGTCAAAGTTTATTGGCTTCGATCGTTGATTCTACTGATGACGCCGTTATCAGTTGTCATTTAGATGGAACAATTACCAGTTGGAATAAGGGTGCTGAGAAATTGCTTGGTTTTGCAGCAGAAGAAACGATTGGCGATGAATTTAAAATGCATATCCCAATAGATGAAGTTTTATTAGAAGCTAGATTATGGGATAATACAATTGCACGAGATATATTTAATCAAATTCAATCGAAAAGAGTAAAGAAAAATGGTGAGTTAATTGATGTATCAATCACCATGTCTCCTATTAGGAATGAAAATAATGTAATAATTGGAGTGTCGAAAATAATTCGCGATGTTACGCAATTGAATAAATCAAAAAGAGATCTCGAACTCTTAATTAAGGAACTAACCAGCAACAACAAGGAATTAAAACAATTTTCTTATATCACTTCCCATAACTTGAGAGGTCCGGTTACCAACTTAATAGGTATTCTAAGATTATTAGAAATAGATAAAATTAAGGATCAAAAAACCATTACACTTCTTGAGGCATTCAAATCATCAACAATTTCATTAAATAACACGCTTGAAGATTTAATTCAAATACTAATTATTAAAGAAAATACCAATCACGAGCTTACCTTATTAAGCTTAGAAGAGCATTTAAAAAAAGTGCATGCATTAATTAGTAATATAATTAGGCAATCGAAAACGAAAATCGAATACGATTTTGGCACGGCTAACACAGTTCGTTTTAATAGTGCCTATTTAGAAAGTATCTTTTTGAATTTAATAACCAATGCAATAAAATATAGCAGGGCAGATCTAGCACCTCATATTCGAATCGTGAGTACCCTAAAAGATAATTGCGTGCAAGTTTCCTTTTCAGATAACGGCACGGGGATGGATTGGTCTAAAGTGAAGGACAAGATCTTTGGTTTGTACCAAAAATTTCATCGCCATCCAGATAGTAAAGGAATTGGGTTATTTCTGGTTCATTCTCAGATAACTGCATTGGGCGGAAAAATTGAAGTAGAAACAGCACTTAATAAGGGAACTACTTTTATTGTTACTTTTCCGCCAGAGATTTTCTAATACTAAACTATTGGCAAATACCCTATTTTCAACTGACCCAACAGCTATTTTTTGTTTGCAGGAGCATAAAATAGAGGCAACAATTAATGCAGTAAAACAGACAGGAATATTTTTGCTGTAGACCGTTTTATTTTTTTCGATCCACTTCTAATATCTCTCCTTTATCAAACATCTTTTTATACTCTGCTCTTGACAAATAAGAGATATCCCCGAGATAGGTACTGTCTTTCAATGGGCCCAAACCAGCTACACTGTTCGACTGATAGTTATTTGCCCTTAAAAAAATGGAGTCGGACTTTACAGTTACTACTTTTAAAAGCACATATTTTTCCTCCTTGGCCTTTACTTCCACCACATCTCCCACAAGTGGTGCTTCAATGAAAATGGCATTTTGCTTTGCTTGCTTGCGCTGGTCTGATGCATACCAAATGGCTAAAAGAATGATCACAACACTAAGAAATGACATCCAATTTTTAAAGCTTTTCTTGGGAGTAGCGTTACTTTGAGTACTTGTTTCCATACATAATAATAATCACCCCCAAGTTAGGGAAACAAATAATATAGTAAGGGGTAATGGCAACTTAGTTTACAGGCAATTACTTTAGTTTTGCCCCATGGGAGGACAGAAAAAGCTCATTCGTTTTGAAGCCATCAGGCATTTTGAAAACGTACAGGAATATCCGCAAGGCATGCAGGGTAAGTGGAGCGAATATTTTAAAAACAGTAATTCCATTACTTTAGAATTGGCTTGTGGTAAAGGCGAATATGCAGTGGGGTTGGGAACCATGTACCCAGATCGAAATTTTATTGGAATCGATCTGAAGGGAAATCGTATTTGGCGCGGCGCAAAAACAGCCCTGGATAACGGATTAAAGAATGTAGCATTCATCCGTTCTTTGATCGATAAGATTCGCGACTATTTTAATCCGGGTGAGATCTCTGAGATCTGGATCACATTTCCAGACCCTCAATTAAGAGGTTCAAAAGCAAAGAAAAGGCTTACCCACCCTAAGTTTTTAAGGATCTATCAGGAGATACTTGCCAAGGATGGTTTAGTGAATTTGAAGACGGATAGTCCGGATTTATACCATTTTACCAAAACTGTTATCAACTTATTTGGTTTTACGGTGTTAGAAGATACAGACGATCTGCATTCATTACCGGTAATTAAACCTGAATTGCTGATTAAAACACATTACGAGGGATTGGATATTGCCAAAAGCAATCGAATTCATTGGCTTTGTTTTAAATTAGATCAGGAAATACCGTTAGAGAAGGATGCAGTCTTAAAACAACTACTAAGTGAGCCAGACGAAGCATAATAAATTACAAGATTACTATATCGATGAAAACGGACTATT
>CAIJLK010000034.1 GCA_903821465.1 uncultured Bacteroidota bacterium | reverse complement strand
GGCCCCTGTCATTCCGCTTCCGCAAAATATCAATACATCGTCTTTACCTGCACCAACATGTTTTTTTACAATTTTTTTGGCTTCTTCATAAGCCTTGGTCATTAGTGTACCTGTTACCGTTGTCTCTGTATGGGTGTTGGCAAGAAATGGCATTAGCTCATGCTGAATGGTATCTTCAATGGGTTGATAACATCTGCCGCTAGCAGTCCAATCAGCATAAATAATTTTCTTTTCGCCCAGTGGTGATAAAAAGCTTTGTTGGTTTCCAATAATATTATTTCTGAATTTCTCGAAGTAAAGTTCGAGTGCGGTAGTTTCTTGCATGAATTAAAGTTTTCCATTTTTAATTTCATCTACAACAGCGGGATCAAGCAAAGCGGAGGTATCTCCCACACTGTCCAAGTCGCCTTCTGCAATTTTGCGTAAGATTCTCCGCATGATTTTTCCACTTCTGGTTTTAGGTAATCCGCTTACAAATTGAATTTTATCTGGTTTTGCAATGGCACCAATGATTCTAGTGATGGTTTGAATGATATCTTTTCGAACTAGATCGGCCGTACCATGTGTATCCTGACCATGAGAACCTTGGTAGATCACATAGGCATAAATACCCTGTCCCTTCACATCGTGCGGATAACCCACAACGGCGCTTTCTACCACACCTGCGTGCATATTGATGGCGTTTTCAAGTTCGGCGGTTCCGATACGGTGACCACTTACATTCAATACATCATCCACGCGACCAGTGATTCGATAGAAGCCGTTCTTATCTTTCAAAGCACCATCACCTGTAAAGTACATGCCAGGATAGGTTGCAAAATAATTGGTTCTGCATCTTTCGTGATCGCCGTAGGTAGTGCGAAGGATACCAGGCCATGGTCCTTTGATACATAAGTTTCCTGAAATAGTTTCTTCTCCTTCTTGTACCAGTTCTTTTCCGTTCTCATCTACCAATACCATTTGTAAACCTGGCATAGGTAGCGTAGCCCAACTTGGAACAGCAGGAGTAATGCCTGCCAGGTTACTAATTAAGCAATCACCAGTTTCAGTTTGCCACCAAGTATCAACGATGGGACATCTATGTTTTCCAACATGTTCATCATACCAATGCCATGCTTCTTCGTTAATTGGTTCACCTACGGTTCCCAATACTTTAAGGGAGCTCAGGTTTTTTCCTTGCAAGGGTCCCAAACCAAATCCCATCAAACTACGAATAGCAGTAGGAGCTGTATAGAGAATATTCACTTTGAATTTATCAACGATATCCCAGAACCTACCTGCATCTGGGAAAGTGGGAACACCTTCAAACATAAGTGAGGTAGCACCGGCACTAAGTGGTCCGTATACAATATAACTATGCCCGGTAATCCAACCAATATCAGCAGTACAAAAATGAATATCACCAGTTTGGTATTGGAATACGTTTATGAAAGTATAGTTCGTGTAAACCATATAACCACCGCAAGTGTGCACTACACCTTTGGGTTTACCGGTAGAACCTGAAGTATATAATATGAATAATGGATCTTCTGCATCCATTTCTTCTGCGGGGAAATCGTGAAGACCTAGGGTTTCTACTTTTTTAATTTCATCTTCCCACCAAACATCGCGGCCTTTGATCATGGATACTGCTGTGCGTGTTCGGGTTGCAACGATTACTTTTTTTACCGTTCTGTTTCCTATCAATGAATCATCGATCACAGATTTCAAAGGAATATCTTTTGCGCCCCGATAAGCACCATCGCAGGTTACAATAAATTCTGCTTGTGCATCGTAGAGGCGGTCCGCAATACTCTGCGCAGAGAACCCGCCGAATATAACTGAGTGAATAGCACCCACTCTAGCACAGGCTAATATTGCGATCGCTAATTCAGGAATCATGCCCATATAAATACAAACACGATCACCTTTTTTTACGCCATTATTTTTTAAGACATGGGAAAACTGACAAACTTTCTCATGCAATTTTCTATAAGTAATAATGCGGTGATGCTCTTCCGGATCGTTAGGTTCCCAGATAAGTGCAGGCATATCACCTGATTTTTCGAGATGGCGATCGAGACAGTTTTCTGTGATATTTAATTTTCCTCCCTTGAACCATTCAATTTTTGGGTCGGTAAAATTCCAATTAAGTGTGGTATGCCATTTTTTGCGCCATTGGAAGTTTTCGGCAACGGAGGACCAAAATTCTGCTGGATCATCGATGCTTCTTTTGTATTCAGCTTGATATTGTTCATAGCTAGTGATCTGATAAGGATAGTGCATTGCAATCGATTTAAGTATACTAAAGTACTACAGAAAAAAATGTGAAGGGCATAGAAGAAATGATATTTGTTATTTTAATATATCAAAAGCCTTATTCATACAGATGCTTTTGAACTCGGTTTAAATTCTTATCTTGATTTTTCAAAACTCGAAAATTGCCATATGAGTAATAACAATGAAACGAAGGGGATTTGGAAGGTGATCGGTGCTTCATCCTTGGGAACCTTAATTGAATGGTATGATTTTTACATTTTTGGAAGTTTAGCAGTTGTTATTGCCAATCAATTTTTCCCAAAAACAAATCCTACAGCAGCGTTACTCTCAACCTTAGCAACATTTGCTGCTGGATTTATTGTTCGACCATTTGGGGCATTGGTTTTTGGTAGACTTGGCGACTTAGTTGGTCGTAAATACACTTTCTTATTGACCTTAGTTTTGATGGGAGGATCAACTTTTGCGATTGGTTGTATTCCTAGTTATGAAAGCATTGGTTTTCTTGCCCCTATTTTAGTGCTAGTATTTCGACTGATTCAAGGTTTGGCATTGGGTGGAGAGTATGGCGGAGCGGCAACCTATGTTGCGGAACATGCCCCTATTCATAGAAGGGGATATTTTACATCTTGGATTCAAACAACGGCCACTTTGGGATTATTCATTTCTTTGGCCGTGATATTACTGACAAGACATTTCTTAGATGTGGATCCAACAAAGTCAATAGCAAAATTTAATGATTGGGGATGGAGAATTCCTTTTTGGATCTCCATTATATTGGTATTGGTTTCAATTTATATAAGACTTCGGATGGCAGAATCGCCTATGTATTCTAAACTGAAATCAGAAGGAAAAACCTCAGTGAATCCGTTAAAAGAAAGCTTTGGTCATAAGGCAAATTTAAAAATGGTTTTATTGGCATTGTTTGGAGCAACCATGGGACAGGGGGTAGTTTGGTACACAGGTCAATTTTATGCTCAATCATTTATTGAGAATGTGTGTAAGGTTGAATTCGACCAATCAAGAACAATTTTAATTTGGGGTATTTTATTTGCAACGCCATTCTTTGTAGTATTTGCATCGTTGAGTGATAAAATTGGAAGGAAATGGATCATGCTTTCGGGTATGTTCTTTGCAATTATTTCTTACAATTATTTATTCACAACACTTTTCAATATTGCTGATGCAAAACAGAAAACAGAAATCGTTGCGAAGACTACAATGGATACCACTTATAAAACAATTCAAACATTATCATCTAGCTCACCAGATTCTCTTCGCAAGGTTGTAACAAAAACATTTTATACGGATGGGATGACAATGGTGCATACTAAAATTGATACAGCATACAATAATTTAGGTAAGCATACACTTAAACCAGTTATAGCCATTTCAAAAACCTTGAGTAGTAGTGATTATTGGAAAATGGTGGGAATTGTATTTATATTGATTCTTTATGTAACATTAGTATACGGACCAATTGCTGCATTCTTAGTAGAACTATTTCCAACAAAGATCCGGTACACTTCTATGTCCCTGCCTTATCATATTGGTAACGGAGTGTTTGGCGGGTTAACACCATTTATTGCAACATTGCTAACTACCATTTATGTTGACAATAAAATTGTTGGTCTCATGTATCCAATTGTAATAGCTACTGTATGTCTGGTAATAGGAGCAATCTATATTAATAATCGGATTGACCCAGAAGTTGATCGTTAATTGTAAGTCGACAAAAAATAAAAATCATGAATACTATAAAAAGATATGCGGGAATTATTTGGATCATTTTAGGTCCGATTGCCATCCATTATTTATTACAAACTGCAAGCAGTGAAATTGCTAAAAAACCCGGAATAGATACTCAGATTCAATGGGGCGTTTTTATTACTGTTTTTTATCCAATTGCAATTGGGTTTATTTT
>CAIJLK010000033.1 GCA_903821465.1 uncultured Bacteroidota bacterium | reverse complement strand
TCGATTTAACCAGTCAGAGGTGCTTAATGAGTTTTTTTCAGTTGTAATCTCAGTTAATGCCTCATCTAAAATAGTGTTACCAGTTGGATCAGCAGAAACCACGAATAATTTTTCAGCATCACTATCTAGTTTTCCTTTAAGGGATAACTCCATAATTAATGATGCAGCAATAGCAATTTCGAATGCGAATGGCTTAATTGAATCCAAAAGCCTACCGGATTCGTCATCAAGCGTGATGAGTAAGAGTTCTTCTGCCAAGCTAAGTTTGTTAATTGATGTCATTTTTAGCCGCCTTATTTTTCTATCTCAATAATCTTGTCAAATCCGCTCATAAGCAGAAGGTCTAAAATTTCCGAATTTGGTTTCGAGAGGATGAGTTTTTTGTTTTGTTCTTTAAGGGTTTTAGCTGTTTTTAAAAAGACCCTAAGACCCAAACTGCTGATATAACTAAGCCCTGACAAATCAATTGAAAAAGTCTGATCTGCTGAATTGAGTAGGGTTGAAATTTCAAGATCATAATGATCGGCATTAGTGCCATCAACCCGGCCAGTCAGTTTGTAGTTTGAATTCATACTCATATTCTCTCCCGATTTATTTTTTATTTGTGTTTAGTAAAGTTATTTCCCTTTTAAAAACTACCAATCACAACCTCTAAATTTACCATAAAAAATAGGATTTTATAAATCTGGGAAGAAAAATAGGCCTGGTCAATTTTGGATGATTATTTTAAAGATCTTCGATGGTCACTAGTAATCGTTGATTCTCATTCACTAATGTTTCTGTTGTTAAATGATCTGCCGCATGGCGCATTAATAATGGCGCTAGCGATATTTTTAATTCGTGATCATCAGTATCCAATGTGACGGTTTGTTGGCCATTCAGGATGATGGGATAGCCTTGCCATGCCATGTCGAGTTTGATAGAGATTTCATTAAACTGAACTTTAATGTTAATACTATCCTCATTCGAAACTAGTTCGGGGGCAATCTGACAGAACTCATCCAAGAAGTTGATGACTTTTGCAATGTGGTATGCCCTCGCCCCCCAAGCTTTACCTTGGTCATTCATGAACTCTGTTAATTGATTTAATCCTTCAGCATGGTCTTTAGGGGGTGCCCATATTTTTTGAGCTGATTGAGAACTGCCAATGCTAAAGATTGCATTGAGAAACAAGGCGGTCCCTAAAGCAATAAAAAGCGGCGAGATAAAAATATTTTCAGCCCCTGTTGGTAGGACGCTTTTTCGCACTAACTCATCAAATCCAAAACCTGCTACGAGGGCCATGCCGACGGTGATGGTCCTTTTCGTATCTAAGAGTCTTTGTGTAAAAATGTTCGCGCCAGCTTTGATAATGAAGCCTGACGCAAAAAACATGGCAGCCCCTTGAACGCCGGATGGGATGTTAACTAGTAATGATGAACCGCCAGGAATGAGGCCAAGTAATATCCAAATGCCCCCGACGATATAAGCCACCTTTTTAGCTTTAATGCCACTAGCTGCAACTAAGCCAATACTTCCGGTGTTGGTGTTTACGCTGAGCACACCAAGTAAGCCAGCAATGAAGGTGGATAAGCCTGATGCTAGGGTTCCCGCTTGGATATTCTTAAAATCAGGACGTTTCCAATTGGGGTCTAAAATTTGTTGGCTCGCGACAATATCGCTGGTTGACCTGAGCATGCTGGCAATGCCTCCCACGATAAATCCTGGAATGAGGATGGTGGAAAACGTAGGGGTAACCAACGGCCAAGTGACCATGACAAACTTCACGTTTGAAAGTTGGTCGCTTAGGTTGTCGCCAGACCATAAAGAGAGAGATAGATAAGTCATACACCCAATGATAATGCCAATTAAAACGGCAATAGGCCTGAGTTTTTTAGGTCCCCATACGGAAAAGAAAATGGTACTAAGCAATGCTGAGAGTGCAGGAAATGGTTCGAATTTTTCGGCAATATGCATTGTATTAATGCCAAAAATGAGTTTTAGGCCAAGTAAGCCAAACATGATGCCGATCATCATGATGGTAAATCCCATGATCTCTGTTGGAATGAATCGCCGCAAGCGAGCAATGAATCTTGAAAAAAGCATTTCAGTGAGGCCGGCGATAATACTTAAGCCAGCTACCGCGGCTAAACCACCAGAATGTGCGGCTGCCATAGCCGGTGGGATGAAAATAGTGGTAAAGGAGGCTGGCAGTAAGAATCCTGAGCCGATACCAAATTTTCCATATGCTTGTAATAGCGAAGCAATCCCCAGCGCAATCATGGCTAAACTCATATACTGGTCGGTTAGCGTTGGATCAGCGCCTGAGGCTTGAGCAATGAGCTTTGGAAGGACGAGTGTAACGGCACCTAAACCTACATGTTCAATTGCGGTAAGGAATGCCAAATTAAAGGGCACGTCATTATTGATGTTTGGAGGTTTCGTCGTCGCCAATTCTTATGTCGCTTTACTCGCTAAATTATCAGAAAATGGAACATCTGAAGTGTTCCTTTAAAGAATATTAAACTAGTTCCTTTTTCGCGGACTAAATTATTTTTAGCCAATTTCTGATTTATGCGTATGCTATGATTTGTTTAGTTTTATTCAGCAAAGTCTTTTTATGAATGATCACTCAAAAAACACGCTTCAGATTCTATTAAGAGGGAATCTAGAAGAGATTAATCATTTAGCATTAGCAATAGAACAATTTTGTGAGGGGGCAGGTCTAGATGATTTGATTAAAAATCAAGTGAAT
>CAIJLK010000032.1 GCA_903821465.1 uncultured Bacteroidota bacterium | reverse complement strand
GAAGAAAAAACTAATAAAGGATTTTTAGTTTCTGACCACCTTTATCAGCATATTTTGGACATCAGCAACCATCTATATTTATTAAAAGATGGAAGAACTATTCTTTTAAAAAATAGAACAGAAATTGAAACATTAGGATATGCAAGACTTTAGATAAATTGCAGTACCTAATTAGAGCTAAAAGGAGCTGATTATAAATTGATCATTATGGCTAAAGACAATTGCTATACGGATAGTGGAATAGAGATTAAAAAAGTTTATTACGCTACACCAGCTACTGAACAAAAAGAAATCCCAGGAGAGTTTCCCTATACAAGAGGCATACAGCCCGATATGTACCGCGGTAAACTATGGACGATGCGCCAGTATGCCGGATTCTCAACGGCAGAAGAAAGTAATAAGCGCTACCATTTTTTATTATCCCAGGGTGTGATGGGATTAAGTGTGGCGTTTGATCTGCCTACACAAATTGGTTACGATAGCGATCATAATCTATCCGAAGGAGAAGTTGGAAAAGTGGGTGTGGCAATCGATAGCATAGAAGATATGGAAACCCTATTTGAAGGTATAGATCTAGAACAGGTATCCACCTCCATGACCATCAATGCAACTGGTTTTATTTTGTTAGCATTTTATGTTGCTTTAGCTAAAAAACAAGGAGCCGATCTGAAAAAGATCTCGGGTACTATTCAGAATGATATCCTTAAGGAATATGCGGCAAGAGGAACTTATATTTATCCTCCCAAACCTTCCATGCGGATCATTACAGACATTTTCGAATGGTGTGCTAAAGAAGTACCAAAATGGAATACCATTTCTATCAGTGGCTATCATATACGAGAAGCAGGCAGCACCGCTGTACAAGAAATTGCCTTTACGCTAAGCAACGGTAAAGCTTATGTGCAGGCGGCACTTGCAAAAGGCCTTGACATCAATGTTTTTGGGAAACGACTTTCGTTCTTTTTTAATGCTCATAATAATTTATTTGAAGAGGTTGCCAAGTTTCGAGCTGCTAGAAGAATGTGGGCCACAATGATGAAAGATTTAGGTGCAACAGATGAAAAAGCGATGATGTTACGCTTTCATACACAAACTGGCGGCGCTACTTTAACAGCCCAACAACCCCTTAATAATATTTGTAGGGTAACCATCCAAACTCTTTCAGCAGTTTTAGGAGGCACACAAAGTTTACATACCAACGGCTATGATGAAGCACTTAGTTTGCCAACAGAAGATGCAGCTCGTGTAGCACTTCGCACACAGCAAATTGTTGCCTTTGAAAGTGGTGCTGCAGAAACGGTAGATCCATTAGCAGGAAGCTATTTTGTAGAAACACTTACCAATGAAATAGAATCAAAGGCTCTTACTTTAATTGCAAAGATCGATGCCATGGGTGGCAGTGTTAGTTCCATTGAATCTGGCTTTATGCAGGACGAGATCGCCAAAAGTGCTTATGAATACCAGCGCAATATTGAAAGTGGCGAAAAAATCATTGTTGGTGTAAATAAATTTCAAGTCAACCAAACCAATACCATCCCTGGTTTTAAAATCGATGATAGCATCCGAACCATTCAATCTGATAAGCTGAAACAACTTCGCGCAAAAAGAGACCATCAGAAAGTCACTCAGCTTTTACAAGCTATAGAAAATACCGCGAGATCTACCGAAAACCTAATGCCAATAGTAGTTGAAGCTGTAGAGAACCTTTGTACGCTTGGGGAAATTTCGGATGCATTAAGACGCGTTTATGGGGAATATAAATAGATCGAAATTATAAATTAAAAAATATGTGAAATTGACTTTTGCATTTTGAATTTTGACTTACCTTGAACCACTAGCTTTCTAAAATTAATACATGAGAAAATTATTCCTATTTACCATTTGTGCGCTTCCCTTTACTGCATTTGCACAAATCAATTCAGCCAATATTGAAAAATATGCCAAAGATGTTAACGACTCTGTAATCGCTTGGCGCAGGCATTTACACCAATACCCTGAACTGTCTAACCGCGAAACCAATACGATGAATTATATCGTATCAAAATTGCAAGGACTAGGTTTAGAAATTAAAGCCCCATTTGCAAAAACAGGTGTAGTAGCAATTTTAAGAGGTGGCAAACCCGGTCCCGTTATTGCATTAAGAGCAGATATCGATGGATTACCAGTTGTGGAAAGAGTAAATCTTCCTTTTGCTTCGAAATTAACTAGTGAATACGGTGGACAAAAAGTTGGTGTCATGCACGCTTGTGGTCATGATTCACATACTGCTATCCTATTAGGAACAGCAAATGCATTAGCAAAAATCAAAAAAGATGTTCCAGGTACCATTATATTCTTATTCCAACCAGCAGAAGAAGGTCCTCCCGGAACTGAAGAAGGTGGCGCGCCTTTGATGATCAAAGAAGGTGCTTTGAGTAATCCTAAAGTAGAAGCCGTATTCGGTTTGCATATTAACTCAGCTACTGAAATTGGTACCATCAAATATCATTCAGGTTCATTTATGGCTAGCTCAGATTGGTTTACCATCAAAGTAAAGGGCAAACAAACACATGGATCACAACCATGGGGCGGAATCGATCCAATTGTAGTTGCAACACAAATCATTACTGGATTACAAACTATTGTAAGCAGACAGGAAGATCTTACAAAAGCTCCAGCAGTTATTACAGTAGGTAAAATCAATAGCGGTGTAAGAGCAAATATTATCCCTGAAGAATTATTCATGGAAGGTACCATCAGAACGCTGGATGCTAAAATGCAGAAAGAAATACACGAAAAAATTAAGCTAACTGCAACAAAAATTGCGGAAGCTTCGGGTGCTACTGCTGAAGTAACAATTGATACAAAAACATTGGTGACATACAACGATCCTGCATTGGTTAAAATGATGTTGCCTTCTTTGGAAGCTGCAGCTGGTAAAGCAAATGTGTCTGAATCAACATGGACAACGGGTGCGGAAGACTTTTCCTTTTATGGAGAACTGGCCCCTTCATTCTTTTTTAATTTAGGTGGTATGCCTGTTGGAATGGATCCTAAAAATGCAGCTCCACACCACACCCCAGATTTCTATATCGACGATAGCAAACTAGACGTAGGCGTAAAAGCATTTTGTAATATTGTTTTCGACTACGCAAAACTGAAAAGCGGAAAATAATTTTTGAACATACCTTTTTTTAAAGTTCATCAGTTATTTAAACAATAGTTGATGAACTTTTTTATTTAAAAACGAAAGACATAGACATGAAAAAGATTTTTATTTTTTTATTGATTATCTCTAGTGCTAATTTATATGCACAACAAAATTTGAGTCCCGAAATGCTCTGGAAATTAGGCAGAGTAAGTGCTTTGGGGATTTCGAAGGATAAACAATTTTTGATTTACAGCGTGAACGTTCCAAATGTTGAATTAAACAAGGGAAATAGTAAAACTTATCGCATACCAATCGGAGGCGGTAAAGCTGAAGAAATTAGTAACGCCAATGAATTACTGGTGAACGACAAAATTTCCTCTGATGGTAAATATATCATCAGCAGTGATGCCGTAAAATTAAAATCGGTTTACGGATCGGACTTCTATCCTACCCTTACCAAATCAAATGTGCAGATCTATGAATCATTAAACTATCGCCATTGGGATACTTGGGAAGACGGAAAATACGATCACGTATTTTTTGCTCCATTAGTGAATGGTAAAGCTGGTGAAGCAACTGATATTATGAAAGGCGAATTATTTGATTGTCCGCTCAAACCATTTGGAGGCGACGAAGATTATATCTGGAATCCGGATGGCAAACATATTGTGTATAGCACCAAAAAGAAATTCGGAACCGACTATGTGGTTAGTACCAATACCGACTTGTTCGAGTATGATATCACAACAGGTGCTACTAAAAATTTGACGTCTGAAAATAAGGGATATGATATTAGTCCAGCTTATAGTGCTCAAGGTCATTTAGCTTGGCTACAAATGAAACGTGATGGATATGAAGCAGATAAGCAAGATCTGATGGTGCTTCTTGATGGAATTAAAATAAATCTAACTCAGCAATGGGACTTTATACATGTTGAAAGCTTTAAATGGAGTGAGGATGGAAAGAATATATTTTTTATAGCACCTATCAATGGCATGGTACATATTTTTAAAGTTTCTAGTCCAATAAAAGGTGTTGTAAAAAAAGAAGCACTTACACAACTCACAAAGGGCGAGTTTGAAGTGAACGGAATAGTTGGCCAAACCGGGCATGAATTATTTATTACTAAAGTAGATTTCAATCATGCTTCCGAAATCTATAGTCTTGATTTAACCAGTGGTAATTTAACTCAGATAACACATGTTAATGATGAGAATTATAAAAATATAGCTAAAGTAAGTACTGCTTACAAAATGGTAACAACCACCGATGGAAAGCAAATGCCAACCTGGGTAATTTATCCTCCAGGATTTGATGCCAAGAAAAAATATCCAACCCTGTTGTTTTGTTTAGGAGGCCCACAAGGCACTAACCCTTTCTATTCTTTCCGCTGGAATTTTCAACTGATCGCTTCACAAGGATATATTGTAGTGGCACCAGATCGACGAGGTGTGTTTGGGGAAGGGACAAAATGGACGGAAGGTGTGAGTAAGGATTGGGGGGGACAAGTAATTAAAGATTATCTAAGCGCCATTGATGCTGTTTCAAAAGAATCTTATGTAGACAAAAACAGGATGGGATGTATTGGCGCTAGTTTTGGCGGCTTCTCTGTATTTGCCCTAGAAGCCTTACACAATGGCCGTTTCAAAACATTCATTTCGCATGACGGTGTATTTGATTTTAAAAGCATGTATGGCACTACAGATGAAATGTTCTTCGAGAATTGGGAAAAAGGGGGTGCTTATTGGGATAAGAATAATGCAGTAGCTCAACGTTCGTTTAGCCAGTCACCCAGCAATTTTGTTGACAAATGGAATACTCCTATTATGATCGTACAGGGCGGAAGAGATTATCGTGTTCCGATCGAGCAGGGTCAGCAAGCTTTCCAAGCAGCACAATTAAGAGGCATCAAGAGTAAACTACTTTATTTGCCAGAAGAGAACCATTGGGTTTTAAAAGCACAGAATGCATTGGTATGGCATCATGAATTCTATAAATGGTTGGAAGAAACTTTGAAATAGAATCAAAAGTAAAAATTCAAAATTTAAAAGTAAAGCCCTTGATAATTCAAGGGCTTTCATATTATGTATGTTAAAAAGATATTAGTTAGCATTATAATTTCTTGCACCAAATAATAAGCTTCCAATCCTCACCATCGTTGAACCTTCTTCAATTGCCATTTGATAATCGCCACTCATACCCATACTCAATATGGTAAATGGAGCGCCAAAATTATTTTGCATATTTTGAAAATAATGCTGCAAAACTTTAAACTCTTTCCTTACCTGCTCCTGATCATCGCTAAATGAAGCCATACCCATTAAACCCTTAATCGAAACAAATGGCAAATGAACAGA
The DNA here is from genome assembly GCA_903821465.1 of uncultured Bacteroidota bacterium. Taxonomy (GTDB): domain Bacteria; phylum Bacteroidota; class Bacteroidia; order Chitinophagales; family Chitinophagaceae; genus Sediminibacterium. The sequence continues at coordinate 21,823 of CAIJLK010000032.1, read as the reverse complement.
TGCTGCTAATGCTGCTTCCAATTCGGAAGCATCCATCCCGAATTTTGTTTCTTCTGTTGCAATATGCATTTGTAAAAGGCAGCTAATTACTCTACCTGCTTTTTGAGCCTGCTTATTAATTTCTGTCAGCAGTTTTAAACTATCAACACCATGAATCAGATACACAAAGGGAGCGATATATTTTACTTTATTGGATTGTAAATGACCAATAAAATGCCATTCAATATCCTTAGGTAGTACCGATTGCTTATCAACCAGTTCCTGCACATAGTTTTCACCAAATGCTCGCTGACCCAATTGATATAATGCTTCAATATCTTCATTGGGTTTGGTTTTACTCACTGCAATCAATGCAACATTTGCAGAGATAAGCTCATTTATTATTTTATTATATATTCCTATATTAATGGCCATTCTCCTTTATTTCGTGAATTTTATATTGCTTATTGTATTTTTCCTGCTCTAAAATATATTCTAATAAAAGTACTTCATTAAATGCAGGGCAATAAAAATGAAATTTACTTACTCCAGCATTTACAAATAAATAAGCTACATCTTTAGGCATTGTATTTGCAAGATTTGCAATAAAAAAAGGATACTCCATACTTTCAATTGTTGTGAGCAAATCATCCTTTAATTCCAATGGTTCCTCCTTTATATAAGTTCCAAATTGCAATAACGCAGTTCTTAAAATTAATTTATCGATTAAGTTATTTGCTGTATAATATTCATTTTTTGCTTCCTCTATAAGTTGAGGTTTATATTTCTCTAATTGAGGTATCGGCTTAATGCTCATTAATCTAGCCAAATGGTATAATATGATAGCAGTTTTTTTATAATAAACACTCATTACATCAGGTTTAGTAACATGGTGTTTTTGTTCAATCATATGACATAGCAATTCAATACTAGCAGTATCTGCAGGCAGCCATGCAAGGTTATTTGTTTGAACCATCAATAATACATTCGCAATGGTGCAGACATCGAATTCAACCATCATCTTCTTCCCAAACCAACAGCTATAGGCTCCAAATTTTTTGTACTCATCCAATGTATTTTTAACAGGCCAAGATGGCTTATTAATAAACTCTTGCATTAACATATGAACCGAGTCTGTTGAGCTATTTGATTCATTCAACGCTAATAACATGATTGCTGTATCATCTAAATCATCAGCCAACGAATTTTTTTTATCAAACCAATTAATCCATCCTGAATTAGGGAAAATTTTTACTGTATCTGTTGGCCAAAAATTATATGTATTCCTACCTTGGTTATTTTTAAATTTAAGGGAGATCTTCTTCACTCTTGATAATATAGAATCACATAAAACGCGATTCTTTGGAGAAAGCAAGGCTTTATTCTTATTAAGCGTAAAAGCAATCAGTCCAGTAAAAAAAATATTATCGTCTTTTTTTAAAGTATGATGATTCAACTTATACTGTCGATAGCAGGGGAATAAACCATTTACAAAATAAGGATCTTGCCCATTTTGTTGAACTAATAAGCGTTCTAATAATTTATTGACTAAACTATCATTTGCATGAACATTCAAAGATGAAATGAGAAATAAAAAAATAATAACGCTTTTATCCCATTTCATTTTTGTAATGGATGCAATTTTATAAAAAATATCTTAAACAATTAATGATAGAAAAATACAAAAATTATTTTAAAATGGATCTGCTGATCACAATTCTTTGTACTTCACTAGTACCCTCATAGATCTGAGTGATTTTTGCATCGCGCATGAGTCGTTCTACATGGTATTCCTTCACAAAACCATATCCACCATGAATCTGAACGGCTTCGGTTGCGGTCCACATAGCCGTTTCACTGGCAAATACTTTCGCCATTGAAGAACTTAAAGTATAATCAATACCATTATCTTTTTCCCATGCTGCTTTCAGACATAATAATCTTGCTGCTTCAATTCTAGTAGCCATATCTGCTAGTTTGAATTGTATGGCTTGGTGATGCATGATCTCTTTACCAAAGGCCTTGCGTTGCTTGCTGTAAGCTAATGCCAGTTCATAGGCCCCACTAGCAATACCCAATGCCTGTGATGCAATCCCAATTCTTCCGCCTGCTAATGTTTTCATGGCAAACTTGAAACCAGATCCATCCTCCCCAATCCTATTCTCTTTAGGCACTTTCACATCTGTAAACATAATGGTATGGGTATCACTACCTCTAATACCCAATTTATTCTCTTTAGCAGCAACTGTTACACCGGGTGATGATTTTTCAACGATAAAAGCATTAATACCATGGCTTCCCTTCGACACATCTGTTTGGGCTATTACTAAATAAACAGAGGCAGATGAGCCATTGGTGATCCAGTTCTTAGTGCCATTAATCAAATAATGATCACCTTTATCCTCTGCTTTTGTCTGCTGACTTGTTGCATCGCTTCCAGCTTCAGGTTCACTTAATAAAAATGCACCGATATATAGCTCACCATCTTTGATTCCTTGAGCCAATGGTGACAAATATTTTTGTTTCTGTTCTTCATTAGCAAACTTCTCTAATCCCCAACAAACCAAGCTATTATTCACGCTCATACAAACACTAGTACTCGCATCTATTTTACTGATCTCCTCCATCGCTAATACATAGCTCATGGTATCCATACCGCTTCCCCCATAGGCAGGATCTACCATCATACCCATAAAACCGAGTTCGGCCAATTTCATTACTTGTGCTCTAGGAAATTGTTGCTTTTCATCTCTTTCAATTACGCCAGGCAAGCATTCGTTTTTTGCAAAATCACGAGCTGCTTTTTGAATCATTAACTGTTCTTCACTTAGTTCAAATTGCATGTATAAGGATTTTAAGGCGTAAAAATAAGAAATGTAACGCAATCCCTAACAATTGTTAGTTAATAAATTGAGTCATTTTTGTTAGGGGTCTATTCTTAATTTCTTCTGTATATTTATTCACAGCCAAATGAGAATTTATGGAAAATTGGAAGATCAAAACCTCCCTATTTCTAAACTATTTTGTATTCGCCATATTATTAAACAGTGTGGGTACGGTTATACTACAAGTTCAGAGTAATTATGGAATTACGGAATCAGGGGCCAGTATTTTAGAAGCCTTCAAGGATTTGAGTATTGCCATCGTGTCTTTCTTTATTGCATCTTATATTAATCGGATAGGTTATAAAAAATCGATGCTGATTGCATTAGCATTTGTAGGATTAGTGGCCTTATTAATGCCTGTTTTCCCAAGTTTTATTATGACAAAACTCTTGTTCGCAGCAACAGGTGCCAGTTTTGCTATGATCAAAGTGTCTGTATTTGCCACTATCGGGATCATTACGAACGACAAAAAAGCGCATGCCAGTTTTATGAACTTTATTGAGTCGTTCTTCATGGTGGGAATCCTTACCGGTTATTTTATTTTTAGTGCCTTTGTAGATGACCAACATCCACAATCCACTTCCTGGTTAAAAGTCTATTATTTATTAGATGGAATTGTTGCCATTGCCTTCTTACTTTTATTGAGTTCCCCATTAGATGAGAGTTCCGTTAAAAAAACAGATAAAGAACCATTGTCCAATGAATTCAAACATATGCTGGAGTTGATTCTTTTACCAATTGTAATTGTTTTTGTAGCCAGTGCCTTTGTATATGTTTTGATAGAACAAAGTATCATGAGTTGGCTTCCTACTTATAATAGTAAAGTTTTGCATTTGCCTCAAACATTGAGTATTCAGATGGCAAGTATATTGGCAGCGGCTACAGCCATTGGAAGATTTATTGCAGGGATCGTTTTACGGAAGATCAACTGGTTGAGTGTAATCATAACTTGCTTAATCTTATCTGCTATTCTGGTGTTAGTTGCCCTTCCACTTGCCAATAATGCAACAGGAACAATTGTTACAGGCTGGTCAACCGCACCACTTGCAACTTTTATATTTCCATTAATTGGATTTTTAATTGCCCCAATTTATCCGGCTATCAATTCTGTTATTTTAAGCTCTTTACCGAAGAAGAAGCATGGCTATATGTCGGGCCTCATCGTAATTTTTTCTGCGCTTGGTGGTACTACTGGTTCCATTATCACTGGTAATATATTTCAGGCCTATGGCGGACAAGCTGCTTTCTACTTTTCGCTTGTCCCTATTTGTTTACTCATCATTCTTCTAATTGTTTTTTATCGAGTTCAGAAAAAAGTGAACGAGATTGAATCTAAAGCATAACAATCTATTTTCTATTCAATGAATCAGCAACCAAAGCAAATTTTTGAATTAATTGAATTGTTCAAAGAAGTACAATTAAGGGCAATTTTAGAAGATGGGAAAACATTTGTTGACTGTATCCCGATTTTCCCGCTAATAGATATTCAGAAGAAATATGAACTTTCAAAAATTCTTCCCGGATTTGATCTGAGCAATTTTGTGCATAAACATTTTTTAATGCCACCTAAAATCGGATCTGATTATACTAGTAATACACAACTTTCTGTTGCTGAAAATATTCGGAATCTTTGGCCCATGCTTACCAGAGAAGCCACCAATGAAAAAAGTTCACTTATTAATTTACCCAATAGATACATAGTTCCTGGAGGAAGGTTCAGAGAAATTTATTATTGGGATTCTTATTTTACCATGTTGGGTTTGAAAGAAGATGGCAGGGTTGATCTGATCGAAGACATGGTTAATAATTTTGCTTATCTGATCAATCATGTCGGCCATATTCCAAACGGGAATAGACAATATTATATTAGTAGAAGTCAGCCTCCTTTCTTTGCCCTAATGGTTCAATTACTTGCAGATATAAAAAAAGACGACAATACCTATTTAAACTATCAGAAAGAACTTGAAAAAGAATATGCATTTTGGATGGAAGGATCTGAAAATTTGAACAAAGGCGAAACAGTAAAAAGAATAGCCAAGATGCCAGATGGAACTATTTTGAATCGGTATTATGATTCAAAACAATTGCCTCGTGAGGAAAGTTATGCAGAGGATATTCATATTAGTAATAACAGTAAACAATCACCAGAAATTATTTATTCAAATCTCAGAGCTGGTGCAGAGAGTGGTTGGGATTTTAGTACTAGATGGTTTGCAGATAATTATTCAATCAAAACAATTGAGACTACCAATATCATTCCTGTAGATCTAAACTGTTTGATGTATATGCTCGAACAGATTATTTCAAAAACTGCAACCTTATCTGGAAATGCCTCTAAAGCTTCTGAATTTATAGAAAGAGCTGCGAAAAGAAAAAATGCAATTCTAAATTATTGCTGGAATACCCAACTCCACTATTTCTGTGACTATCACTTTGTAAAGAAAGAAACACTTAATAAGAAAACTGCAGCGGGTTTGTATCCATTATTTGTTTCAATTACTAATCAACATCAGGCAAATGCAGTAGCTCATGCAGTTTCAGAAAATTTATTGAAACCAGGAGGATTAGTTACCACAAATATTTATTCGGGGCAACAATGGGATGCGCCCAACGGCTGGGCTCCTTTACAATGGATCGCATTTGTTGGTTTGAATAATTATGGCATTAAAGAATTAGCTAATGAAATTGGAGAAAGGTGGACCAAACTCAATGAAAAAGTATTTTTCGAAACGGGTAAATTAATGGAAAAATACAATGTAGAAGACCTGAACAAATTAGCCGGAGGGGGCGAATATGCAGGGCAGGACGGATTTGGATGGACCAATGGTGTTTACCAAGCATTTAAAAAAGCGCAGCAAAAAAACAAGGAAACCAATTAAATTTTCTACCAATATTTTTTCTGCAAATTGTATAAAACAACGCGATCAGTTTCGTTGAGTTTACGAGTACTATCCTGTAAGAAATGTCTTTTAAAAGATTGAATAGCTGCAGTAGTATCTTTTACATCATAACCAATAATGCGTAGCGCTTGAATATGATCAAATCCTCTAGGTGGTTCCACCAGATTTTGATCATACCAGAGACCAAAGCCATTATCAGCTAAAGTTTTCCAAGGGAAACGCCAGTTCGGATCATTTTTTCTAACAGGTGCTATATCTCCGTGGCCTATAAAATTAGCAGCAGGAATATTGTAGGTCTTTTTGAGTCTCGCTAATAAACTGATCAGACTTTTTATCTGCAAACTATCGAAGGGCTCAAATCCGTTATTGTCTAATTCAATGCCAATAGAAGTAGAATTAATATCAGTCATACTTCCCCATTTTGCGATTCCCCCATGCCATGCACGTAAGTAGTCGTTCAACATATGATGTATAGTTCCATCCTTACAGATCACGTAATGCGCACTAACCTGCGTTTTAGTCATGGTAAAAGTCTTCAGTGTCTGCTCACATGCATTTTGTGCCGTATGGTGGATGATCACGAAGCTTGGCTTACGCATGTTGAAGTTTGTAGTACCTACCCAAAATGCTGGCTGCTTAATTGAATCAGAGATCCATTGTTCTGGTGCAGCTTTCAAACTTTCGGCAAAAGCCTTTGCTTGTTTTTGATACGACTTATTTGTATCTGCATAAGGCTTTCTAGAACAGGCCCAGATAGTAATTACCAGCGTAGAAAAGATAAATAGGCGAAAAAACTGCTTCATGATCCTACAAATAAAAGCTACCGACACTTGCTTGTATCGGTAGCTTGATAGATGATTAGTTTGCTTTCCAAGTATTGTTTGCAGAATTCATATCAGGAAAAGAATGATCGGGATCGATCACTACTTTCTGCAATTCTTCAGTAGTATTTAATTTAACCTTCCAGCTTGAATTATTTTGCCAAATTTCAACTGGCAAATTTTTTCTTTCTACTTTACCAGACTTAGTTGTGTATTCAATTACAACAGGCATGGCTAATTGATCTAAATTATCAATAGTTATGATAGCTCCATTTTTTGCATCATTACCAATATAATCGACTTTAGAAATGGCTTGATCCAATTTGTAATTTTCTAGGAACATGCCTCTCCAGAACCAAGCTAGATCTTCACCAGCAGCATTCTCAATACTTCTAAAGAAATCATAGGGAGAAGGATGTTTATATTTCCAATCGCGGATATACTTTTTAAATGCATAGTCAAAGCGGTCATGTCCCAATATTTGCTCTCTTAAAAGAGTCAATGCATATCCTGGTTTCATATATAATGCCACTCCGATATTTCTTTCTTGTAAAACATCTGGGGTATTCAACATGGCTTCAGATGTTGGTACAAATATCACATACTTAGCATATTGATGCCAATCAGTTTTAGCTGATTTATATTCTCCTTTATTAAAATCATCTCCTGCCAAAGTATTAATGAAAGTATTGAAACCCTCATCCATCCATCCGTATTTACGTTCATTGCTACCAACGATCATAGGGAACCAAGTGTGACCGAATTCATGATCCGTAACACCAAATAATCCTTCTGTTTTTGCAGTAGAACCACAAAATACAATACCAGGATATTCCATCCCACCCACATTGCTTGCCACGTTAGACGCTACAGGGTAAGGGAATTCAAACCAACGCTTACTATAATTTTCTATACTTCCTTTTGTATATTCTGTAGCCCTACCCCATCCTTTCACACCGGCTGACTCTGCAGGATACACACTTGTAGCCAAACATTTTTTTCCACTAGGCAGATTAATTTTAGCCGCATCCCATATAAAACTTTTAGAAGTAGCCCAAGCAAAATCACGCGCATTACTAATAGAAAATTTCCAAGTACAAGTTGCTTTAGCAGGTCTTGATGCAGGATCTGAAACTTCTGCTTCACTTCGAATAGTAACAGTTGTGTCACTACCCTTTGCCTGGTTAAACCGTTTTAATTGTATTGGCGTTAATACCTCTTGTGCATTTAATAATTCACCAGACGCAACTACAATATGAGAAGCCGGTACTGTTAAAGTAGCTTCCAGATCGCCATACTCTAAATAAAATTCACTTGCTCCCAAATAAGGCAGGGTATTCCACCCTTGTAGATCATCGAATACACATACCCTAGGATACCATTGTGCAACTGCATAGATATTACCCTTCTTTGTTTTTAAAATACCTGTTCTATCAGAACCATATTCAGGGATCACATAACTATAATCGATCTTTACTGATACCGCTCCAGTTCTAGCAGAAAGTGCTTTTGCTAAACGCAACTGCATTCTTGTATCATTGATTACATAAGGAATGTTTTCGGTTGGTTTACCAGCAGACACTAATTGCACAGCAGTAATTTTATATCCACCGCTAAAGGTACTTTTTGCATCACCGTAACGGCTTCGGCCAGTGGCAGGCATTTTAGCCTGACCGCGAGATTGCAGATCGTACAAATTCTGATCTAATTGTAACCAGATAAAAGGAAGTTCCTGGGGGCTATTATTTTTATAACTGATCACCACAGACCCAGTGATCTCATTTTTTTCTTCATTTAAGGAAGCCGTTATTTTATAATCGGCTCTGTTCTGCCAATAAGCATGGCCAGGTTCTCCACTTGCTGCACGAAATTCGTTTCCTGCATTTGGATAAAAAAGTGGACCAAATAACGCATGCTGATCATATTTCGACTTCCCTTCGATTGGAGCAGCAGTTGGTGCTGTTTGAGCTGACAACTGAATTACCGCTAATGCAAAAAAAGCGATAAATGAAACTAATTTTTTAAACATAGTTCTGTTACTTTTATAGTGTTTGAACGAATGAGGCTAAAGTACAGAAAATCAGGCCTCTTTTTTTGAGAAAATTATAAATGGATAAATATGTCATTATTGTTGAATCGATCAGCGTTTGGAAATCCAGTAAATAAAGGGAATTTGTTGACCCGAGAATCAGCAGTACAATTATTTCAGGAATGGGTGTTAAACCCAAAATTACAAGTGCATATGCTACAGGTAGCGCATTTAATGAAGTGCTGGGCTAAAGAGACTGAAGCATTGGACGAACAGCAACAATGGATGTGGGAGTTATCTGGCTTATTGCATGATGCCGACTGGGATCAGTGGCCAGATCTGCATTGCAAAAAGATCATTGAACATTTAGAAGAATTGCAAATTGACCCTGATGTAATGCACGCAATTGCTTCTCACGGTCCGAATCATTTTGGGGTGGAGCCGGTAAACAAGATGGACAAAATGTTGTTTGCCTTTGATGAGCTGTCGGGTTTGATACATGCTTATTCCTTAATGCGTCCAAATGGTTATGAAGGAATGGATGTAAAAGGCGTAAAAAAACGGTTAAAAGAAAAATCATTTGCGGCAAATGTTTCAAGAGAAGAAATTCAGGATGCAGCAAATAGAGCAAATATTGCATTGGATGATCTGATCGCATTTATTATTCCTAGACAAGCTACAGTTACTGCATAATATTTCATTTCTAGATATTAATCAATATGATCAAAAAATTAGGTCTCAGTTTCACTTGCATACTAATATTATTACAGGGGTATTCTCAGCAAATATTGTCGTTGAGAGATCAGGCTAAACTGACTGACGAAATTCTATCTGAAAGATTTTCGCAACTGCTTCCAAAATTGATGGATAAAGAGCAGATCGATATGTGGGTGATCATAAGTCGCGAATACAATGAAGACCCCATTCTAAAAACAATGCTACCAGCCGAATGGCTTTCTGCTAGGAGGAGAACCATTTTGGTTTTTTATCATGATAGTAGTAAAAATAAAAATGAGCAACTGGCGATTGCAAGATATAATGTAGGAAATCAGATCAAAGCTGCCTGGGATATGAAAAAGTTTCCTGATCAATGGGATGCATTGGTTGATTTGATTAGCACCAGAAATCCTAATAAAATTGCGCTTAACTATTCAAATGATTTTGCACATGCAGATGGATTAACTTTTACTGAGCAAAAAATACTGCTACATAAATTGCCCAAGCAATTCCAATCTAAAATTGTGAGTGCAGAAAAATTAGGGATCGGATGGCTGGAAACTAGAACAGAAAGAGAAATGCAGTTGTATCCACAATTGATACAAATTACCCATCAGATCATAGCAGAAGGATTTTCAGAAAAAACAATTATGCCTGGGGTAACTACAACTGATGATCTTGTATGGTGGTTCAGACAAAAAATTCGCAATCTGGGTTTAGATACCTGGTTCCATCCTTCCGTTGAAATTCAAAGAAATGATGAGACCAGTTTTGATCATTTAGCTGCTTTTACCAATAAGGATAAAGAAATTATTCAGCCCGGCGATTTATTACATGTTGATATTGGGATTAGTTATTTGCGATTAAATACCGATGTACAGGAGCATGCCTATGTTCTACAACCCGGCGAAACTATTGCCCCTGCTGCATTACAGAAAGCTTTCGCAAATGGAAATCGTTTGCAAGATATTCTTACCAGCAAATTTGGATACAATAAAACTGGCAACGAAATACTATCTGCTGCATTGGCACAGGCAAAGCAAGAAGGTATAGTAGCAAGTATTTATACCCATCCAATTGGCTATCATGGTCACGCTGCCGGCCCAACAATTGGCATGTGGGATCAACAAAATGCTGTGCCAGGTTCAGGCGATTTTCCCATGCATTTCAACACAGCCTATTCCATTGAATTAAATGCTGCGTCGGAAATACCGGCATGGAAAAAATCAATCCGGATGATGTTGGAGGAAGATGGATTTTTTACCGAAAAAGGATTTCGATTTATAAGTGGAAGGCAGAAAGAGCTGTTACTGATACCTCGTCAAAATACCACAATAGGAAATTAATGGAACCAATATTTTTAAGTAAAGACTATTGGAATAACCGTTATGCAGCGCATACTACTAGTTGGAATATAGGAAAGATTTCTACCCCTTTAAAGAGTTATATCGATCAACTAACCAATAAGTCATGTAGCATTTTAATACCAGGAGGAGGAAACGGGCATGAAGCAATTTATTTGGCAGAAAATGGATTTACCAATATTACCATTCTTGACATTTCCCCAATTGACATTGCTTCTTTAAAGGAAATATTTGAACAAAAATGGATCAAGACTATTCATTTGATCTGCATCGATTTTTTCGAATTTAGAGGATCATTTGATTTAATCTTAGAACAAACTTTTTTCTGTGCACTAGATCCACAATTAAGAGAAGCATACATTAAAAAAATGTCTGAGTTAATGAGTCAAGAAGCCAAATTGGTGGGCTTATTATTTAATATAGATTTCAAGGTAAGTCCCCCTTTCGGCGGTAATCTTTCTGAGTATCAAGTGCAATTCGCCAAGCATTTTGAAATAATAAAAATGGACCCATGTTATAATTCCATTACCCCTAGAGCTGGAAACGAACTATTCTTCATCTGCAAATTAAAAAACTTCCACTAGATCTCTTCACGCTTCTTCTTCCACTCTTCACTCTTCACTTTTATCTCTTCACTTTTATCTTTTATCTTTTATCTTCTTCTTCCACTCTTCACTCTTCACTTTTATCTTTTATCTTTTATCTTTTATCTCTTCCCTATTTAGGTTCCTGCTGACTCAAACAATGAAAGCTCCCTAGTCCCCATATAATATCCGACGAATCAATCCCCACTACTTCTCTTTTAGGAAAGCAATCTTGTATGATTTGCAGGGCTTTATCGTCTTTATCGCATCGGAATGTAGGAACAATCACATGCTGATTACTAATATAGAAATTTGCATACGATGCAGGCAGGCGTTGATCTTCGTAGATCACCTTATCCGGCATTGGAAGTTCAACAATATTTAATTGTTTATCGTTCAACAAGCGCATCGCTTTCAACTGTTTCAGATTAGTCTGAAGCAATTCATAGTTTTCATCTTGTTTATTTGATTCTACTACCGTGATCACAGTATCGGAATTAACAAACCGAACAGTATCATCAATATGACCATCTGTATCATCACCCACAATCCCATCTGCCACCCATAGAATCTGATCTACCCCATAGAAATTATGCAAGTAGTTTTCAATTTCATGCTGATTCAAATGCGGGTTACGATTTTGATTCAGGAGGCAAGAAGTAGAGGTAAGCAATGTTCCATTACCATTAAATTCAACGGAACCTCCTTCCATTACAATCCCTGGATTGTAAACTGGAATATTAAAATGATTTCCAATTAAGCTAGGGATTACATCATCCAGATCGTAGGGAGGATATTTATTACCCCATGCATTGTAGTTCCAATCAACAATTACTTTTTTAATAGTTGCTTCTGGATTAATCAAGAATGCGGGACCATGATCTCTACACCATGCATCGTTAGTGGGATGCATGAAAAATTCAACTTGTGCAAGATTTACAGCAGCTTTTTCAAGATGCATTAAAGCAAAAGTTTTCATTGCCTCATTGGCAACATTAATCCTTACTTTTTCGCTCAATGCCAAATATTTAATGAACAAGGCATAGTTGGGAAATATTTCATCAATCTTCCCTGGCCAGCTAGCTTCCTTATGCGGCCATGAAAGCCAAGTAGCTTCATGTTCTGCAAACTCAGCCGGAAATCGATAGCCCAATGCATCTGGGGTAAGTAGTTTATAGTCGTTCGACATGGTAGAAATAAAGCTTTTGAAAATGCAATTAATCTTCGTCAATAAATCTCTTCGTAATAGGCTGATAGGAATCTATTCTTCTATCGCGTAAGAAAGGCCAGTGTGTACGATAATAATCAGTGAGTTTTGTATCAATATCGATAACAGCAATTTCCTCTTGATCATGTGGAGCTTTATACAATAATGTTCCAAATGGATTACTTACAAATGATCCACCCCAAAATTTCATAGCACCGTCTTGCTCCATTCCTACTCTGTTCACACTAACCACGTGAACCCCGTTTGCAACAGCGTGACTTCTCTGAATGGTTTGCCAAGCATTGTATTGTTCAATATTAGTTGCCTCATCTTGGGCAGTTGACCAACCAATAGCTGTGGGATAAAATAAGATCTCAGCACCCATTAATGCAGTAATTCTAGAAGCTTCAGGATACCATTGATCCCAGCAAATGAGTATGCCGATAGTAGCAAATTTTGTTTTGAAAACTTTATATCCAAGATCACCAGGAGTGAAATAAAATTTTTCATAAAAAGCAGGATCATCCGGAATATGCATTTTACGATACTTCCCTAAATAAGCTCCATCAGCATCAAGAACTGCTGTACTGTTATGATAGATCCCTTTTGTACGTTTTTCAAATAATGAAGCAATCAATACTACGCCTAATTCAGCCGCTACCGAACTCAAGGTTTCGGTTGAGGGACCAGGAATAGCTTCTGCCAATAGGAAGTTTTCATGATCCTCCACATCACAGAAATACAAGGAGGTAAACAATTCTTGCAAGCAAACGATCTTTGCTCCTTTTGCAGCAGCTTCTCTGATTTTGAGAATGGCTTTTGCAAGATTCTCTTCTTTGGATGCAGAACAGGTCATTTGAACTAGACCAACTGGAACTACCGACATAATCTATTCTTTAATGAATTAATAATCTATTAAGTTGTTTGTTGTATCAAGCTGTCGAAGCTATTGATACCAATCATTTTTTCTGAAATATATCCTTCCGCATACTCAACACCAATTCTTTTGCCAAGCATCATTGCACGACTTTTCACTGAATCTATAAATTGAGGAGAAGAAATATAGGTTTGTGGTTCGTTTAAATCTGGATTATAAAACTGTGTGGTATAAGCCATAACGGACTCTATTTTCTTATCCATATACTTAGATATATCCACTACAAAACTAGGTTGCAAAAAACGATCTTGTAAATAATGAAATACATATTTAGGGCGCCATTCCTGTTGTATGGCACCATTATGTTCCGTAATAATTTTTCTTAATCCTGAAAGAAAAGCAGCGTCTGCGATCATTTTAGAGCTTCTTCCATGATCTGGATGGCGATCTTCGGGTGCATTAGCCAAGATGATTTCTGGTCTAAATTTTCTGATCGACTGGATCAGTAACCGTTGATTCGCCTCATCATTTTGAAAAAAACCATCAGCCATTTCTAAATTTTCGCGGATAACTATGCCTAAAATATTCGCCGCGTTACGAGCTTCTAGCTTTCTAGTTTCGGCAGTACCTCTAGTTCCAAGCTCACCCCTTGTCAAGTCAACAATACCCACTTTCTTACCTTCTGCAATGGCCGATAAGAGCGTACCTGCACAACCCAATTCTACATCGTCTGGATGTACCCCGATTGCTAATATATCAAGCTTCATGTTGCGATTGTTTATTTAGTAAAGTTACTGTGAACTAGCAATAAAAATCCCGTCCAAATAAGATCTGAACGGGATTTTGAATATTTTGTCAAAAAGATTAGTCTTTTTTCGCGTAACGCTTTTTGAACTTATCGATACGACCTGCTGTATCAACCAACATATTTTTACCAGTATAGAACGGGTGAGAAGTATTAGAAATCTCCAATTTAATAACTGGGTATTCTTTACCGTCTTCCCATAAAATGGTTTCTTTTGTATTAGCAGTTGATTTGCTTAAAAATGAATCACCGTTACTCATGTCTTTGAAAACAACGAAACGATAACTTTCTGGATGGATACCTTGCTTCATAATATTTGATTTAGGTAATACGGATTTTGCCGTATTGTTATTTTTTAGGATGGCAAAAGTAAGAAAAACAGGGTTAAATTCCAAATGAAATTCAAATTTCAGGTTCTCCCCTCTCTTTTTTAGCTCTTCATATTAATAAATTGCAAGGGCAAGCCTAAGCTAGAATTTCTACAAAGTGCTATAACATCTTGTAAATCATCTATTTTCTTACCCGTAACTCGAACGATATCGTCCATAATAGCCACCTGCACTTTTAAACCACTATCCTTAATTAGTTTTACAACTTTCTTACTGTCATCCTGCTTTAACCCATTTTGAACTGGCACTTCTTTCTTCACCACCTTTCCGCTAGGATAGGCATCTTTTTCAAAATTAAAAGCACTTGCTTCAATTCCTTGCTTCATGGCTCTGCTGATAATCACATCAATCACTTGCTTCATTTTCATGTCGCTTTCCACTTCTAGATTGATAATGAAATCCTTCTTGTTCAGGTCAATTTTTACCGGAGAGTTTTTAAAATCGAAACGAGTACTAATTTCTTTATTTACAGTGTTGATAGCATTGTCTAAAGTTTGCAGATCAACTTTTGAAGAGATATCAAATGAAGGCATAAAAAAGGTTTTTGCAAAGATAATTGCATTTACTGAATCTATTCCTGAAAGCCCTAATTATCAATCAATCGGCTGTGAAATAGCGGGTTTCCCGAACCATTTCTTGGATTGAATAACTAAAATCCAACCTGCAATAAATAGCAGTATCGATATAATTTGTGCCTGTGTAGGTTTAAATGGAAGTGATTCGTAATGGGTATTCACGCGAATATGCTCAATTGCGAATCTCTCGATACCATTAAATATCAAATAGATCCCGAATAATCGTCCGGGTATTTTAATTTTTTTACGAAGCGACCAGAGTATGAAAAACACAATAAAACACATGATCACTTCATACAACGCAGTGGGATAAACAGAGCGAATGAGCTGATTACAGTAAGGGCCATCACAACCAGGTATTGGCGCCCCTTCCCCAATTACATTATGCGGGTATTGGTAAGACCATAGCCAATCTGGCATCCATCTAAATGGTTTAGGGTTTGAATTTACAATACCCCAATCACCATCACCACTGATCTGGCATCCAATTCTACCTATTGCATACCCCAACATTAACACTGGAGCAAAAGCATCAACTAAATGAACAATGGGTAATTTAATTTTTTTTGCGTACAACATAATTGCTGCACCCGCGCAAATCAATCCACCATAAAATGTTAGTCCACTGAATGAAATCAATGCCCCAATTGGATCCTTAACGAAGTCGCCCCAATTCTCTAGATTATGAAAAATTTTAGCTCCAAGAAATCCGAAGCCTGCAGCATATATCAGCAAATCACTCACACGATCTTGAGGCCAAATCCGAACGATTCTTTCCTCTGGATTTGCCAATTTTGCTTTGTGCTTTTCATACCACTTCAATCCTCCAAAGATCAACCCCAGCAACAATCCTGTCCACAAATTACCATGTGAAGAAAGTATGAATGCTTGAGGATCGTTTAATGCATCTGAAATAGTAAATGCTCCAATAATTTTAAAGCCAAAAATGAATCCTAAAATAAAATTGACCAATAAATCCGCAATAGAAGCAGGCGCTCCAATCACAATTTTTTCTTCCGTAAAAGTTAATAACCCTTGTTGTTGTTTTCTTCTTAATTCAAGTGTCAGAACCCAAGCACTGATAATAAAACAGAGTGCCACAAAGAACCCAAAACTGTTCACGAGTTTCAATCCAGATAATTCAATGCCAAACAAATCTTTAAAAGCGTAATAGAGGTTGGGATACATGAATAGTTGCTATTTTATGTTAAGCTAATCTCTAGGTATGGGCTGCAATGTTAGTCAGAATATTTGAAAAAAATCAGAACAAAACCCATTTGAAATAGTAAGGCCCCACTTGCGTGAGGCCCATACTTACTAACCCATCTCTTGCGAAAATACAAAATCTTAATTACAATGCTCATCAAAAACCGAAATTAGATGCTGGGCAATTACTTGCGCCGGGCGCCCTTCGATCTGATGTCTTTCAACAATACTCACTAATTCCCCATTTTTGAACAAGGCAATAGCAGGAGAAGAAGGTGGATAAGGCAATAAATGCTTACGAACCTGGTTCACTGCTTCCACATCAAATCCTGCAAAACTAGTTGTTAATCTATCTGGACGAATTGTTGCATTCGCAACCGCCATTAATACACCTGGTCTACAAGTACCTGCTGCACAACCACATACAGAATTAATTACTACTAATGTGGTACCTTCCTTAGCTAAAGTACTGTCAACTTCTGCTGAAGTTAATAACTCGTCAAATCCTCCGTCTACCAATTCAGCCTTCATTGGTAATACTATCTCTGCTGGATACATAATAATTGTTTTTTAAAGATTGAATTGCAAAACTAAGATAAATGTATAAACATCGTCTCTTAAATTATCGCCATTTTGTCATACTATTTTTATAACAATTGCCATAATGTCATTTACTATTTTTATACTCAGTTAGCTTGTCAGCTTTTACCAGGAAATATTCCACCGGTACAGACTTTGAGTTAGTATTAGAAATTAAAAAAACTAAAAAAATAATAAAATGACGTTTGTAAAACAACACCCTGTACAAGTAAAGAACATTTTTGAAGAATTATTCAACAATATCCCTGCAAATTGGGGTAGGGATATTTCTAATCAAGTCGGGAATCCTAAAGTGAATATTGACGAAACATCAGATGGATTTCATCTTGAACTGATTGCTGCTGGTAGAAATAAAGAAGATTTCAAAATTAATATTGATAAAGACTTATTGACCATCAGCTTTGAGAAGAAAGAAACTCCTGAAAACAAGGATCACCAAACGATCCGCAAAGAATTTACATTGAATAGCTTTAAACGCAGTTTTAGCTTAGATGAAAAGATTCAGGCAGATGCAATAGAAGCAAAATACGAAAATGGTATTTTAAAATTATTCTTACCTAAAAAAGAGCAGGTAACAATTGCGCCTAAAGAAATCATCATTTCCTAAGCCATTGTTCCACTATTTATAGCGTTATTTGGTTTTGGTTTGCCCCTATGTTTCCACATAGGGGTATTTTTATGCAACTATGTAATATTTTTAAGCAGACAACTACTAACAATTAGCAAATACAATTTATGAAGAAACTAAGCCTTGTATTTTTTTCCATTTTATTATCTCTTATCGGTTTTGCTCAGGGCAATGATAAAGGTTCGCTTCTTTGGGAAATTAGTGGGAAGGGATTACCACAACCCTCCTATCTATTTGGCACATTCCATATTATGTGTAAAGATCAGTTCAGTATTAGTGCCATTTTAGAATCAAAAATAGCAGCCACCAATCAGTTTTATGGCGAATTGGATATGGACGATCCAAATTTGCAAGCTACCCTCATGCAGAAAATTATCATGAAAGATAAAACCATCGAATCAATGATGGACAGTAGCAGTTTCAAAAGCTTTAATGATGCTTTTAAAAAGATCACCGGTTTTCCTGCAACACAGTTTAACCATTACAAACCTTTCTTTCATTTAAGTTTATTAACGCTGAAAACGATTCCCTGTTTGAATTTTGTACAACCAGAAACCGAATTGATGCAGATCGCAAAAAAGGGTGGCAAGGCCGTATTGGGTTTAGAAACTGTGGAAGAACAAATGATTGCTGTTGATTCTCAACCACTCGATTCTCAAATTATTTCATTGCAAAAAATGGTACTAAATTTTGATAGTACCAAGCAAATGATGAATGAGATGATTGAAGTATATAAAAAAAATGATGCAGAAATATTGTACCAATACGTTCAGAAACAAGGAACAGATGGGATGAATGAAGAGGTATTATTGGTAAATAGAAATAAGAACTGGATTCCTAAACTAAAAAAAATAATGCAAGACAAATCTAGCTTTATTGCCGTAGGTGGTGCACATCTTGGTGGCAAAACTGGCGTGCTTGCATTGCTTAAAGCCGAAGGTTATACGGTTAAACCAGTAAAGTATTAATTTGCTACTGATGGCCCAAGAAGAATTTGTTCCCTTATTAAAGTCACACCAGAACATCGTTCATAAAGTGTGTAATCTTTATATGGACCAGCATAAGGACCGCGAAGATCTGTTTCAAGAAATTACTTTACAAGCTTGGAAAGCCTATCAATCGTTTAGGGGTGAGGCTAAATTTTCTACTTGGCTTTATCGGGTTGCATTGAATACAGCGATCACATTTTATAGAAAAGAAAAGAGGAGTCCATCGATATACACTACAGATGAATTGCCTGAAACAGTAAGCTTAGATGAACCCGACCCGATTGAGGCACAATTGAAGGCGATGTATGCAGCAATTGGTGATCTATCAAAAATTGACAAGGCTATTGTGATGCTTTATTTAGAAGATTATGCCTACCAGGAAATTGGAGAGATGATGGGAATCACAGCTAATAATGTAGCAGTTAAAATGAATCGAATTAAAGCAAAACTGAAAGAACAATCTCAAAAATATATGGACCAAGCCTAAAAATATGTTATGGATTTAGATCAATTTAAAAACGAGCTCAAAACAAAACTGGCTACTGACCATACCAATCGGTCCGATGCTGATATTGAGCAATTACTCAAAAAGAAAACCAGTTCATATATCGATAAGATAAAAAAGAGCTTATGGTTTGAAATAATTATTGGCTTTTTACTAAACTTCGGTTTTGTATTTGCTGCATTTGATGCAAGCATGCGTTCTATGAGGATTTATTTTGGTGTTTTCAGCGTACTCATGTATTTGTTCTTATTCTTTTTAATCTATTTATTACTTAGAACTAATAAAATAAAAACAACTGATCAGACTATTAAAACAAATTTAGAATCCTATATCAAACTAATAGAAGAATTTGTAAAAAGATATCTTCAATTTACTATGGCATTAATCCCTTTTTGCCTAATCTTCGCGGGGTATTTGGGCTATTTTGATGGTCAATCAGATTTAATATCAAACACTTATAAAAGTGGATACCATTTTGGCACAAAAATGAATGGCTTACAATTTTCTGTTTTTATCATCTGCTTTACCATATTTATAAGTTTAGGCGCTTATGGCATGTATTATTTCACCAAATGGTATTTAAAAAAATTGTATGGTAATTATTTAAATGATTTAAAGATCTGCATGGCTGAATTACAGAATTAAGCAAAAAAAATCCGCTCTCTCAAGCGGATTTAAAAAAATATTATTGGATAGTTATCTTACATAGCCTAGGATCTTCAACATACTTGCCGATGTTTGCTCCTTCGCATAGACCCAGTCGATCAGTTTTCCATTATTATCATATTCTACAATCACGTGTTTAGGTGATGGAACCATACAGTGCTTAATACCACCATAGCCACTTATAGAATCTTGGTATGCTCCAGTATGGAAGAAACCTACATACAATGGTTCTTTATTTGATTCTTCTTCCTTCTTATTGGGTGAAGCTAATTTAGGAAGAAACACTTCATTGATATGTTCTTCTGAATCATAGTAGTCGTGACTATCACAAGTGATACCACCTAATACAACTCGATGGTATTCATTATCCCATTTATTAATTGGCAACATCAAGAACTTCTCTCCGATGCCCCATGTATCTGGTAAAGTGGTGATGAATGATGAATCGATCATATACCAGCACTCACGGTCGTTCTGAATTTTTTGTCCTAGTACACTATATATATGTGCCATGCTCTCTCCAACAGTGAAACTTCCAAACTCTGTATAGATATTAGGCATCGGAACTTTTGCTTTACTACAAGCCTTCTTAATATTTCCTACAATCTCATTGATCATGAATTGATAATCATATTCAAAACCTAGAGAATGTTTAATGGGGAAACCTCCACCGATATTAATCGAATCTAATTCGGGACAGATTTTTTTTAACTGGCAATACAGGTTGATGATCTTATTCAACTCAGACCAATAGTAAATATCATCCTTCACACCTTTATTCAAAAAGATATGCAACATTTTTAATTGAAATTTTTCTTCATTTCCCTCAATCTCATCTACATAAAATTCCAAAATGTCTTTTGCCCGAATTCCCAATCTTGAAGTATAGAAAGGAAAATTGGGTTCCTCTTCTGCAGCCACACGAATACCTAAACGAAAAGGCTTCTTTACAGATTTTCGATATGCCAACAATTCTTCTTTATTATCTAATATCGGAATCACATTTTTAAATCCATTATTGATCAACTTAGCAATCCGAGAAGTGTACATTTTTTGTTTGTAGCCATTACAAATAATGTACACATCCTTATTGATCTTTCTTCGCTCGTATAATCGATTGATAATATCGATATCATAGGCATAAGATGTTTCTAAATGTATCCCATGTTTCAATGCTTCCTCTACAATAAAAGAAAAGTGCGAGCTCTTAGTACAATAACAATAGAAATATTGCCCATCGTATTTATGCTTCTTGAAAGCTTTTTCAAACAAACCCTTGGCTTTATTAATCTGCATCCCAATTTTGGGCAGATACGTCAGCTTCAGCGGTGTGCCATGCTTATTAATCAGAGAAATCAGGTCAAGACCGTTAAACTCTAAATACCCATCATCATTTTGATCAAATCCTTCCTGTGGAAAATGAAAGGTTTGATTCACAAGAGAAGTGTAGGTGTTGTTCATTATCCGAGTTACTATTAGACTGTGAGCAAACAATTTTTTGCATCGCAAAAGTAACAGTTTACTCGCTTGTTTGCACAAAAAAAACCGGAAGCTTTTTACTTCCGGTTTCTGCATTCAAATTGAAAACTATTTTACCTGATTAACCAGTGCTTTAAAGCTCTCTGGCTCATTCATTGCTAAATCAGCAAGGACCTTACGATTCAGTTCTATTCCTTTAGTGTTCAGCTTGTTGATGAATTGGCTATAAGTCATACCTTCTTCTCTCACAGCTGCATTGATACGTGCAATCCACAACTGGCGGTATTCACGCTTTTTTAATTTACGGCCTACATAACTGTAAGTCAAACCTTTTTCAACGATATTTTTGGCTACAGTATAAACGTTTTTACGTTTACCATAAAATCCTTTAGCTTGATCAAGAATCTTTTTTCTTCTAGCCCTAGATGCTACTGCATTTTTTGAACGTGGCATAGTTTAGTGTTTTTGAAGTCCTGGTAAAGTTTACCACGACCGATTTTTAAAATGATTGGTAACTGAAATGGCAGATGACTACCCTCTTAAACGTAATAAACGAAGAACTGAGGCTTTGTTTGTACTGCCTACAATACCTTTTTGACGCATGGCTCTTTTACGTTT
>CAIJLK010000031.1 GCA_903821465.1 uncultured Bacteroidota bacterium | reverse complement strand
ATAATATCTTCTTAATTCTTTTCTACTATCTGAATACCCAAATATTAATCCCATACCTTTTAATGAAAGAAAAATGGGGATTTTATATTTTCTCCATTATTGCCGCTTTATTAATCTTTATATTTCTTCCGAAATATTTAGCAGGATTAATTGCAAGTCCGGAAATACATCCAGTAATCAATTCCGATAATGCTAAGGGAGCTCCAAGACCTAGAATGAGAAGAAAGGGATCGGTTGATATTTATAATGTTGCGATATTCTTTTTAGTATTTACAGTTGGAACTTGCATTGCCGTAATTCAGCGTTGGTTAAAAACGGAAGAGACAAGAAAAGAAACGGAGAGCGAGAAATTAAATACTGAGCTTTCTTTTTTGAAATCACAGATCAATCCACACTTTTTTTTCAATACGCTTAATAATATTTATTCATTAGCGATTGTTAGAAGCGAGAAAACGGCACCGGCTGTAATGAAACTCTCTTCAATTATGCGTTATATTTTAACTGAAACAACACAAAATCTTGTTCCACTTCAAAATGAAGTTGATTTTACACATAATTATATTGAGTTGCAGCAAGTTCGATTAACAGAGAAGACTACGGTACTTTTTGAATCAACTGGTGATATTGAAAACAAAGTGGTAGCACCTTTGATCTTCATTCCTTTTATTGAGAATGCCTTCAAATATGGGATCAGTACAAAACACGATTCTACAATAGAAATTAGCCTCTCAGTAATTAACAATACAATTGATTTGAAGGTTAAAAATTATATTGTTGCTTCAGAAAATAATATGCTTGAAAATACTGGCATAGGCATCAACAATGTAAAGAGAAGACTTGAATTGATGTACCCAGGAAAGTATGAGTTAAGCCATGAGGCAAAAGATAATTTCTATTTTGTTCATCTTGAGATTCAATTATCATGATCCACTGTATTGCCATCGATGATGAGCCATTAGCCCTCCAATTGATTAACGAGTATTGTGGAAAGATCTCCTTTCTTCAGTTAGATAAAGTTTTTACTAATACTGATGAAGCAAGCGTTTGGCTTTCTCAAAATAAGGTTGACCTTTTATTTCTTGACATACAAATGCCCGATGTTAATGGATTACAATTCTATAGAAGCCTTGTTGAAAAACCTCCTGTAATATTTACAACAGCCTATAAAGATTTTGCAGTGGAAGGATTTAATGTA
This sequence comes from uncultured Bacteroidota bacterium, assembly GCA_903821465.1. Classification (GTDB taxonomy): domain Bacteria; phylum Bacteroidota; class Bacteroidia; order Chitinophagales; family Chitinophagaceae; genus Sediminibacterium. The sequence goes on along the minus strand of CAIJLK010000031.1, from coordinate 10,709 downwards.
GATGCAGTTGACTATCTTTTAAAACCTTTTGAATATGACCGTTTTCTTAAAGGAGTTTACAAAGCCAAAGAATACATAGAATTTTTAAGTTCACAGGAACTTCAACTCAATTCGATTTTCGTAAAAGTCAATTACGAAATCATGAAGATCAATCTTAAAGACATTGAACTTATTGAAGCTTTAGACGATTATATAAAACTATATATAAAGCCTACACCTGTATTAACGCTAATGACATTAAAAAGTATTCAGGAAAAATTACCAGCTCGAGATTTTGTTAGGGTTCATAGATCATTTATTGTTCCGATAAACAAAATTGAAAAATTTAGTAAAACAAAACTGGTTGTTGCAGGTAAAGAAATACCTATTGGAAGCAGTTATAGCTTTGTGTATGATCAGTTGTTAGAGCTTTCTAAAGGCAAATAAGCCGATTAATAGATCATCTTTCCCTTATTTTAAAGTCGGCCATCCCCTACCTTTGGTAAAATTATATGTATGGACTTTTTGAAAGATTTAGGCATCCATTCTCAAAACAATGGTGTTTCCACCGGAATAAAATGGATTGAAAGCAATGGACCCATTATTGAATCATTCTCACCGGTTGATGGAAAATTAATAGCATCGGTCAGCACAACCGATAAAGCTGCATATGAAAAACTGATTAATCAATCAAAAGAAGCTTTTAAAGAATGGCGTAATTGGCCAGCACCAAAAAGAGGGGAAATAGTTCGCCAGGTTGGCGTTGCACTTAGAGATAAAAAGGCCTCGCTTGGCAAATTGGTGAGTTATGAAATGGGTAAGAGTTTACAGGAGGGATTAGGTGAAGTACAGGAAATGATTGATATCTGTGATTTTGCAGTTGGTTTATCGAGGCAGTTATACGGACTAACGATGCACAGTGAACGACCATCTCATCGTATGTATGAACAATGGCATCCACTAGGTATCGTGGGTATTATTTCGGCTTTTAATTTCCCTGTTGCAGTTTGGAGTTGGAATGCTGCTCTGGCTTGGGTTTGCGGGAATACTACTGTTTGGAAACCAAGTGAGAAAACGCCTTTATGTGGTATCGCCATTTTCGAAATTATAAAAGAAGTATTTACTGAAAATAATGTTCCAGAAGGTGTTAACTGCTTGGTTCAAGGTGGCCGTGAATTGGGCGAATGGATGAGCAATGATCAAAGAATTCAATTGATTTCAGCAACAGGAAGTACCAGAATGGGTAAGGCTGTCAGTGCTGCAGTTGGGGCAAGACTTGGTAAAAGCATCCTTGAATTAGGGGGCAATAACGCAATTCTTATTTCAGAACATGCTGACTTAGACATGTCGTTAATCGGTGCCGTTTTTGGAGCTGTAGGAACTGCTGGACAAAGATGTACTTCTACCAGAAGACTGATCATTCATGAAAAAGTGTACGATCAATTCAAGGAGAAATTAGTTAAAGCTTATAAACAAATAAAAATAGGTGACCCATTAGATACACAAAATCATATGGGACCATTAATTGATACTGACGCAGTAAAAATGTATCTGCAGGCAATCGAAGATGGCAAAAAACAAGGGTGTAATTATATTGTGGAGGGAGCCGTGCTTTCAGGACCGGGTTATGAAAGCGGATGTTATGTCACAGCATGTATAGCTGAAGCAAAAAATGATTTTTCGATTGTGCAACACGAAACATTTGCGCCGATTCTATATCTAATGAAATATAACAATCTCGATGAAGCAATAGCTATTCAAAACGGGGTACCTCAAGGATTGTCCTCTGCAATAATGACTTTGAATATGCGGGAAGCTGAAAAATTCCTTTCCCAAACAGGAAGTGATTGTGGAATTGCAAATGTAAATATTGGAACAAGTGGCGCTGAAATTGGTGGAGCTTTTGGTGGTGAAAAAGAAACTGGGGGTGGCAGAGAAAGTGGTAGTGATGCTTGGAAGGCATATATGCGTAGACAAACAAATACAATTAATTGGAGCGATAAGTTACCATTAGCACAGGGTATTAAGTTCGACTTCTAATTGTTGATTTCAATAAAAAAAAATCCCTCCTGAACCTGCTTGTTCGGAGGGATTTTTTTTTACAAATGGTTATTTAGTTACTGACTAAAATATATTTTAAAACTAGTTCCTTTCCCTAATTCACTTTCTACTTCAACCTTTCCTCCCATTGCATCAATTTGATTTTTAGTAATAAATAATCCTATTCCCCTTGCATCAGGATTATTATTAAAAGTCTTGTACATTCCAAAAAGTTTATCTGCATTCTTTTTCAGATCAATGCCAATACCATTATCCTTGATTTCTAGACCCAAATTGCCTTCTTCTTCAAAAACAGAAAACTCAATTTTGGGCTGTCGCTCTGAAGAACTATATTTTACAGCATTGGAAATAAAATTCAACAAAATACTTTCTAAATAAGCAGGATTATAATTAACCATTACATCCTTAGGCACCGAATTTTCTACGATCAGTTTTTTCCATTTAATTTGTTCATTAAGAACACGCAAAGCCTGATGAATATACTCAAGCAGATTTAGTGGTTCAATAATCAAATTGATGTTGTTCCGAATAGATACAACTTCATTCAAATTAAATAAAGTATCATTTAAAGAGCGCGACACTCGTTTTAGATGCTGCATCAACTCATTTCTCTCTGTTGGAGAATCTTCTTTTTCTAAGAAATTTAAGATCGAAATAATATTACTCGTATGAGAACGTAGATTATGTGAAACGATATAGGAGAAATTTAGTAATCGCTTGTTTTGTTCATTTACCAGGCTAAAGGATTTATTTAATTCCAACTCAGCATTTTTGGTAAGAGTGATATCTCTCTGGATGGAAATATACTGATAGGGTTTACCTTCCTTATCAACAAAGGGAACAATTGCACAATCAACCCAAAACAATTGTCCGCTTTTATTTTTGTTACGTATCTCCCCTTTCCAGATAGCCCCAGTCTGTATTGTTTCCCACATTTGTTTAAAGAAATCCTCCGAATGATATCCTGAATCTAAAAACTTCAGATCCTTATTCAAAAGCTCTTCGAAAGAATACTGAGTAATATTTAAGCAATTATCATTTGCATATGTGATCGAACCATCCGCATTTGTTATTAAAACTATGGATGATTCATCTAATGCTCTTTTATAATCTGTTATCTCCTTAACAACCTTATTAAGGTGCAATTCTTTGAGTTTGTTCTCATTAATATCTTCCACCGCCATAATTACTCCTGAGGCAATACTGTCTTTGTTCAAAACAGGGAACATATTCATTTTATACCACTTATCTGACCCATCTGGTTGTACATAATTAATCTCGTAACTAATTGTTTCCCCTTTAAAAACAGCATTTAAAGCACTTGTTAGAGAAAGCTGTCTTGCCTCAGCAAAATATAAAATCGAAAAAGTGTGAAGATGCAAAGTTTTGTGCAAATCATTTTGCGCAAATTTTTGCATTGTTTGATTAAATGAGATAATGAAAAAATCAGCATCTAATAAAGCATATCCAATGTTGGTATTTTCAAAAATATTTCTGAGGTTGTCTTCTGACTGCTGTAACGCATCGTCAATTTTTTTCCGTTCAGTCACATCCTGCATTACAGCCAAATATCTAAACTCATGATCCTGGGGTGATTTTTCAATAATGGTTGACACAAGAACATCCATGATTTCTCCATTCCTTTTAATTACTTGATAGGGAATATCAAAATCATAGCCACGCTTTTTCAGTTCTGGCACTCGAACTTTAATTGAATCTCGAACAGATGATTTAGTAAAAAATTGGTTAATGTTTTTACCAATTACTTGCATCCGCTGATAACCCAATTTAGCCAACCAGTAATCACTAACACTTATAAAATCACCATTTTGATTCAATGAATGAATCATTACGGGGGTCCTATTATATAAAGAACGAAAGCTTTCTTCGTTTTGAATAAGCAATGCTTCCGATTTTTTTCTTTCTGTAATATCTATAAAACCAGAAAGAAGCAGTGTTTCTCCATTTAGAATAATTTGCTCTGAAGAAACCAGACAATTAGCAATTGTACCTTCACTTTTTCTTAATTCAATTTCAAGATTTTTGACAGTACCCTTTTCCTTCATCACCGAAAAGAACAGCTCCCTTTCTTTTTCGCTAGCGTAGAAATCTGAGGTATACTTTCCAATAAGATCTATTTCATTCACTTGAGCCAATCGTTGCAATTCCTTATTTACCATCATTATCATCCCATCCTTAGGCCTCACGATTAACATTGCCGTAGGGGCATTATTAAAAATCGACAATAGATTTCTTTCGCTTTCTTTTGCTTTCTCTTCGGCATTAATTGCATTATTAATCAACAAATCACGAATCTGGTTGGCTATTAATACGAACTGAGTTAATTGATCTTTTGAAAATGATCTTTGAACAGTATCTGCTATTTCAAAGAAACCAATGATTTGATTTGAATGATTGAACAATGCAACCCCACAATAAAATTGATATTGAGCATAGGGCTTATGCAGATCCTTTATACCTAAGTCTTTAATTCTTTTGAAATCTTGAATTACAAATGGACCTTTTGCATTTTTACATAATGGGATAAACGGATTATACTTGGGTAGCTTAGAAAAATCTAATCCAATTAAACATAAATAGTCTAGTTGAGACTCCTTTAATGAATTGATAGAGACGATTGAAACCCCAAAAAGTTGTATGGCTAATTCGGTCAGATTTGTAAATAATGGTTGATTATCGACCTTTGCACTTTTGTTATAAATTTCCTTATCAATAATCGGTACATCCATATAGGAATAATCAATTAAACAGTAAAGGTTACAATGTTTAATGAATATACCCCAAATTTATGAAATATATTGTTACTAAGTCTAATATTTCAATACCGTAAACCCTTTTAGACTATAATTTGTTATTGTTGTAATTGCAGAAAGTGCTACCCTCACACCGGGAGCTAATTGCAGATGCTACTGCTTCTAAATTTTCATGAATAATTTCAGGTTTTTCGCTGGCCGTGGTTACATCAACCAGGATTGTATATTTTAAGGAATAACCCTAAATTTTTCATGCCCAAGTTTTGGTTTAAGGTAGGGGTTAATTTGCTTTTTATTTTGTTGTATATTCATTCAAACTAACACTTATGAAAAGAATAGCGATTATTCTATCGGCAGGGCTGATGTTTTTATCCCAATGTCAGATTATTGCTCAATCTGGCAAGGCCTCAGACACTTATTATCAAACAAGTGATGTGCAGCCCTTAATGCAGCAATATGAGGCTGATCGGGGAAGTCTCACAAGATTCTATACGATCCCAAACTCACCAGAAAGGAGAAATCGATTAGTCAATTTTAATAATGACTATTTAAAACAATTGGATGAGTTGAATTTCGACAAAATGAAACCTGATTCTAGGGTAGATTATATCTTACTCAAGCGTCAGATCAACAATGAATTGTTTCAACTAGAGAAAGAAGAAAAAGAATTTCAACAAATCGCAAAATTCTTTCCATTTGCTAATGGCATTTATGAATTAGAAAAAAACAGACGACGGGGAGCTGCTGTAAATAGCACTGAATTATCTAAACAGTTATTCAATTGGCAAAAGCAAATAGATGCGTTGAGTTCAAAGATCAGTTCCGAACCTGTCATTGATATGAACCTTGCCATCAGAGCGGAATCAACTGCTCAGGGTTTGAAATTTGCACTGAAATCTGTTTTCGATTTCTATTATGGCTATGACCCGGCATTTACCTGGTGGATCCAACAACCCTACCGAAATATTGACAGCTCATTAAGTTCTTATGCAAGTCTTTTAAAGGGTAAAGGAAATAAAACTAGCCTACAAAAGCCGGATGCTAGCGGTATAGTGGGTAACCCAATTGGAAGAGAAGAATTGATTAGACAGTTACAATTCGAAATGATTAATTATAGCCCTGAAGAGCTAGTTGCTATTGCCAATAAAGAATTCGCCTGGTGCGATGCTGAAATGCTTAAGGCCACAAAGGAAATGGGCTTTGGAACCGATTGGAAAGCGGCATTAGAGAAAGTAAAGAACACCTATGTTCCAGCAGGCCAGCAGCCAGAAATGATTATGGGTTTGTATAACCAATCGGTCGACTTTATCAAAAAAAATGATCTCATTACGATACCCCCTATTGCTGAGGAGACTTGGAGAATGATTATGATGACGCCAAGACAACAATTAGTTAGTCCGTTTTTCTTAGGCGGAGAAACCCTGATGATCTCCTATCCTACTAATACCATGGATGAAGATGCAAAACTGATGAGTATGCGTGGAAATAACCCGCATTTTTCTAGAGCAACTGTACATCATGAATTAATTGCGGGACACCATTTACAAGGCTTCATGAATAGTAGATACAAACCTTATCGTAAATTCTTTACCCCATTTTGGACGGAAGGATGGTCGCTTTATTGGGAGTTCATTTTGTGGGACATGAATTTTCCACGTTCTCCTGAAGATCGCGTTGGGATGCTTTTCTGGCGTATGCATCGTTGTGCAAGGATCATATTTTCATTGAACTATCATTTGGGTAACTGGACGCCGCAACAGTGTATAGATTTCCTAGTTGACAGAGTTGGACATGAAAGAGCCAATGCAGAAGGTGAAGTAAGAAGATCTTTCACAGGAAATTATGGCCCTTTATATCAATTGGCCTATATGACAGGAGCTTTTCAATTTTATGAATTGAAAAAAGAATTGGTCGATACCAAAAAGATGAGCTATAAGCAATTCCATGATGCCATTCTCAAGGAAAATAATATGCCTGTAGAAATGGTAAGAGCCATTCTATTAAAACAAGATCTCAAAAAAGATTTTAAAACGCAGTGGCGATTTTATAATCGCTAATTATTTACCAAATTTTTTCTTCAGCAAAGCCAACGCATCATTAACGCTCAGATCGGCCTGATCCTGTTCTTTTTTGGGCGTTGGTTTTGTATTTTTAGTTTGATTGGTATTACTGCTACGCTGATCTCTTGCGGGAGCATCTTGTGTTTGCTTGATAGAAAGCGCAATACGTTTTCGAGCAATATCAACCTCCATCACTTTCACCTGTACTTTATCATTCAATTTCAACACTTCACTTGGATCTGTAATATATTGGTGTGCAATTTCACTGACATGTACTAGTCCATCTTGCTTTACACCTATATCAACAAATGCACCAAAACGGGTGATATTAGTTACAACACCAGGCACCATCATTCCAACTTGAACATCTTCAATTTTATAAATCAAAGCATATTCAAACTCTTCTAATTCAGATCTAGGATCGAGCCCTGGTTTTTTTAATTCATTTAGTATGTCTTTGATAGTTAATTCTCCTAATACTTCCGAAACATATTTCTTAGCATCAATTTTATTTAACACTGTTTCATTAGCAATAAGCGATTTGATTTCCATTCCTAAATCGCCTGCCATCTTTTCTACAACTTTATAGGCTTCTGGATGCACAGCACTTTGATCTAGGGGATTATTGCCATTCTGAATTCTCAAAAATCCCGCACATTGTTCAAAAGCTTTGCCACCTAAGCGACTAACTTTCAATAGCTGATCCCTATCTGTGAACTTCCCTATTTCTGATCTGTATCGAACAATATTTTCTGCAAGTCCCCCCCCAATCCCACTCACATAACTTAGTAAATGTTTACTGGCAGTATTCAAATTAACTCCCACACTATTTACACAACTCACAACGGTCTGATCTAATTTTTCTTTTAATCTAAATTGATTGACATCATGTTGATACTGACCAACACCAATACTTTTCGGATCGATCTTTACTAATTCAGCGAGCGGGTCCATCAATCTCCTGCCAATACTAACTGCCCCTCTTACCGTAATATCTTGATCGGGGAATTCTTCTCTTGCAATTTCAGAAGCCGAATAGATAGATGCTCCATCTTCATTTACAAGAAAAATAGGAAGTCCCAATTGCATTTTTTTAATAAACTGTTCCGTCTCTCTTCCAGCAGTACCATCACCTATTGCAAAGACTTCGATCTGGTATTTTTTTATGAGTTCTTTGATCTTATATTCACTATCGTATAAGCGATTGGCTTCATGAATATAGATCAAATCGTTTTTTTGCAATTCGCCTTTCTCATCCAAGCAAACAACTTTACAACCCGTTCTATATCCAGGATCAATGGCCAAAATTCTTTTGGCACCAAGTGGGGAACTTAGTAAGAGCTGACGAAGGTTTTCAGCAAAAACTGCGATGGCTTCTTCATCGGCCTTTTGCTTAAGAGCCGATCTAAACTCTGACTCCAAACTAGGTTGCAATAAGCGTCGATAAGCATCTTTAATTGCTTTTTTAATTTGATCGCCCGACTCAGTCATTCCTTTTATATACAGTGTTTCGGTAATTGCCAAAGCATCTTCTTCTAACGGCAAAATACTCATGCGCAAAAATCCTTCTAAAAAGCCTCTTAACACCGCTAAAATCCTATGCGATGGAATTTTATGTATTGGTTCCGAAAAATCGAAATAGTCTTTGTATTTAATGCCTTCTGCTTCTTTTCCTGTTAACACTTTACTTTGAAGTAGTGCAGCATTTTCAAATAGTTTACGCATTTTAGCCCTTACAATGGCATCTTCATTAATCATTTCCGCAATAATATCTCTAGCTCCTTGCAATGCATCTTCAACAGTTATTACTTTCTCATTTATAAATGCTGCTGATGCTTCCGCAACTTGAATACTACGCTGTTCTAACAATAGTAAAGCCAAGGGCTCTAATCCATTTTCTCTAGCAGCTTGCGCCTTTGTTTTACGTTTGGGTTTGAAGGGCAAATAAATATCTTCTAATTCAGATAAGGTATTAGCAGCGTTCAGTTTTTTCTGAATAGCTTCTGTCATTTTATCCTGATCTGTGATCGTCTTTTCAATAAATGTTTTACGCTCAAAAAACTCTTTTAATGATTTCGATTCGTCCTGTATAAGTTGAATTTGAACTTCATCCAATCCCCCCGTTTTATCTTTTCTATAACGGGCGATAAAAGGGATAGTAGCAGTTTCAGCAAACAATTCAAGAACAGCTTCCACCTGATTCACACGGATCTGTAACTTAGAAGCAATAATAGGAGCAATAGCAATCATATTAATAGTATTAACCAAAAGAAATTATTCGTTTAAAGGGATGCGAATGTAGGGTCTAACGTGGAAAAGAAAAAATAGAAAATATCAACATCAGCCGCCGAGTTAAGTATCCGTGTATTATGCAATTTTTATTACTTTAGCGGGGTATCTTTCTACAAAATTTCGGATCATAGATTTGATCACTTCGTTCTCTGGATATTCTGTGAGCATTGGTTTAATTAAGTCCAATTCTGTAATTTCAAACTGCTTGTCAATTGAACCCATACCATAAAAACGGCCTTCTTCCACCAACACGCAATTATTTTTTTCTCTAATCACATACGTTTCTTTTTTTGAACGAACCCAATGAATGGCAGACAATACCGATAAATTGTATTCATCTGTATCAGGGTATTCTTCCACAGCAGTCTGATCTAGAAAACAAAGAACGGGATGCAACTGAAAATCTCTCACCAGTTTCCACATCATTCGATGGGCATCTGCTAACATAGAAAAAGAAGCAATGGGCTGACTATGTTTAACTTTCTTATCGATTGCCAAACGGAGATAGCCCCTGCTATCTTCAAAATGGTAGATCCCCCAAAGCTGTTCATACCTTTTCTGACTTTTGTTATGAATGGGCCATAACCTTTTGATCTCAACACTTTCTAATAATGAAGCTGCAAATTCTGTTGGACAAATTTGAAAACCAATGGCATAGATGCTACGCAAAAAATCCTGTCTTTTTTTACTGATATCAAGACCGGTAAAATGACTTACCACTCTTTTCTGTAAACATTTTGCTTTACCAACATAAATCACTTTTCCTTTTATGTCTTTAAAATAATAAACCCCAGGATCCTTAGGCAACTCTTTTACATGTTGTTCTGGCAAATTAGGTGGAAGTATTTGAAGTCGGTTTTCTTTTTTAAGCATGTCTTTGATAACATGCATCCCATCTTTTTCAATAATGAGTTGCAGTACCTGTGCCGTAGCTAATGCATCGCCACTAGCACGGTGGCGGTCTTCGATTCTAATACCCAGTTCACGGGTCAAATTTCCCAAACCATATTTTTTAAATCCAGGGAAGACTTTCCTACTAGTTCTGATCGTACAAATCTTCGGTGTTTGCAAGTGAAATCCCGCCATTTGCAAATGATATTTCACAAATGAAAAATCGAAATTTACATTGTGTGCCACGAATATCCTTCCCTGCAATAATTCATTAATCTTTTCAGCAACTAATTCAAATGATGGTGCTTTTGAAACCATAGAATCTGAAATGACATTCATATTTGCAATAAAGTGTTGTATGGGCTGATGAGGATTGACAAGTGTAGAAAATTTTCCTTCAATTTCTTTTCCATTCATTAACACAATGGCAATTTCAGTGATACCATGCTGCTGTGGAAATCCCCCCGTTGTTTCTATATCTACTACTGCAAATCGCATTTGATCCTATCTTTTAAATTTTCTATTCTTTAGTGTCTTTGTTTTCCTGCAGGTCTTTTTGATCTGAAACCTTCACATGAATATCTCTTTGTGGAAATGGAATAGTTATATTGTTCTGTTTGAAGACCTCAAATATTTCTAATAAAACAGAACT
>CAIJLK010000030.1 GCA_903821465.1 uncultured Bacteroidota bacterium | reverse complement strand
GGAACCTTATAATATTTCTATTCTTGCAGATTTACAGGGACCGAAATTACGTGTTGGTGAAATTGAAAATAATGCCCTTCTAATTTCTCCAGGCGACGTATTAACACTTACTAATGAAAAGTGTGTGGGAACCATGGAAAAAATCTATGTCTCTTATCCTAACTTGGCTGGAGATGTTGTAATGGGAAACACCATTATGATCGATGATGGAAAATTAGAAGTAAAAGTAATTGGCATTGAAAAAAATGGCGATGTTAAAGTAGAAGTTACACTGGGGGGAATTCTTTCTTCTAAAAAGGGACTAAACCTACCCGATACAAAAATCTCCTTACCTGCTCTTACTGAAAAAGATCTGGTAGATCTTGAATTCATTATTGAACAAAAATGCGACTGGGTGGCGTTGAGCTTTGTTAGAAGCGTGAGAGATATCGTAATTCTTAGAAGCAAATTGGCAGAAAAGAAAAGCAAGACCAAGATCATTGCAAAAATTGAGAAGCCAGAAGCTTTATTAAATATTCGTGATATCATCCTAGAAAGCGATGCGATCATGATCGCTCGTGGTGATCTAGGAGTTGAAATTCCAATTGAACAAGTTCCGCTGGTTCAAAAAGAATTGATCCGTAAATGCCTTCACCGTGCAAAACCGGTAATTGTTGCTACACAGATGATGGAAAGCATGATTGATAGGGTTAAGCCGAATCGTTCTGAAATTACTGACGTTGCAAATGCTGTGTTAGAAGGAGCAGATGCCGTGATGCTAAGTGGCGAAACCGCTGCAGGCAACCACCCTGCCCTAGTGGTACAAACGATGCGTAAGATCATCCGCGAAATCGAGAAAAAAGAATACCGATACGACCGTTCGGCCGATCTGAAACCTCAACCACACTCTCCATCTTATCATAGCGATGCGATCTGCTACAATGCTTGTAAAATTGCCGAAGATGTAGAAGCTCATGCATTGATCGGAATGACACAAAGTGGCTATACGGCATTTATGCTGAGCAGTTACCGTCCTTCTTCTCCGCTATTTATCTTTACAAAAGAACGCTCTTTGGTAAACCAATTGAGCCTTAGCTGGGGTGTACGTGCATTCTATTATTCAGAGGAAGAAAGCTTTGATGACATGGTGAATGACCAGATAGATATTTTGAAGGAAAGAGGATTTCTACAAGCTGGTGATGTGGTTGTAAATACAGGAAGTACTCCAGTTCATTTACACCTTCCTACCAATATGATCAAACTGACAAAAGTATAGTTAATAACTACTTTATAAAAAAAATGAAAAAGTTTCTCTTACAAGGGAAACTTTTTTTATTTTCAGGTATTACTAATTGCTGATTATGAAAAAAATACTGATTGCCATTTGTCTGATTCCTTTGATTGGATTCTCACAGAATGCCGACTCGCTTTGGTTTGTGACCAACTATACCAAAAAAGAAGTACTGATTCCCATGCGAGATGGTGTAAAACTGTTTACTTCTCTGTATATACCAAAAGATCAATCTGAAAAACATCCGCTTTTAATCACCCGAACGCCCTATAGTTGTTCCCCATATGGAGAAAGCAATTATTCCGGCATGTGGCGTGGCCCAAGAAAATATTTTTTGCAAGAAAAATATATCATCGTTCAGCAGGATGTTCGTGGCAGATGGATGAGTGAAGGAAATTTTGTAGACGTACGTCCATATAACCCCAATAAAAAATCAAACCAAGATATCGACGAAGCGTCAGATACCTATGACATGATTGATTGGCTCATTAAAAATGTTGCAAATAATAATGGCAACGCGGGTGTGTATGGCACTTCCTATCCAGGCTTCTATGCTGCAATGGCTGCATTAAGTAATCATCCTGCAATAAAAGCAGTGAGTCCCCAGGCACCCGTTACCGATTGGTTTATTGGAGACGATTTTCACCATAATGGAGCATTCATGATGATGGATGCTTTTGGTTTTTATTCATCATTTGGTAAACCCCGCCCACAGCCTACAACAGTTGGTCCCTCTGGTTTTAATTTCCCGATCCAAGATAATTATGAATTCTTTTTAAGAAACGGCAGTCTCCCGCAACTTAGTAAATTCATGGGGGATAGCATTGCATTTTGGAACGACTTAATGAGCCATCCAAATTATGACAGCTGGTGGAAGAATAGAAACGATCGAAATTTTGTTCAGAATATTTCAGCTAAAATTCCGACCCTAATTGTGGGTGGATTATTTGATGCAGAAGATTGTTATGGTGCTTGGAACTTATATAAAGCGATTGAAACAAAAGCAAAAAATAAAAATCAATTAGTTATCGGGCCTTGGTATCATGGTCAGTGGGGAACGAAAGACGGAACTCATTTAGGCAATATTGAATTCGGTTCCAATACCAGCGATTGGTATCAACAAAATATAGAACTCCCCTTCTTCAATTATTATCTGAAAGGTAAAGGATCAATCGATAAAATTTCAGAAGCAACTATTTTCTTTTCTGGTGAAAATCAATGGCGACAATTTGAGCAGTGGCCTGCTAAGAATGTGGTGAATCGCGATTTATTTTTAACTGCAAATGGCGGGCTTAGTTATGTAACAAATAAAATGGCGCCCTTATCAAGCTATACAGAATACACGAGTGATCCTGCAAAACCAGTACCTTATACAGAAGATGTACATATGGGTAGAACCAGGGAGTATATGACAGATGACCAAAGATTCGCTGCTAGAAGACCCGATGTACTGGTGTATCAAACTCCCATACTTACAGAAGACCTTACTGTTGCTGGAACAGCATCTGCAGATCTGCTGGTTAGTATGACAGGTACAGATGCAGACTTTGTGGTAAAGATCATTGATGTATTTCCGGATGATTTTAAATACACTAATAACGACCACTATCCGATGAATGGTTATCAAATGATGGTACGAGGCGAAGTGATGCGTGGAAAATTCAGAAATAGTTTTGAAAGCCCTGAAGCATTTGTTCCAGGCAAACCAACGCAAGTAAGATTTGCTTTGCCTGATGTAGCACATACATTCAAAAAAGGGCATCGATTAATGATTCAAATTCAGAGTAGTTGGTTTCCACTGGTTGATAGAAACCCGCAGAAATTTACCAACATCTACCAAGCCAAACAGGAAGATTTTCAAAAATCAACCATCAAAATTTTTAATAACCAATCGAGAATTATACTACCAACTTTAAAATAGTCAACGAATGAAAAAATTAGTTTTCACTTTATTATTGGCAGTTGGTTTTACAGTTGCCAACACCCAGGAAGTTAGCATCATTCCACAACCCGTTAAGTTGGTGGTAGAAAAAGGAAGCTTTACCATTAATAGTAAAACACAAATATTATTAGCAGGAAGCGGGTTGGAAAATTCCGCCAATTTTCTGAACGATTTTCTACAACAATTTTATGGTTTCAAATTGAAAATTGTTAAACAAGGCGATTTCAAAAATAAGGTTGTACTTAATTATGAGAAGATGGAATACCCCATTGCTGGGGCTTACAATATGCACATAAATAAAGATGGCGTATATATTGGTGGAGATAATGCAACAGGTACATTTTATGGCATTCAATCGCTCATCCAATTATTACCCACTCAAAAAATGCAAAACTTGGCCCTGCCATATGTTCAGATCGAAGACAAACCAAGATTTGCATATAGAGGTATGCATCTAGATGTTGGTAGGCATTTCTTTTCTACTAGTTATGTAAAAAAGTATATTGATTTCATTGCCATGCACAAGATGAATACTTTTCAATGGCATTTAACAGAAGATCAGGGTTGGAGAATTGAAATAAAAAAATATCCAAAACTTACCTCTGTGGGTGGATATAGAAATGGAACCATTGTGGGGCATTTTCCTGGTAAATCTAATGATGGCATCCGTGATGGTGGGTTCTATACGCAGGCAGAAATCAAAGAGATTGTAAAATATGCAGCGGATCGATACATCACAGTAATTCCTGAAATTGAATTGCCAGGTCATGCATCTGCCGCTATTGCAGCCTATCCGCAGCTTAGTTGTTTTCCTGATTCCTCAACCAAGCATCCAGTAAAATCACCATGGAATGGAACTACCGAGGGCAAACAGGTTCAACAAACCTGGGGCGTTTTTGAAGATGTATTTGCACCTACAGAATATACTTTTAATTTTCTGCAAGATGTGTTAGATGAGGTATTACAACTATTCCCTTCAAAATACATTCATATTGGTGGAGATGAATGCCCTAAAACAGCTTGGAAAAAATCGGCTTATTGTCAGCAAATGATCAAGGATAAAAACCTGAAAGACGAACATGGTTTACAGAGCTATTTTATTCAGCGAATAGAAAAATATTTAAATGGCAAAGGCCGCCAAATTATTGGTTGGGATGAAATACTTGAAGGTGGGTTGGCGCCAAAAGCAACTGTCATGAGTTGGAGGGGAGAAAAAGGAGGAATTACAGCCGCAAAAGAAAAACACGATGTCATCATGACGCCAACTACTTATGCTTATCTTGACTATTCTCAAACAAAACATGAGGATTCTCTTACAATTGGTGGATATTTGACATTGAAAATGGTTTACAATTACGAACCAATTCCAAAAGAACTATCAAAAGAAGATGAGAAATATGTGATTGGAGCGCAAGCTAATTTGTGGACAGAGTATATTGCCAATCCTACAAAACTGGAATATATGTTGTTTCCAAGAATGACTGCATTGAGTGAGGTATTATGGTCACCCAAAGAATCAAAGGATTGGAACAAGTTTGAAAAGAAATTAGATACTCAATTTAAGCGCTATGATTTTTGGAATTGGAATTATAGTAAAGCAGTATTAGATCCAACTTCAAAAATTGCAGATCCACAAAAAGAATTATTTGTAGTAAAAAAATAGGCATCACCACAAAAAAATAAAATCATATGGTTGACTCTTTCGAAAAAATTGCCGTTCAGATTTTTCCAAATGCAAAATTAGGATCTGCAGAAGCTGCAAAAGAAATTGCGAACCTGATTCGTAAAAAGCAAGCCGCAAATGAAAATTGTGTTTTAGGTCTCGCTACAGGTAGTACTCCAATTTCTTTATACGCCGAATTGGTTCGATTACACAGAGAAGAAGGTTTGAGTTTTAAAAATGTGATCAGCTTTAATCTTGATGAATATTATCCCATTGAGAAAGAAGCATTCCAGAGTTATTGGAGCTTTATGCATCGCCATTTGTTTAACCATATTGATATTGATCAGGCAAATATTAATCTCCCATCGGGTACAGGCAGTAAAGAGGATGTAAAACAATTCTGTCAAGAATATGAAGATAAAATTGAAGCTGCAGGAGGAATTGATTTACAGATACTAGGAATTGGTAATAATGGACATATTGGTTTTAACGAACCAGGGTCGAGTCTCTTTTCAAAAACAAGGATGGTAAATCTTGAGAACAACACAAGACTCGCAAACACTTATGAATTCCAAAACATTTCCAAGGTTCCGAGAAGAGCTGTAACCATGGGCATCAATACCATCCTAAAATCTAAGAAAATTATTCTTTTAGCTTGGGGTTCTAAGGCAAGTATTGTAGCTAGATCTGTGGAAGGAAATGTTACGGAACAAATTCCTGCTAGTATTCTACAACAACATCCTGATTGCACATTTATCATCGATGAAATTGCTTCAGCAGAACTTACCAGAATTAAATCTCCTTGGTTAACTGGCGAGTGTGATTGGACGATCAATATGATCAAAAGAGCCGTGATCAATCTGGCTTTGAAATTAGAGAAACCGGTTTTGAGTTTGAATACGAACGACTATAATGAAAATGGTTTGTCAGACTTATTGGTAGAGAAAGGAGATGCTTATGAAATTAATTTGCAGGTATTTTATTTATTGAGAGATACTATTACAGGATGGCCTGGAGGAAAATCCGGATTTCTACTTCCTACTCATCCAGAAAGGAGTAGCCCACACCCAAAAAAATGTGTCATCTTCTCTCCTCACCCAGACGATGATATTATTAGTATGGGCGGCACATTTATGCGTTTGCATGATCAGGGTCATGACGTACATGTTGCTTATCAGACAAGTGGAAATATAGCAGTAACGGATGAATTTGTAACAAGATTTATCGACTTCGCCGTTGGCTTTGAAGAAATGTTCGGGATTGATAATCAAAAAAGTCAGGGCATCTTAAATGAAGCAAGAAACTTTATAGCAAGCAAGAAAAAGAATCAGGTTGATACCGGAGCTATTAGAGAAATTAAGGGACTGATCAGACGTTGCGAAGCAAAAGCAACATGCAGATATGTAGGATTACCCGATGATAGTCGTTGTCATTTTCAAAACCTTCCTTTCTATGAAACAGGAACAATCGATAAAAACCCGATGGGAGAAGCCGATGTACTTAACACTATTGAGTTATTGAATAAATTGCAACCACAACAGATCTTTTGCGCTGGTGATTTAGCAGATCCTCATGGAACACATAAGGTTTGCTTGGATATAGTATTTGAAAGTATGCGCCGATTAAAAGCTGCAGGAGAACCTTGGGTGAAAGATTGTTGGGTTTGGTTATATAAAGGAGCTTGGCAAGAATGGGACATTTCAGAAATTGAAATGGCTATTCCAATGAGTCCCGATCAGGTTATGAAGAAAAGATTCGGCATTTTTATCCATCAGTCACAAAAAGATTCCGTTCCATTTCAAGGAACCGATGCAAGAGAATTCTGGCAGAGGGCCGAAGATAGGAATGGCAATACAGCGAATCTCTATGCAGCTTTGGGCTTAACCAAATACGCCGCAATGGAGGCATTTGTAAGATGGCATTTTTAATATTACTACCATTTATAATACGCTGTTAAATCCTAACAGCGTTTTTTTTATTTTTGCAGGATGCTAGAACTAAACCATAAAGAAATTAAGAATAGATGGAAAGAAGCCTATGCTAATGAGTTCTTTAAAAGAAGATTATTAGTAGGTCTGCTTGTCTGGATAGCAATTCTTATTGCCTTCCCTTTTTTCTTTAATTATATCGAAGCTAGAAATGGAATGGTGTTGAACGATTTTATCATCAATAAGCTACCTGCATACGATGTTTCGGTTCCAACTTTCCTGATCATTTGGTCGATGTTCTTATTGCTCTTGTATCGAGCAATTTATGATCCACAACTTTTATTATTATTTCTTTGGGGATTCATCTTCTTAAGTCTATCTAGATTCCTCAGCATTTATCTGTTACCATTAAATCCGCCGAACCAACTAATTGCTTTACGGGATCCTATCACCAATATTTTTTACGGGAAAGAGCACGGGTTCATTACAAAAGATTTGTTTTATTCAGGGCATACTTCTACCCAGTTTCTGATGTTTCTTTGTTTCAAGAAAAAAATGGATAAACAATTGGCATTAGTATCAACAATGGCGGTTGGAATGTTTGTTTTAATTCAACATGTGCATTATTCAATTGATGTAATTGCATCACCCTTTCTTACTTACTTGATATTTCTAATTAGCAAAAGAGTAGTGAAGTATTAAAACGCTTCCCCCAATTCAAAATAAAGTCCATGATTATTTCCTGGTCCGATTCCATAATCCAAGCGGATATTTAGTTTTTCAGATTTATTGATGGCATATCTCAATCCAGCACCATAAGTGTATTTTAAATCTTTCAACGCGAAGTCGGTAAAGTTATGCCCTACGTCTCCGAAATTTCCAAATGCCACCGCTCCAATTCTTTTGTTGAAACTATGTCTTAATTCGGCCTGAAAAACGAGTTGTTGCTTATCTCTATATCTACCATCATAGTACCCGCGCATACTACTCATTCCTCCCAGTGTAGCAAGGCTTCTAATTGGAACTTCATTACCCATATTACTAAAGCTATATGCCTGTAAAGCCAAAATATTTTTTGGAGCGATTGGAATATATTTTCGTAAATCAATCACTAAGTTGGTATAAGAAAAATCTGATCCAATTGCAGGATCAAAATGGTTAAAATAGATTTGAGCGAAGTTCCCTTTATTGGGTGAGAATGCATTAGTACGATCATCATAAGTAAGACTCAATCCTAATCCTGAAATCTTATAGGGCCTTCTCCCAACAATTTGTTGTTGATCAAAAACACCGCCGGGTGTATAATTAATTTCCATGAGGTTTTGAAACTCATAGATCATTCCAGCATAAATATTATTTCCAAGATGTCGCATCAAATGCAAATAGATATAATACTGTTTAAAATTATAATCCTCTTCGGCATTATCCGGCGAATATTTTCCCAATCCCCAAAACTTATCGGGGAAAGTGCTGAATGATATCTGTTCGTTTAAAATATATTGTTCATTTTTGAAATATTGCGATCCATTGATAGCAGCAATAAATTGTTTTTTTAATGAATACAACATGATTGCTTGCAAATTAGAAGTACGTGATGCCGTATCTTTTTTTGAAAATCGAAAAGTGGAAGAACCTGCAACGCCAAATGACCAACTAGTTTCAATGGATCTAGTCAATACAGGGAATAGCAAAATCTGACGACCATTTGAGCTATCTTTCTGTGCTAGCACAGGAACAGAGACAACTATACAAGCAATCAAAAAAATTATAATAACAATGGACCTGTACTTTCTAAAAATCATATAGAAGTGCAAAATACTGCCCTTATCTCATTTATGGAGAAAACTCTTGACAAAATTGCTTATTTTTACAACCCTGCAATTGAATTTACAGGTAACCATTTGATAACCCCACCGTAACAAATAGTTGACTTTTAATTAATATCACATGAATAAATGGGAAAGTAATTTTCATTTGGGAGAAACACTTACCCAGGACCAGATTGAATCTTTCAAAAAAAACGGCCTGATCGTTTTTAGAAATTTCATTACTGCTGAAAAAGTTACCCTCTACCTTGAAGAAATCAAACGCCTTGAGCAAACCTGGATTGAAGAAAAGCGCGACAAAATAAATGGCATCCCCCTCAAATTTGGCAAGGACGAATTAGGCAATACAACCATACAAAGGCTGAGCTTTACCTCGCTTTATAGCGATGCTTTACATGATCTTTTGAACGACACCAGGTTATTGCAACTTTCATCACTGTTAGCGCCTTATGAAGGCCGGATTGCAGAAAATGAAAAAGACGGTTTAGTAGTCAATAATTATTTGAATACACCGAATAGTAGTTTTACAAAGATGGGATGGCATACTGATAGTCCGAGGGATTTATTTCTTGGCCAGAAGATTATGCCCATGCTCAATGTTGGGATCCACCTTGATGAGTGCTTATTTGAGAATGGAGGCCTTCGTGTTTTGCCTGGTACACATCATCAAAGTGTATTGAAACTTTTATTTGGCAAGAAATATTTCATCGACAACAACGATGATCAAAATGAAGTGGGTTTTGATATGCATCCCGGCGATTTATCAGTGCACGATGGCCGTTTATGGCATCGAGTAAAACAATCACCTAAATATGGAGAGGAAAGTCGCCGACGAGTGATGTACGTACCAATTGTAACAGGTAAATACAAACCCAAGGACGACAGCAGCAAAACTCCTTTTTATCATTTTTTTACTTCGAAGGTTCATAAATGAATTACTTAAAACAGCAGTATGAAATACGCATTAATCACTGGCGCTAGCAAGGGCATTGGAAAAGCAATGGCCGAAATTTTAGCATCAAAAAAAAATAACCTCTTATTAGTTGCGCGTTCAGCTGATTTATTAGAGGCTCTAGCCCAAACCTTAAAAAAACAATATCAGATAGAAGCAGATTGGTTATCGGTAGATTTTACTGAAGCCGGTGCGGCAAATAAAATTCATCAGTGGTGTTTGAATAAAAATTACAGCCTTGATATCCTAATTAATAATGCAGGATATGGTTTAAGTGGACCTTTTGAGAATTACTCGGCCAAAGAGCATACAGATATGATGCAGGTAAACATGAATGTGTTGGTTGAGCTTTGTTCATTATTCCTTCCTGATTTAAAAACTGCACAAAAATCACATATTTTGAATATCGCCAGTTCTGCGGCATACCAGGCAGTTCCGGGATTAAGTTTATATGCAGCAAGCAAAGCATTTGTATTAAGCTTCGGAAGGGGCTTACAATACGAATTAAGGCATACGAATGTCAGGGTTACTACAATCTGTCCGGGTGGAACAGAAACCGATTTTGCCAATCGTGCAAATTTGAATGAAAAGGCAAGAAAAGCTGGGGAAAAGCTAAACATGAGTGCAAATGAAGTGGCAAGAATCGCAATTGATACGATGTTGGCAGGAAAAACGGAGAAGATAACAGGATTTATAAACCAATTAGGCGCTGCATTTGTATGGTTACTGCCTAAAATATTAGTAGAAAAAACCGCTGCTGGTATATATAGTCAGGATTAATTAACCAAAATTTATTTTGGTTT
This sequence comes from uncultured Bacteroidota bacterium, assembly GCA_903821465.1. Lineage (GTDB taxonomy): Bacteria > Bacteroidota > Bacteroidia > Chitinophagales > Chitinophagaceae > Sediminibacterium. Next base: position 350 of record CAIJLK010000030.1, on the reverse strand, counting down.
TGGTATTTCTGAAATTGCTCTTATATTTGCAGCCCTTTAAGGGGAATGGCTGCGTAGCTCAACTGAATAGAGTACCTCACTACGGATGAGGGGGTTTTAGGTTTGAATCCTAACGCGGTCACAAGGCCCCGCACAATGTGCGGGGTTTTTTAATACCCCACGTCAAAAGTTTACTTTTGTAAGTGGGGTATTAAAAAAACCTTTTTGCGAAGCAAAAAAGGGGCCTTGGGTAAGACCCTTACGAAAGGATCAGCGACGCTAATCTAACGCGGTCAAAAGTTTACTTTTGTAAGTGGGGTATTAAAAAAACCTTTTTGCGAAGCAAAAAAGGGGCCTTGGGTAAGACCCTT
>CAIJLK010000029.1 GCA_903821465.1 uncultured Bacteroidota bacterium | reverse complement strand
TATTCAGGAGATAAAGAAGCCAGATCAAATCCGTCCATGGCATCTACGGTATTGTAAAGTGCATTTTGCACCAATCCATAATAATAATTCGCGGCACCATCGTGTGCATCTATACTTAATGCTCTTTTTAAAAGTTTGAGCGCATCAGGATTTTCAAAGTTCAGCCATTTTAATTCTGCATATTTAACTAAGCCTGGCAAAAAATTACTATCTAGTTTGATAGATGCTTCCAATTTTATAGCTGCTGCTGAATACTGTCGTTGATCCATTAATTCTTTTCCTTGCAGATAGTTTCCATAAGCCGTATTCCAATTAAAATCTTTTGGAGTTTCAATTGGTCTACTTAAATAGTATGTTGATGGATCGGAATTATAGTTGATCTTATTAGCACCCAAACTGAATTCAATATTACCTGCTGCCTTATCAATTACAATGCTGTCTACAAAATTTTGTTGTGGTGCCCGAGTAATATTTTTTTGGTAGATGGTGTTCCCTTTTTGTGTAATTAACAATTCGTCATTGATATTTTTTACCGGGAAGAGATAAATTTTTAACCTGCCATTTTCTTCTACCAAATTCACAGCACCATAGTCTGTAGCTGCCGTAATGCCTTTTGTTTTTTTAACAGCATACCAATATTCTTTCCAGGTATCGGTGGCATAAGGTTCGAAGGATCTGTGTTTAAACGGACTGAAAGTACTTTGTTCTGCATTTTGATTAAACATGCGGCCAGACTGTACTTCCACGTATTGTTTATCTGTATCAGTCAGATATTTTTCCCAGATCATTCCCTGGCGTGATAAGCCCCAGATCCAGATTTTCTTTCCGGCCTTATCGTTATGATTGGCATAACGTACCATACCAAAATCATCATCATGATAATATCCTCCAAAAAAATTAGTGTATGCGCCAAAGACGTGATAAGATTTATAACCACCGAAATTATTGTTATTATAAAATGATAAATTCTTACCGTTTGTTTTATTAATGGGCCAATCGTTATACTCACCATTGTGTCCGAGGTATTTATTGCCGGGATAAATGAATTCTAAATTTCCATCAGCTTTTAAACCCGCATTCATCCAATGATAATAAGGTTGTTGGTTGGGGGTTGTGTTGTACCAGAAAGAACTGGTGGTAAAATAGGCTTTGTCTTTTTCGACATTGATATCTAATCGCCAGTTGGTAGATGATAACAAATCTAATCCACCGATCACACAACTGATACTGCCATCTGCTTTTTTCAAGATGGTATAATCAACGGGTGTGGCACAATTAGGAGTATGACCAATGATGCCGTAGTTCGCTTCTAAACCGCCACTGGTCCATGGTCCGCGTAAAGCCACATCGCGAAACTTAACTGCGTGATTATAATAGAGAAAGGGCTTGTTTGTTTTTTTATCGATGGCTGCCCAGATCTTGCCCCCAATTTCTGGGAGGATCATGATCTGGATATAATCGTTTTCTATTTCTATCACCTTCCATTTTTTCTGAATAGGCTGATCAGTAAATCCATCGAAACGGAAATAGGGATAGATGGCTGTGAAGTTGGGCACAGGATCGGGATCTGAAAATGGATAGGTGGTGAATTCCTTTTGGTATTCTTTTACGCTTACTGATTGTTGTGCGTTTACAACATGCAGTGACAGGGTCAGAAACCCTAACCAGAGTTTTCTTTTCATCGCTATTTATTTTA
>CAIJLK010000028.1 GCA_903821465.1 uncultured Bacteroidota bacterium | reverse complement strand
CCCCTGCTTTACTAGAGTCATTTATTGGGCTTAGAGATTACGAAGGCAAAGACTATAAATTGCTTGAAAAAGACGATGCATCATGGAATGATTTTGTTGCTGTTTTTATTAAACAAAAAACACAACAAAACCTATATGACACAAGAATAATTAAATCATTAGTGAAATACACAAATGCCTATTGTGATTTTGATATAGAAACTAGCCCTAGCATTCTGACGGATGATTTTTTATTGATTAATACCAAAAAAACATTGATAGATAATCTAAACAAAGAGATTCTAGCGCGGGACCAAGTGATAAGCGAAATAATGAGCAGTACTAGTTGGAAAGTTACTATGCCTATAAGATATGTCATTAATAAATTTTGTAAAAAAATCTAATTTCTTTTGAAAAAAAAAGTAGAGTTACTTAATGAGTAAAGTAAAGTATCAAGGCATAATTGATTTAGCAGTCGAGAACAACTCGCACACAATGGCCTTCAATTTTATTGAAAAAGTTGCCAATGGAAAATCATTAAGAATATTAGAAGTTGGTTGCTCATCAGGGTATTTTGGTAGTGCATTAAAATCCTCGGGACATTATGTTTGGGGCATTGAGCCAAATCAAGCTTCAGCACTATTGGCTAGTGAAAAGTTAGATTATGTATTTACCGGCTTTTTTGAAGAGTTTCTTAATGGACACTCTTCCGAAAAATTCGATGTGATTGTTTTTGGTGATGTGCTTGAGCACATAGCAGACCCTAGTGACATTCTTAAAAAATGCCATTGCATACTTATTGAAGGTGGAGCAATAGTCGCATCGGTTCCAAACATTGCACATATCACCACTCGCGCAATGTTGTTAGAAGGGCGATGGGAATATAGTGATCTTGGAATTCTTGATAGAACACATCTAAGATTTTTCACTAGGCAGACAATCCAGGAGTTGTTTTATGATTCTGGATATGCGGTTGTTCAACTTAATGCCGTTAAATTGGCAGCGAATGTTGCCGCTCATGCTTCGAAAATGCAGCTTAATGATAGTGCTGTAAACCATATTGATAGTTTTGCTTTAGATGATCGAAAATATGATTTTCAATATGTTTTACTTGCAGTCCCTGCAGGAGCGAGGCAAGGCAATGGCAGTAAATTATTACTTGAACAGTCGCCATCTAAAATTCTCGCTTTAGTCCATGACGTAAATTCATCAATTGTAGATGTGCGACTGAGAGTGCCACTAAAAGAATGGAGCCTAACATGCGGGGGTGAAGTTGAATTCAGAAACATGTCTTCATTCAATGAAGAAATTGTTTCATGGGCTGATATCATCATTATTCAACGTTTCATAAATATCTATACATCAAAGTGGTTGGAGCAAGCATCACTTCTTGGTAAGAAAGTTATCTTCGAGATTGATGATTTATTGATTGAGCTGCCCGAATTCCTTTCTCATCACAGAGCCGGCTTGACTGGATATTTAAGTGCCCTAGAGAATATGGCGCCACAATTTAGTTATATTACAGTGACAACTAACAGACTAGCGAAGCAAATGGAGCGTTTCTCAAGGCCTATCATGGTCATTCCAAACACTGTAGGGGATGAACATCTTGGAAGGGTTGATGTTAATAGTTGGAAGATGGGGCAAGCAACATTAATAGTTGCTTCAACAGATTCGGTGTTAGTCAATTTCATCTTACCCGCAATATCTTCAATGATTAACCGAAAAGATATTACCCTTAAGCTTGTAGTAATTGGCCCCCCAGCAGATTCATTTGAAAATGCAGGGATTGAATTTGAAAAAGTGCCGAACATGCCTTATGCGGAATTCAAGACTTTTATTAGAACATTATCTAATCCTATAGGCATTATTCCGCTAGACAACTCTTTATTCAGCTCATGCAAAAGCCCAATCAAATATTTTGATTACTCCTTAGCGGGCATCCCAGTCATCTGTTCTGATGTTCCGCCATATTCAGATGTTATTAAAAATAATGTAACGGGAATTTTAGTGTCAAATGAAACTGATGATTGGATTAATGCTATTGAGAAACTTGTGCAGTCTGTATCACTAAGGGAAGAGATCTCCCAAAATGCCATCGCTTACGTTGGTAAGAATTATAGTGTTGAGAACGCTGTCAAAAATTGGGATCTATTATTTCAAAAGTTGCGTTTTAAAATTGATGATTTCAGCCCTTCAATTAAGCGTATTCCATCATTCTCTAAAAAAATTACCACCTTGAAGTTTTTGCTTCTTCATGCTTTCAATTACGACTCATATAAAGGCGTAATAAGGATTATTAGAAGAGATGGTTGGAAAACTTTGATAGATAAAATACTTTCAATTTAATTAAGATGAATAGCTT
>CAIJLK010000027.1 GCA_903821465.1 uncultured Bacteroidota bacterium | reverse complement strand
GTGCTGGCATTTAAAGTAAAGACATCAGCCGCACTAATAATATCAATCAGGGTTGTTCGTAATCCCGTTTCAATTCTCACCTTATCATTAATTGGTTCCGTATAGTTTAATTCAAAATTTATTTCATTTTCTTTTCCGGGGTTCTCGCTGTTAGATCCGGAAAAGGCATTGCTAATTCCCGGATGATATTGCTCTTGGTGATAAGAACTTGTATTGTTGCCGAAGGTTGCATTGTATGCCAATTCTAATTCGCGACCTTCTTTTTTGAATTTCTTTCTATATACGGCACTATTCTCGAAGTCGAGCACATTAAATTTTGAGCCCGATAAACGATCACTTAAAAATGTAGATAATAAATTGCCCCCTGCATCATAGCTCATTGATTGTTGATGTGAGATGCCTGCATTATTAGTACCAAAATGATTAAAGCCAATCGAAGCACTGATTGTTTCAGTCTCTGATAAAGTGAATTCCATTCCTAATCCAGATTTGTATCCATTTCGATACACATCCGAAGTATTGTCTTGTATAAAGCGATTAGTTAAAGGAGTAGTTATTCTATCTGACCCATTTGGTGTGCTTGAAGTTAATTGTGCATTGCCGCTGAAATATGCATTCAATGCCAGTTTCCCTTTTTTAAACGCCAAATTCAAACTTCCATTTTCTAATCGGGTACCTGCAGCGAGATTGATATTACCATTGAATCCTTCGATCTTACTTTTCTTTAAAATAATATTGATGATGCCACCCGTGCCAGATGCATCATATTTTGCTGAAGGGCTAGTGATCACTTCAATACTTTGGATCTGACTATTCGGGATCGATTGTAATGCATCGGCAATACTGTTTCCAAAAATGGCTGAGGGCTTTCCATCAATTAAAAATTTCACACTTGGGTTGCCCAACAATTCTACGTTCCCATCAATATCAACCGTAACTCCTGGAATTTTTTTCAAGGCATCAGTAGCGATTCCTCCTTGAGAAGTAATATCCTTATCAAGGTTGTATACCAATTTGTCTAACTTATTCTCTATGATTTTTCGTGTACTACTAACAGTTACATTATTTAATTCTACCGTTTTTTTGTGCAGTAGAATTTCTGGTAATGACTGATCTGTAGCTACTATTATTTTCTGAGAATAATCATCATAGCCCATAAACTGAACTAGTAATCGATAATTTCCAGGAGCAATATTTTCGAGAATGATCAGGCCTCTTTTATTGGTGATACTACCATTTATGATTTTTTTACTGCTATCATTCAAAAGTGAAGCAGTAGCATATTCAATAGGTTGTTTGCTGGTATTATCCAGAATTTTGACTGAAATCTTAAAACTGCCTGGCAATTTCGGGGTCTGTTGTGCGTCTAAATGATTGAAAATGAATAAGGATAGTAAAAGTAGTAAAGAAAATTTCATCATTATATTAACTAATAAGGCTACAAAGGAACTGAACAATTCTGAATCAAATTTGAAGTTTTTCGACTAAAAGTTGGTTTTAGAACCCTCTATTTTGTGCTTGCAAATCAAGCAATTGCAATCAAAGTGATAACATTAAAACAACAATTTCTTAACAATTAATGTTGGCATAACATTAGCTTAACAATTCGGTAACATTGAGTAGACATCTTTGCGGCGAATTAAAAACAAAATTTTATGTTAAAGAAGCTGATTGTCTTTGTACAATTTTTAGCTCTTGCTTTGATTGCTGTTCCATCTTTTTCTCAGGAAACAGTTGCCAATTTAAGTGGGCACGTTATCGATGCCAAAGGTGCATTTGTAAGTGGTGCAATAGTTACCGTTAGTTATTTACCAACTAATTCTACTACTACTGCGCAAACCAATAGCAAGGGTATTTTCTATATTACCAATTTGAAACCAGGTGGTCCGTATACCATCAAATTTTCATATGTTGGTTATAAAGAGCAAGTATTTAATGATGTGAACTTAGGCTTAGGAAACAATCCTGAGGTAAAAGTTACTTTATTAGAAACTGTAAATCAATTAACAGAAGTGGTAGTTTCTTCTACCGGAAAGAAAAATATTGCAGGAGCAACTACTATTGGAAGCAGACAATTGTCAACGCTTCCTACATTGGGTAGAAGTTTGAGCGATTTTACGCGTTTAACTCCTCAATCAAATAATAACTCATTTGCTGGAAGTAACTTCCGTTATAATAACTTAACCATCGATGGTGCAATCAATAACGATGCATTCGGTTTCAGTAACTCTGCTGGTGGTACAAGTGGTGGCGGACAGTCTGGCGCTGCTGGATCTGGTACAAGAACCAATCCTTATAGCTTAGATGTGATTCAAGAAGTACAAGTGCAATTGAGTCCATATGATGTTAAACTAGGAAACTTCACAGGTGGTAGCGTTAATGCTGTTACTAAGAGTGGTACTAACGAAACACATGGTTCTATTTATTCTTACGGACGTAACTCAGCTTTATTTGGAAAGAGTGTTGATGGAAAGAAAACATCTATCGGTTCTGATTTCTACGATTATCAATATGGTGCTACTGTTAGTGGTGCAATTGTTAAGAATAAAGCATTTTATATTTTCAACTATGAGCATACTGATCGTCAGGAACCAACTTTCTATAATGTAGGTGATCCTGGTGCTGCAATGACTGCTGCTGAAGGTGCAGCAATTGTGAATCAGATGAAAACGAAATATAATTACGATCCAGGATCATACTTAGGTGCGTATAAAATATTCACTAAGAGTGATAAGTTCTTTGGTCGTTTAGATTTCAATATCAATAACAATAACACATTAACTATCCGTGGTATTTATACCAATGGTTCTGGTAATAACTTGGAGCGTTCTTCTACTAACTTCCAGTTTGGTTCGAACGACTTTACGCAGTATACCAAGAACTTGAATTTAACTGCAGAGTTAAAATCAAGAATCAGCAATGATGTAAACAATCAGTTGAACGTAAGTTATATCAATGTACATGAGTACAGAGATTTCCCTGGAACTGTTTCTCCATATATGGATATCGATAATGGTCGTATTACTTTAGGTACTTGGAGAGAAGCTTCAATTTATAATATGAAGCAGCAGACCATTGAATTAAGCGATAACCTTACTATTACGAAGGGTATCAACAAATTTACTTTAGGCACACACAACGAATTCTATAATTTGAGCTACGGATTTATTAACTCTTATAATGGACGTTGGGAATATAACCGTGGTGTAAATAGTTTCTTAGCCGATAACCCAAGCCGTATTCGCGGAGCATTTATTACTGATCCAAAATTATCTCCATTAAGAGATGATATTTATAACAATCCCCCAAATCCCTTCACTGTAGCGTTAACAAGTGCTTATTTGCAGGATGAAATTGCAGTATCAAACAAATTTAAAATCACAGGTGGAATCCGTTTTGATTATTCATTTGTTGGTACACAACCAAATTTAGATCCTGCTTTGAATAGTACTAATTCAGCTGGTTATGTTTCTGCAAATCCAACTTATAGTGCAACTGCTTTTAAAGATCTGACAGGTAAATTGCCTTCAAGAATTGCAGTGTCTCCACGTTTTGGATTTAATTATGATGTGAAGGGCGACCAATCAATCATGGTTCGCGGAGGTTCTGGAATCTTCACTGGTAAAATTCCTTTTGCATGGTATGGTTATGCTTATACTTTAAGCGGATCTACTTATGGTAATATCGACTGGAATGGCCCTGCTGCTGGTGCAACAGTTCCTTTAGCTATCGATTACCGTGGACTGAAAGATACCGTTACTAAATATGGTGGAGTATCAAGAAGTAGCACAAGAGAGATTGACGTGTTTGATAACAATTTTAAATTACCAACCGTATGGAGAAGTAGTTTAGCAGTTGATTTTAAATTCGGAAGAGGTTATAAATTCTCTGCAGATGTATTGTATACAAAAACGATACACGATGTTAAGTATGAGCAGATCAACCTGAAAGATTCTGTTGCTTATTTCACTTCTGGACCAACTCAGATTCCAGTTTATGTGGGAGGTAAATACAATACTTCATATTCTAACGTTTACATGTTAACGAATACTTCAGAAGGATATCGTTATAACTTAACTGCACAGATCTCTAAAACAACTAATAACATTTCTTTGGGTAAGTATCAATTTAATATGAATTGGAGTGCTGCTTACACTTATGGAATGAGTAAGGATATTACAAACGGTATTCGTAACTCTTGGGAAAGTAGTTACAACGTAAACCCTACACCAGTTCCTAGTAATTCTCCTTTAGCTTATTCAAACTTCGATTTACGTAATCGTATCGTAGCAACTTGGAGTGGTAATATTGTTTGGGATAAAACAAATTCTACGAATGTATCATTCTTCTATTCTGCTATTTCAGGTAGTCCTTATAGTTTGATCTACCAATCAGCTCCTTTTGGTGGAGGTTCAAATGCTACTATTCCTTATATTCCTAAAGATCAGGCTGATGCTCATTTGAAAGACAATGGTGCTTATACAGCTGCACAACAGTGGACTGATTTAGATGCTTTCATTAGCGGAGATAAATATTTGAATAGTCGTCGTGGTCAGTATGCAGAAAGAAATGGTATGCGTACACCATGGGTTCATGAATTAGATGTAAAAATCATGCATGAATTCAAATTGAGCAAAACTAATAGCAGACAAACTTTACAAGTTAGCTTAGACATCTTCAATGTGTTGAATTTAATCAATAGCGATTGGGGACATGTTACTTTCGTAACCAACCTGAATAACTACACTGTTAACTTCTTGAAGTTTGTTGCTGATCCAAATGGTAAGGCGGTAGGTGCTCCAGCAACTGGATACACACCAACTTTCAACTTTGTAAAACCAACAGGATTAGACAATCATTACTATACAGTTGATCCAATGAATTCTCGTTGGCAGGGACAGTTAGGAGTGAAGTTTAACTTCTAATAAAATGTAGATAATATTTAAGAGGCTGTTTCTTCGGAGACAGCCTTTTTTAGTGAAGAGTGGAGAGTGGAGAGTGAAGAGTGGAAGAAGAAGTGAAGAGTGAAGAGTTAAGAGTGAAGAGTGGAAGAACTTACTATCCTCTCTTCCCTTTTATCTTTTATCTATCATCTTTTATCTTTTCACTTCCTCCTACCAATTATTCGTCTGACCAGTTACAACGCGTTCTGGTTTTTCAATCGGGTTTTCTTTCCAGTTGTCTTGATACGATACAAACCAAGTTAACCATAGTGTTCGCGACAAGCGCATTAAGATAGGTTGCATAACAATTAGCAAGAAAATATTGGCTCCCATCCAATATAACATTCGATCGTCGTCAATCGAAAAAGTCATTCCGATCAATACTTTCCAGGCAACGAATGTGGCAACAGAAAAAGCAACGGATAGTCCGTAGCTAACATAACCAGTACCATAATAAAAACCAACTTCAATTTCAGTAGGCTGACCGCAAGACGGACAATCCTTATGCATCAGCATATTGGTTTTAAAATTATAGGGGTTGCCGTGTTGATAGATATTACCCTCTCTGCAGCGTGGGCACTTATTCCCAAGTAAACTAAGCAGATAGTTCGGGGTGGAATTCTTTGAAGCCATTTTTTTCGATTTCGAATTGCAATTTACTCAAATAAAAATTACTCACTGAATTATCCTGTCAGGTTTGTATTATCTCAGTTTAGACTGCAACGAATGCCATCCGCCGCCATTCACAGCTTCAATCCCAGCGTTTTTCAAGATGGTTGTAGCCATACTACTTCTTCCACCGCTAGCGCAACAAGCAATCACTGCTTTGTTTTTCTTTTTAAGATCAGCTACTTTATTTTGAATTGTCTGCAAAGGAATGTTCTGTGATTGTGGAATATGTCCAGATTTAAATTCTTCTGGAGTACGTACATCAACAATAATTGCACCCTCTTGAAGCATTTGCTTAAAATCTGCTTCTGGTCCGCCAAATAAGTTACTAAAAAAGCCCATAGTTTTTGTTTTGACAAAACTAGTCACTCTGCTGGAAAGTTTTGGTGACATGAGTCACCTTTTTAAGTGAAGAGTGAAGAGTGAAGAGTGAAGAGTGGAGGAAGAGGAAAGTGAAGAGATAAAAGATAATAGATAAAAGTGAAAAGAGGAGGAAGAAGAAAGTGAAGAGATAAGAGTGAAGAGTGGAGCGTGAAGCGCTGACTACACTCCAAATTCCTCTAGTACTTGTCTAGAATCCTTCGAAGTTAATTTAGATTCTTTGATTAATTTCTTTTTAAGCAATTGTCTTTTATTAAAAAAATTATACATACCAATGGCTTGGGATATATACCTATTCCTAGATAAATGAAGCGCCGCAGAAATTTCTTCCATCTCAAGAAATATTTTATCATCAATCTTTAAAGACAATAATTTCATAAAATATATTTTTTCACTTTTCACTTTTATCTTTTATCTCTTCACTTTCTTCTATATTAATTCAATCGCATTTCGGTGAAGGATAACCATATGTCGTTGCTCCATCTTTTTCAAAAGCCTTGAAATTACTTCGCGGGAAGAATTGAGTTCTTCTGCGATCTGCTGATGCGATAGGGCGATGGTATTAGTATTATTGATCTTTGCATGACGCTTTAAATAAAAATCCAGGCGTTCATCCATATTGCGAAAGGCAACCTGATCAATCAGTGTGAGCAATTCATCGAAGCGATTGCGGTAGGTACTTAATACAAAATGATACCATGATTTATATTCCAGCATCCATTTATCAATCATGCCGAGGGGCACCATCAGAACGGTTGTTTCTTCAACTGTCTTAGCCATGATCTGACTGGCTTCCGATTTAGCTGCGCAGATGATCGAGAGGGCGCAGGCTTCACCGGGCTGTAAATAATACATTAAGAATTCGCCGCCATCTTCATTCTCGCGAAATACTTTTACAGAACCTTCCAAGATCAGCATGGTGCTTTTAATAAACTGACCCGTGCGCATTAAAGTTTCGCCGGCAGGAAAAGTTTTAACAACGCCATGAGCAGTAATTTCTTCTAACAATGCGGGTTCTAACTGAGAAAAAAGTAAGCTAATATTTTCCATCGTTTATTGGATAATTTTTTCCATCTGCATACTACGAGATCCTTTCACTAAGAGATAAGTATTTTCAAATCCTTGTTTCAGAAACCAATCTTTTGCTTCAGTAGAATTGGAAAGGTAAATGAAATCGTTCTGTATTTTTCCGAAATCTCCGCCCACTAGCACAACCTGATCCCAATTAAAACTTTTAATGAGCGATACAATATTTTCATGTTCCTGCACACTCTCCACACCCAGTTCCATCATGCCACCAAGCATTAATACTTTTTTGGGAACCTGCATTTTTGCAAAGTTTTCAATCGCCGCTTTCATGCTCGAGGGGTTGGCATTATAAGCATCGAGAATGATATGGTTCCTGCCAAATTGAATCAATTGAGAGCGGCTATTTGTGGGCTTATAATTTTCAAGTGCAGTCACAATTTTCGCTTCCGGCACTTTGAAATATTTTCCTACAGCAACGGCGCATAAAACATTCGGGAGATTATATTCACCAACTAGTGCGGTATCTATCGTAGTAGGGGTGAAGCCTTTATTCATTGCAACAGAAAGATAGGGCTCGCTACTTTCCATATTTCCAACAATATCACCATCGGTAGTGCTGTATTGATAGATCTGTTTAATGCCGGCACTCATTTCAATCAGGTAATCGTAGTCGTTAAAAATAAACGCCATCCCATCATGCGCCCTGATATAATCGAAGAGTTCGCCCTTGCCTTTACGCACGCCTTCCACGCCGCCAAATCCTTCTAAATGAGCTTTGCCACAATTCGCAATAATGCCATGCGTAGGCTTGGTGTACGAGCAATAGCTTTCAATTTCTTTTTGGTGGTTAGCACCCATTTCAATCACAGCAATTTCAGTATCAGCTTTAATTTTTAAAATGGTCAGCGGCACACCAATATGATTATTTAAATTTCCTTCGGTAGTAGCAGTTTTAAAATGCGATGATAAGACTGTTGAAACCAATTCTTTGGTAGTAGTTTTTCCATTGCTGCCCGTGATGGCAATAAAGGGGATCTGAAATGTATCGCGATGGTGGCGTGCCAAATCTTGTAAGGCAGTCAGCACATCTTCCACAAAGATCAAATTGCCCGATGCATCATCCTGCGCTTCATCCACCACAGCATAAGCAGCACCCTTTGCCAAAGCCTCTGCCGCAAAAAGATTGGCATTAAAATTCGGTCCCTTCAAAGCAAAAAAAAGATCCCCCTTCTGCACTTTACGCGTATCGGTTTGGATGCTCGGGAATTGTAAATAGATTTTATAGAGGTCGGCAATGTGCACAGAGGAATAATTTCTGTAAAATTAAAGCTTTGCTCTGATATATCCCCTCCTGGGAAGGGCGCCCATCCAGAGGAATTGGATGTAAGGTGGGACAAAATGGGCCAGAATATGATTTAATAAAAAACTTTAAGTTGTCCATTTGGACTACTTTTGTATTTTTGCATAGTGAGTGGCAAAAAGTACAGAACGGTCATTACTTATAAAAATTACTTTGAAGACTTTTTAATAAAACAGGTTCAAAAAGTAAAGGATAAAATTTTGTGGACTTTATTCTTAATTGAAGAGCAGCAGCAGGTCCCTGAAACTTATTTGAAACATCTTGAAGGAACAAATGGCTTGTATGAAATTAGAGTTCAATTTGGAAGCGATATTTTCAGAATTTTCTGTTTTTTCGATGAAGGTAAATTAGTAATTCTGACTAATGGGTTTCAGAAAAAAACGCAGAAAACTCCGAAGCTAGAAATTACAAAAGCTTTAAAAATAATGAAGGAATATTATGAAGACAAAGAATAATACTAAAACCCTCACCCAATTGGTAGATCAACAATATGGTAAGAAGGGCACAAAAAAACGGGACAAATTTGACAAAGGATATCAGAGTTTTAAATTGGGTTCTATGATTCTAGATGCAAGATTAGAGAAAGGATTAACGCAAGAGCAGCTGGCAGATAAATGTGGAACTAATAAAGCCTATATATCAAAAGTCGAAAATAATATCAAAGATGTGCGCATTTCAACGCTACAAAAAATTATAGAAGTTGGACTTGAAGGGAGACTAAACTTATCAGTAACACTCTAACCTTTGGCGCAGCCAAGGGTAAATCGTTAAGGGGCGCAGCCAAGAAAAGATCATTAAGGGCGAAGCCTTCCACTGTCCATTTTTCACTTATCAACTAACCCTCCTCTTTTCACTTTTATCTCTAATCTTTTATCTTAATTGTCTCCAATAAAAAAAGCCACTCGAAAATCGAATGGCTCTTTTTTACGCTATTAGTTACCTTTTCCTTTAACGCTTATTTCTTCTAGGTGGGAAGAAAGTACCTGTCTGATTTTTTGTGCTTAATCCTTCAGCACTTCCATAGTGACTCATTGCACAACGGAAACCTAATGATCTGGTACTTTGATCTTCTTCTAAATAACGGCGTGTGCCCGGACTTAACCAGTACGCTCTATCATCCCAACTGCCACCTTTATAAACCCTTGATTTATCAGACACTAATGATGTAATACCGTAGCCATAAGAAACACCGCTGGTGCTATCGCCATCGTTATAGTTCATCACATTTGAATGCTGATAATTTCTTCTGTGTTTTAATGATGAATCAGACTCCGGAATCATTTTGATCCGGCCCTTATCATCTCTCAAATTGCCTTCTCCACCACTCTTATCTACTTGTTTGAAAACGTTACCACGATAGATATTGAAATCTTCTCCGTCGGTGCTTGTAAGCGGACGATATACATCGGCAACCCACTCACTCACGTTACCACTCATATTATATATACCAAAACCATTTGGCATGAATGAATTTACTTCAGCAGGGATTGCAGCGTTATCGTTCAATCCACCAGCAACTCCCATATTATCTCCAGAGCCACGTTTAAAGTTGGCTAAGAAAGCACCTTGAAAAGAGCTCTTGGTAGTGTAACGCATATTATCGAATCCCTGATTTTTCCAGGCGTAAACTTGTTTGTTTGCAACCACTTCCTCGCCACGTGCTTTGGCAGATTTCTTACGCTGAGGATTTTCCATCATATAACCGTATGCTGCATATTCCCACTCCGCTTCTGTAGGCAGGCGATAATCGGGATGCGTCATACCATCTTCAATTTTAACCGTAGTACGCGGACGGCCCTGTGAATCTTTCAGTGGATTCTTTTTAGAAGTCACTTCCCTACCAGGAACCGCTTGGTACTCGCCCATGAGGTAAGCCTTGGTATTAAAATTATCCTGGCCAGCGCCATTCAATTCTTTTTTGATCTGGGTACGCTTGTCCAAGAATCCCTTGTTCATGAGGTTTAATTCATTCACACGGTCGGTACGCCAGATACAGAAATCGGTAGCTTGTTTCCAAGACACACCCACAACCGGATAATAATTATAAGAAGGATGGCGGAAATAATATTCCACATAAGGTTCGTTGAAAGCCAGTTCGCTTCTCCAAACAAGACTGTCAGGAAGGGCTTGCTCCACCACAGAATCCATACCCGCACCACCAAATACATTCTCTAACCAGTAGAGGTACTCGCGGTAGTGAACGTTGGCAACTTCAGTTCTATCAATGAAAAAAGAAGCAACAGTAACACGGCGTGGACTATTGTTCCAGTCGCCCATTACATCTTCTTGCGTAGCGCCCATAGAGAATGTACCACCTTGTACAAACACCAATCCAGGTGCTGCTTTAATGTCTTTAGGTTTAGCAACGTAGAAATTACCCTGATTCTTATCATTGTAATTCCAGCCGGTAGCCGTGGAAGCCTGAGATTTTTTCTTGAAAATTCCACAAGAAGCAAATGAACCCACAACGGCCAAAAGCAAAACCAAGTTTCTGGTTGTTTTCAATAACTGCATTATAAAAAATTGAGTTTGAAGTAGAGTTTTATCAGATCTTGCTTTTTACGTCTATGCGAATATAGAAGATTTCTATTTATGATGTATAAAATCAAGTAGATAGCTTCTGTTAGCAAAAACTTAATATTCTCCCAGTTTTGACTAAATAACTCCTAACATAGACACAATATTGTATTGGAGAAGGAAGAAGAAGTGAAAAG
>CAIJLK010000026.1 GCA_903821465.1 uncultured Bacteroidota bacterium | reverse complement strand
TTTAGTAAGGTCCAATTGTTTTAAAATTCCGCGCATTTCTATCCCATCATATTGATTGTTAGCAGCAAAATCTACAATCTGAGTAAATGTCCAGTCCGGACAACCCAAAGTTGAAAAACTAAGAAAGGGCTTCTTTGTCTTTTCAAAAAATGACATGCCAGCAAAAGCACCAGTCAACATTACCCCTGACTGTTTTAAAAATTTTCTTCGATAGATTGGTTTCATAGCTTTTTTATCAAGATATTTAATGATTCGTAACCCTCGTTTCAAACGATAAGTTAATGAATAAACAAGAACATACAAATACATGAAGCGAATTATAATTAGGAAACTAAGCTGCTTATTAGCAGGTGTGCTTTTGATGGGAATCTGTTATTCTCAGACTGACTGGTCATTAAAAAAAGACAAGGATGGAATTAAAGTTTATACCGGCAAGTTGCCTGATTCGAAATTCAATGCTATAAAAGTTAGTTGTAAGCTAAATGGAAGTTTATCTGCTTTAACTTCTATTCTTTTACAACCAGAATTGCAATTAGAATGGGTAATAGCCACTAAAACCACAAAACTAGTAAAGCGTTTAGCTCCGAATCGCATTTACTATTATACTATCGCCAGCCTGCCTTGGCCTTTGGTAAATAGAGATCTGGTAATTGATTTATGGATCCAACAAGATTCCTTATCTAAAAAAGTGACTATTAAAGCAAATGCAATTGATCATGTTTTGCCTAACGTAAAAGGTTTAGAAAGAGTGCCTTTTTCACAGGCAATTTGGGAAGTAACACCAATTGGTTCAAATTCAATTCAAATTGATTATTACCTCAGGATCAATCCTGGAGGGGGTGTTCCGGCTTGGTTGGTGAATATGTTTGTTATTAAGGGACCTTTTGAAACTTTCTCTAATCTTTCAAAACTAATTCAGGACAAACGTTTTCAAGGACAACATTTCGATTTCATTAAAAATTAATGAACTTTACAACACAATTTTAGAAGACCTATGATCGAACAAACTGAAATGGTAGTTACCAATTGGCATTATCACCCTCCTACCAAGGAATTAACAGAGGAATCAAAAATAAAATCAGTTACGAGTTTCGACGTAATGCGCAAAAGAGCTTCTACCAAAAAAGGAATCGCTTGCAGATTTACCTGCGTTTTTAAAATTAATGGGGAATTTGTTTTGGAATATGTTGGTGAGAATTCTTATGTGATTGACTTTGAAGATGTCATAGACAGTGCAGAATTATTAAGAATGATTCGAAATGCTTTTACTAAATTCAATGAGAAATTTGATTTCAGAAAACTTGGAACGGTTTTAGTAAACACTAGCCTTAGCCCACTAAATGAGTCTATTATTGATCTCAATGCAATTCTTCCTTTATTGATTTAGCTTATTTGAATCTTCTTTGAATTTCCGAAATAAGATCACTGTATTTTCTAAGAATCCTATCAACTGGTTCAAAACACTCATCATTAGTTGCAGTTAATGAAGCAGATTTTGATCCATTATTGTAATCATTTGCACTTCTTGCACAATTAGATTCGGGTTTAGTTATTTCTGAAAGAATTTTGATATTATATTTATTTGCCTCTCCACCATATGTTATAATAACACGTGTTCGTATCATTGATTTAAAATCACTTCCAACATTAAATGTTTTGCCTACCCAATTCGTTTTTAAATAAGAAGTGGAATAATCTACCGTCTCAATTTCATCGAAATATGATTGTATAATACTCACCAGTTTCTTCCATGCATCCTGAGGAGTAATAGTTGAATTCTCAATTATTAGGTTGAAATTTTTATTAGCGATACTACTTTGTTCTGATTGTAGATAAGCTTCGTCTTGCTTCAATTGTATGGCATATTCACCTTCTGGAGGTGTAGCATCCGACTGATTACATAAATTGGTCTTAACCCCTACAAAGCCTGATTTCAGTACCAATACTTCAGAACATTTCCCTGCGTTTAGTTTCATGGAATAATTTCCCTTTGCCACTTCTTTACCATCTACGAAAATCCTTGCATCTTCTGGCATCGCATTAATTTGGATACTCCGATCTTTTAATCTAATGACATCAGTTAATGGGGGAGCATTTTCTAGTTCCTTATTGCAATAAGTAACTTCGTTTGATATGAAACTTTGTTTTTCTACCCTAACTACTACGCATTTATCTTTAGGTATAATAACCTGTGCAGTTCCTTCTCCTCTTTTTTTGCCATCAACCAAAATATTCGCATCCTGAGGATCAGCTTTAATTGATACAATTCGATCTTCCAATTTAAACAAATAGGTGATCTCTGGAACCTCCTCACCTTGTTTATTATATAATGTTTTTGATTGGGTAACGAAGCCTGGTTTTTTAATATCAATGGTAATGCTAACCCCTTTAGGTATGGATACAGCTTGCGGTGATCTGCCAAACTCAGCCCCGTTTACGAGAATCATAGCATCTGCAGGTGACGCATTTATTTGAACCAATCTTTGTGTTAATTCAATTGTTGCTCTCGGTTCACCATTTTTATCCCGTAAAAAGGTCTTCTTTTCTGAAATGAAGCCTGGTTTCCGGACTTCAACCGTAACAGGCTTTTCTTTGTCAAGTTTAAATATTACTGAACCTACCCCTTTTTTCATTGCATAACCAGTATTTGCTACTTCATAAATCTCTGCATCGGCTGGAATCGCTGTAACTGTAAGTTCTTTCTGGGCTTGAGATAAACAACTAATAAACAATGCTGTAAACAAAAGGGTTTTTCTAAGCATCTTGATTTTTTTTCTTTTTAAGTCTATTCATTAAGTTAAAACATAATAAGCATAAAACAAAAATTATTAGTCACTATTTGAGCATTCTATACGATCAGACTTTCATGGAATTCTGGAAGATTTTCAAACTTTGCTACAACAATCCAAACAAGATTGACCATGTTTTTTGTGATTAAACATTGAAGTTTAAACAATTGAATATCATTGGTTTAACACTGATATAATACCAGATATTACTGATAATTATCATGGTTTTGAGCTATCATTTCGGCGTAAATTTGAGGGCTGAATTACCAGCTCAAGTTCTTTAAAATTAATATGATATGAAAACGTTCATTTTAATGCTAGTTGCACTAGTATTCTGTACTGGATTAATTGCTTTTATTCAACCTAAACAAGATCAATGGAAGGTTCCGGAGAAATATGAAAAAATGAAGAACCCCATTGCATCTGATGAAGCTTCAATAAAAGCAGGTAATACCTTATATACTGCCCATTGCCTCACTTGCCACGGAACAAAAGGTACAGGGGATGGGAAGAAGGCTCAAAGCTTAAGTAAGTCTCCTTCTGACTTTACATCTGCTGAATTTCAAAAACAAACAGATGGTGCATTACTTTACAAAATTTATTTTGGACACCGAGATATGCCTGGATTCAAAAATAGAATCCCAGATAACGAAGATGTGATAGAGAATAGTTTTGGAAAAACACGTAGCCCGGGCGACTTAATTAATTACCTGCGCACTTTAGCTAAGAAATAAATTTTTAAATCTATAAAAAACCATCGCGAGCACTCGCGATGGTTTTTTATTTTAGAAGTTACTTTTTCTTGAAGGTTCTTATATAATTAATTATATCCCAGCGTTGATCATCAGTTAAGGTGTTTTTATTAATAGGCATAGGCTTTCTACCTTCTGATATTTTCCAAAACAATTCACCATCAGATTGATTTTGTATTTTCGCACTAGATAAATCAGCTACAGTTTGATCAATTCTTGAAGCACTAGATCCATCACCCTCTCCTTTTTTACCATGACATCTTGCACATTCTGATATATAAGATTTTTTTCCTCTTGCTAAAGAAGATTCATCAGAAGCAAACGGATTTTTTTTATCTTTTAAAGATTCAGGGGCATTCCAAGGGGCTTTGTGTTGAGCTATTACGGCACTAGAAAAACAGACCAATACAAAGAATGTTACAATCAACTTAGCAAAAGTTGACTTTGCTGTTATGATTTTCATGTTAAAATATTTAAACTATCAGGCTCATGAAAATTTTTCACGCCTCCAATAATCAGTCTTTAAGTATCAAACAAAATTTAATTTTATTTTTTCGCACCGAAAGATCTAACATAATTTACAAGATTCCAACGATCCTCGTCTTCGGGTAAATCCTTCTTAAATTTAGGCATATCTTTTCTTCCTTCAGCTATTTTATAAAATAAAGATCCGTCTGTTTGAGATTGGAAGGCTTGGCTTGTCATATCAGCTGGAGTTGTTTTAAGTTCAGGCACTTTTGAGCCATCTCCCAACCCTTTCTTTCCATGACAATCCACACAATTCTTAGTAAATAAAGCTTTACCGGCCGCAATCGATTTCGCATCAGCTTTTACTGGATTAGCCATTTTAGTATTTTTTTCGGGAACCACCCAAGGTTGTTGTTGGGCTGTTTGAAAAGCCTCAGTAATAATTATAAAAACAAATGCAGATAGAATACATAAAATTGCTTTTTTCATTTTAAATTTATTTTAGTTAAAGATTGATTTTTTAAATTATTGATTGTAATTACCAATGCCATCTACGAGCTAGCGTAAATCCAACTAACCACATTCCCTTTGTATAATCGTTTTGATTAAAAAAATTATTATACTGAGGTAGTGTACCTCCATAGTTTGTACCAAACAACTGAAATGTATGTCCTTTTGTATTTATTTCAACTCCTAAAGCAATACTTGGATGAGGATTGTCATAAAGATGTTGTGTAATAGGTTGGTCGTAATTAGCAATCAAATTAAATGTTTCTGAAATTTTATATTTAGCTAAAGCTTCAAATGCAAAATGTGCATTATTCATTAATGGACTTATTTTTCCATTTGCTTCAACATATCCAGGAACATTATTTAAATAAGAAAGACTGCCTGCAAACTGTAAAGAAATTTTTTCTGAAATTTTTCTTCCAACCATCACTTGATTAAAAAAAGAAAAACGATCTGCATTATTTATAAAATTACCTTCCTTCTTCCTTGTATCTACTGCTGCGTTTCCATAATAGGTAATACTTACTGGCCAACCACCAGATACAGATTGTTTCATTAAAGCATACTTAACATTTCCCTCCCAAATTAGATTCTGTTCATTAAAAGCTATTCCCAAATTTAAATTATTGATTGGAGAATAGAAAAATCGGAATGCCATATTAGCCCCAGAAAACAAACCATAAAAGTTTTGATAACCACTAGTAACCGTACCAAATCTATGTTGCAGCATAACTTCAAAAGTTTTCCGGATTGGCACTTGTAATGTTTGATTATCAATTAAGATATTGTCATCAAACGTATTTCTTACCGCCTTTGGTTTAGTCTTTTGAGGCTTTTCAACAACTGCAGTAGAATCCTGCGCCATTAGTACATTAAGGCAACATAAAGAAAATAAAAAATAAAGGCCAACACGTATTAATGATTTGTTATACTCATTTAACTTTTTCATTATCTACTTATTTAAAATATTTAGTACAACTATTTTTAAACTATACTTCTAATCAATTATTGTTTGCTCCTTGTGTTATCCATGCCAACATTAGTCCCTCTATATTTGAAGGATTAGCATCTTTACCCATTGGCATAGCAGGTGTAAGCTTCCCAGTTAATCGCTTATATACAATACTATTAGCAGGTTCGGTTTTATTAACAAACGAACCTCCTATCAAAGAATTATAGGCACTCGCATCAGTTAAATTAGGGGAATGTCCACCTGATACATGACATCCACTCAAAGCACAATCAGTAGATAATATTGGTATAATATCTTTAGAAAAACTTACTGTCTTTGTAACGGTTTGGGCAACTTTTGGTATTGTTACTGTTGTATTTTTTTGACACCCAATCATCACAAAAATTATTGCAATCACTATTAATGCAATCAAAAAAACTTTAGTACTTGTTGACATCTATATTAATTTGATGATTTAATAATTTGAAATTTTATTCGCATTTTTAAATCACAACATTTGTGCATTTATTGCTTAAACTTCAAAGTCAATCCTGGTTTTATAGCATGTTCATTATCAGCTGCATTTTTTGAACCAACTGCTTGAAACATCAATGCGATACCAAATTGTTGTGTAGTTAATGAAGAAAAATCTACATCTTGCTGCAATACGTCAGGAGTTTTTAAGGCACGCTTTAGTAATAACTGCCATCCAGTTCCTGTCCAATGTGCATTAGCAGCAACATTTCCCATTAACCCTGTGTATGGCGATACAATTTTGCCTGGTATCCAAGACGATTGATCATTAGTACCGATACCTGTGCCTACTTGTTGATAGGTTGTGCCCGTATTAGGATTGATTGTTGCCCCATTTTTTAATGTAAGTATACCAGTAGAATCAACAGCAATTACTTTAATTGCTGTACCACTTCCTGATGTATCACTTGGAAGCAATGCAGCGTTGACATATCCACCAGATGGTTTCACATATAAAGGAACATTTGTTTTAACAGCTGTTCCAGTTATAGTTAAGCTTTGCGAATTGTTAGTTCCTCCTGTACCATTTGTTGCTGCAGTTGAAGAATATACTGGAGGATTGGCACCATTTGAAACTGCTTGATTGCCGTGAACTGCGTTTGCTGTAGGTACTCCGCCATTCCAATCAATGTAATAATCAATTGCCTGACTTGCATTCATAACAAAATACATTCTTGCTCTCCAACAATCTAGTTTTTCTGATGGTCCATTTGTATGCATCACATTCGTAATTTTCGATGTGATATTTCCTGTTATAGGATCCATAACAAGTGAGCTAACATTTTGGTGACAGGCACCATAACAAGATTGCGTTACAAATGCAGCACAAGAATTATTAATATTAAAAATGACATCGAATTGATCAGAAACAAAACTTTGCAATGTCAGAATTCCATTAACATCATAGGTTGGTGCTGCTCCGCCTTGAGCCCATCTTTTTGTAGATGTATTAAAATACCATGGCGAACTCTCCATATTTGGCTGAGCCTGATCCCATTGTGCTAAAAAGTAAACATTGTTGGCATCATAAACTGACTGAAGTGTAACCTTAGTTGAATTACCAATAAAACCACTAAAAGAAACTACATCGCCAATTACTTCAGGAACAGTAACTGTTTCCGTAAGTTTTGGCGCATTTTTCCAAAATAGGGTATCTGCTCCACCCCATGCAGATCCTGCAGAAACAATAGTTGGCCCCGAAGCAACATTGATTGAAAATAAAGTGTCACCAGTCGAAGCCGTTTCTGGTGGATTTAAATTTAATACCCCATCATTCTTAGTACAATATGTTAGACTAAAAACAACTAAGGTCATTAAAGAAATTACAATAAAAGACTTTTTCATATGGCTTAATTTAAACACGTTAAGACTATTTACATGTTTTATACATGGTTCTGTTTTAGATTAGGATTTCCTTCTTTAGATATTTGACGCAACTGATAAACGATATAGAAATAAAAACTCCAAACAATTCCAAATAGAACTAAAATAGTAATGATCAGAGGAAATGGAGCCTGAGGTTCCCATAATGCGCGGGGAAATGGATTTTTATCTACAGCAAGAACTATACCCCATGGTGCAACAGCCCTGCTTTCTATATTACCGAATAATTCATCATCCTGTATTTTACCAATGAGCATAATACTTCCAGCCTCATCACCTTTAATATCTTTTGGATAAGAAAAAGTAGCTACCCCTGTTTCATCTGTAGTTTCAGAATAGTCTTCGCCAGCAGGCATCATTCCGAATAGCCGCTTTACATAAAATTTGATTTCCTTTCCTTTTACTGGAATGATACTACCGTTTTTATCTATTTCGGTTACAGTAGCTCTTACTGTTTGTGTAGAATCTTTAGGTAATAATAATAAACTTAAATTGACATCTTTAAAATGAACATGTTCTTCTGCATTTTGATAAACACTGTCATTTTCTACTTTGCCAAATATGGTAAAGCTTAAGTTATCATCTAATGGAAGAACTTTAGGAACACTAATTGTTACTTTACCAGTTGCATCTGTTAAAGCACTATTCAATAAACTTTGATCTTTTTTGTTTTGAACATAAAAATTTACTTTCATTGATTTTAAAGGGAGGAATTTGTTTGTCAAACTTTTCCCTTTAACGGTTGCAATAATAATTTTTGTTGAATCTGCTTTTTTATAAAATGCCAACTGCATTGTAATAGCTCTTTTTTCAATTGGAGCAACTACAGAATCTTGTGCATTTAAAATATTGATAAATAAAGTAACGGTAAGAAGTGTACAAACAATTTTATTAAATATGCATTTGATATGAATGAGTCTCTCTTTCATTTTATTTTTACTTTTATGACTTATAATTTGATCGCATTTTGTGGTGCTACTTTGTGTTATAATTTTTTTGCTTCTTCTTCCGCTTCCCTTTTTTCCCTTATTGCTACAGCGACTAATCTATCGTGTTCAATTTGAACACCTTCTTCCACTTCCCAGACTGCCATCATTGGAAACATTTTTGCAAAAAGTGTAATGACCAGAAATATTCCTGCCAAACATCCAGCTGTGATTGAAAACTCTACCCAATTAGGAAAATAATGCGACCAATCATTTGGCACTTCTTGAATAGGCATGAATGGATGCAAAAGTGTTGGAACAACAATGATGTATCTTTTAATCCAAGCGCCAATTACTATTATAACGCAGGTAATATTCAGTAATAAAGGGGTGCGACCTTTAGGGAAAGACATAATAGCGATTGGTAATAACACGCTACCGAATTGAAGTGACCAGAATATTTTCGAATAATCACCATAAAATAAATCTTTCAATAAATGTCCTTCTCCTGTTGCCATTTTATATGCCGGAATCCAATACTCATTTAAATTTAAATAGGCATAAA
This sequence comes from uncultured Bacteroidota bacterium, assembly GCA_903821465.1. GTDB lineage: Bacteria > Bacteroidota > Bacteroidia > Chitinophagales > Chitinophagaceae > Sediminibacterium. Next base: position 2,838 of record CAIJLK010000026.1, on the reverse strand, counting down.
TAAGGGTTAGCGCTAAAACAAGTCGACCCATTAAATCGAAATGTTTAAGAGTAATATATTTTTCTAAATGATACAACTTCCTAAATGCAGCCATTCCAAGAATAACCCCAGCTGAACCTGAATAAAGTGCTCCTGCTACAAAATATGGACCAAATACGGTACTATTCCAGCCGGGCCTTAAGGTCATTGCAAAAATGTAACTAACAACCGTATGCACTGAAACTGCTACTGGAATAATCACGATTGTCATGATGTTCATAGTATTTTCTAACCGGTGCCATTGAGATTTAGTACCTGTCCACCCTAATGCCATTTTGGTATACAACCATTTTTTAAATTTTTCAAACCTTGTATTAGCAACAATCGATCTGTCTCTACATAGTGCCATATCAGGAATCATTGGGAGAAATAAAAACATGGTACTGCCACAGAAATAGGTACAGATAGATATGATATCCCACATGAGAGGCGATTGTACCCTTCCGAAAATGACTAAGTTGGCGATACGATCAGGTCTACCTAGATCTATAATTGGCATGATGCCACCAAATAGCAGTGATACAAAAGTTAATAGTTCTGCAGACCTTGTAATTGGCCTTCTCCATTCTTGTTTAGTAATACGCAGAATTGCTGATACTAAGGTACCTGAGTGACTGATCCCGATAAAAAATACGAAAGTAGAAATATATAATCCCCAGGATACATAATTTCTCATGGCAGTAACTCCTAATCCATTTCTAAGTTGGTGGATATAACAATATAAAGCCCAAGACATGATTATTAATAGACAGCCTATCCAAATTTGTGTATTTCTTCCCCATCTCCTTGTGGGTCTTAGACAATCTTCTCTTATAGTATCTATTTCCCTTTGCAGATTATAGTTATCAATTTCCATTTGTAAAAGTTTGATTTGAATAGAAAAGTTTTCTTTCAATTTTGTTTTAAATTCTAGGGGTTATTAAACCACTAAATCATATCCATTGGTTTTACAATTTTCTCCTTTTCATCTTCTAAATGATTAAGTTCAGGTTTAGGATATTTTCTGTTTTTAGGTGGCAAATAATATACGCGGGGCTCTGTGCCTAATTCTTCGAGATGTCTATAACCTGCATTATCTTCCAACAAATGACTCAATTTTACAGTTAGTCCAGATGAATTTGTAACTGCATCTTCATTTTGATCTCCGAAATACAATGCATCCATAGGACAACCACTAACACATGCAGGTAATTTTCCTTGTCGGATCATATCTGGACAGAAATCACATTTTTCTACAGTACCCATCCTTCTTGGGAAACCTTGCTCAGGTGAATATTGAATTCCAGAAACATCATTGGCTTGTTGGGCATCTGGCTCACTCCAATTAAAAAAGCGAGTAGAATAAGGGCAGGCAACCATACAAGATCTACAACCAATACAACGGGTATTATCGATCAACACAATTCCGTCCTGTCTTTTAAAAGTTGCGTTAACAGGACAAACTTTTGTACATGGGGGATTATCACAATGAAAACAAGGCTTGGGAAAAAAGTAAGGTGAAGTGCTTTCAGAATCTTTCATTTTAAAAACCTTGATCCATTCTCGATCTGATTCTGTATAATGCATTTTCTGACAAGCTTCGGTGCATTTCTTACAACCGTCGCATTTGGCTTCATCAATAACCATTACGAATTTTTTGCCTTCAATACCAACCCGTGCCGCTTCATTCGAAACTGGGGGTGCATGTAATTCTTTTAAATGCGAAGGATCTGCTTTATATACTTTCCCATCTGGGCCACAAACGATTGTATCAGCGGTATTTGTTACAACGTCTTTTTTAGATAGCACTTTTTCGAACAAAAGTGCTCCTGTTGCAATGGTACCGCCGGTAATTAAACCTAATTTTAAAAAGTTTCGTCGATTAGATTTATTTTCTTCTTTCATGAATAGCCCGTTTAAAACGTTTGATAAAAGAATTGCTGCAATAGCAAACAATTATTACGAATTAAAATTGCTGTTTAAGTTGAAGCTGGACAATACCAATGCTGAGGTATAATTATATACCATGAACTACTGATATATACCAGCAAATACGGAGAAAGAAATAAAATAACAAATGAAAGAAATTCGTCAAATAGATCTAGTGATCTGATATCAAACCCTTTTTGACTGCGTACTTTATTAAGCCAATAGTTGAATCGATATTAAGCTTTTGCATTAGATTTTTCCGATGTGTCTCAACAGTTCTGACACTAATAAACAAATTATCGGCAATTTCGTGATTAGAAAATTCTTCAACTATTAATTTCAATATTTGGAGCTCTCTTTGTGTTAATGAATTTTCTTTATCGTGTGAGTTGAAATGCTCTTTTAATAACGCATTAGAAATATCAGTAGAAAAATAATTTTCTCCTTTATAAATAGCGCGAATTGCTGATTCAAATTCGTGTTTTCCTGCATTTTTATATAAGCAACCAGTAGCGCCAGATTTGTATATCTGCTCTATATATTCTTTTTCTGAATGAATAGTAAGCACAATAGTTTTAACCTCACTATAATCTTTTTTGATAATTTTTATAGCCTCAATCCCAGTCATTATAGGCATTGAAATATCCATAATTATGATATCAGGAAATAATACGTTTATTTTTTCAATTGCCTCTTTTCCATTTTCTGCTTCACCAACAAAGTCAAAATCAATTACATCATTAAGCATAGATTTTATGCCTTCTCGAACTATAGAATGATCATCTGCGATTAAAATTTTAATTTTTCCCATAATACTTCGTATCTGTTTTAAATTGGAATTTCTACCATAATTTCTGAACCCATTTTTGAAGAAGAAGTAATTACAAAACT
>CAIJLK010000025.1 GCA_903821465.1 uncultured Bacteroidota bacterium | reverse complement strand
TTGGGGTCGTATTGGTTTTGACAGCATATGTCACGGTTGGTGTAAGCATGCAGTGCGTTGGATAATTAGCACTTTAATCTGAATATTCAAAACTCAAATGGCAATACTCAGTATGCCATGGCTGCTTAATCAGTGATTAAGTAACCATTCGGGCCGCGGCTAAGGTTCGCCTGTTACCTCTTGCTGCCGCCGACTTAAACCAAAAGAGGATGCTGTAACAGAAGGCTGTGACTGTTACTTAAGACCATTCAGCTAAGCGTTTTGTTGGTTTGTTTCTTTCCTGCAGAGTGCCTACAATTAATAAGAAAATAAGCATGTAGAAAGCTAATGGTAGCGATGTTTGGACAGGGGTTCGACTCCCCTCGACTCCACAAAAGCGGCAATCAATTTGATTGCCGCTTTTTTTATAAAGCCTCAAAAAAATCTATTAAAATCATTTTACAAATGGTATAATTAATTATACTTTTATTTTGGAATTCAAATTGTATTTCAAATGAAATCAAGGGAAGTTCAAACTTTTCAGATGAAAGAAATTAAAGTGATCTTTGAAAGAGCTAAGGATGGAACCTTTAGTGCCTATGGATTAAAGGTTGATGGGATTTGGGGTATGGGAGATACTGCAGCAGCTGCAAAGGAATCTGCACAAGAATCAATTCGTTTATTAAAAGCATACAATGGTCCTAGTAATATTCCAGCGATTTTGAAGGGTAAATATCAATTAGTATTTCGATTTGACACCGAAAGTCTGTTGAATTATTATAAAGGTGTTTTTACTAAATCTGCATTAGAAAGATTAACAGGAATTAATCAGCAGCAATTACATCATTATGCAAAGGGATTAAAAAAGCCAAGAGCTGCACAATCAAATAAAATTCAAAAAGCATTGCATCAATTAGGAGAAGAACTACTTTCTGTTGAGCTTTGAAATAAAACTAAATCAAGTATATCGGCATTGTCATTATTTTTGTATCATGCCAAACCCAATTATTTGTATCGGAGCTGCTCTAGTAGATGAGTTAATTCATGCTAGTACGGAATTATTATTAGCTACTACAAGCGACGCTGTAGTTACAAAAACTGCAGGAGGTGTTTCTCGAAACATCGCACACCAGTTAGCTATTATTGGCGTACCTGTTCAATTAATTAGTGTTTTTGGTAATGATAGTGATGGCGACTGGTTAAAAAAAACTTGTATCGATGCAGGTGTTAGACTCGATGCTTCTATTACTCGAGAAGGTCTTTCTGGAAAATATACTGGGATCTTAAACATAGATGGATCTTTGTTTGCAGCGTTTTTAACCAATGCTGCTAATCATTTAATCATACCTACACATCTAGCTGCGCATACTGATCTATTGAAAACTGCATCTTATTTGTTGGGTGATGCAAATTTGAATGTAGAAACGGTAGAATGGTTACTCAACTTTAGTAAATCAACAGGGATCCCTTTTGTTTTAGAACCTGTATCGGTACCTCCTGCAAGAAAATATAAAGATGTAGACCTGTCGGGATTATATTTGATCACACCCAATGAAGATGAATTGCCTGTACTTTGTTCAGATAAAGCATTTTTAACGCAACTACAAGTGGAAGAGCTTTTAAATAAGGGCATTCAAAATGTATGGTTGCACAATGGTAAGCAAGGATCTGCGCGATATAACAAAGATCAAGCAATTAGTTTACATGCACCAGATATTGAGGTAGTAGATTGCACTGGTGCTGGTGACGGATCATTATCAGGCTATCTTTTAGGCAAATACTTAGGTAAAAACGAAATGGATTGCCTGAAAATAGCTCATACATTATCGGCTGAAATTTTGCAGGTAAATGGATCCATTGTTACCCATATTAACCAAGCCATTTTATTGGAGCATGTTAGCAAATACTATCCTGACTAATGAAAGCATTTTTAGAGATCCATCCCGAAGTACAATTGGCGCTTGAAAAAAACAAGCCAGTAGTTGCATTGGAATCTACCATCATATCTCATGGGATGCCTTATCCGCAAAATATAGAAACCGCCTTGGCCGTGGAAGCGATTGTTCGAGAGAACGGCGCCATTCCTGCAACCATTGCTATTATTGATGGTAAATGTAGGGTTGGATTGAGTCATGATCAATTAGAATCATTTGCTCAATCCAGCAATACCTGGAAAGTGAGTTTGCGGGATATGCCTTATGTGGTTAGCAGGCATTTAATGGGTGCAACCACAGTTGCAGCAACGATGCGTATCGCGGCGATGGCTGGTATTAAAATATTTGTAACGGGTGGTATTGGCGGAGTTCATAGAGGTGCAACAACCAGTATGGATATATCAGCCGATTTAACCGAGATGGCTCAAACTTCGGTGGCCGTAATTTCTGCAGGCGTTAAATCAATATTAGATATTGGACTTACACTTGAATATTTAGAAACAAAAGGCATTCCTGTTGTTACATTTGGTCAGGATAGTTTTCCAAGTTTTTATTCAAATAGCAGTGGCTTTGATTCTCCTTTAAGATTGGATACTGCTAAAGCTATTGCTTCAATGCTTGATGTTAAATGGAAGATGCAATTATCGGGTGCTGTACTGATTGCTAATCCAATTCCACTTGACCAAGAAATTCCTGCTTCCATTATTGAAACAACTATTGTAGAAGCACTATTAGCCGCAAAAGCCGCAAATGTTTTTGGAAAAAACTTAACCCCTTTTTTATTAAAATATATTACTGACCATACAAATGGAGAAAGCCTTACTTCTAATATTGCGTTAATAAAAAATAATGCCAAATTAGGTGCTGATATTGCAACTGCTTATAGTGCTCGGGCTATTTATTAAAAATCAAATCGCATTATTAATAAACAAGGATTCATTATCTGCTTTTTCAGAAAGCTCCTGAATCGTATTTGTTTGAAATAAGTGAATCAAATCCTGCTTAATGGGTTTATATTGAAAATGCAATGGACAAGGTTTTGTTTCGGAACATTTTTTTAAACCCAAAATGCATTTTTCGAACAAATCATTTTCGTTGACTGCTTCTAATATTTTTTTTAACGGTAACTGCTTCGACTTTTCAGTAATATAAAATCCTCCGTTTGGTCCGCGTACAGAATTGATCACACAATTATCTTTGGTTAATAATTGTAAAATCTTTGCTGTAAAAGAAGGGGGAGAATCAATTGCTTCAGCAATTTCTGCGAGACTCAGTTTGTGAACTACAGAACTTTTTTGAGCAATATAGATGGTAGCCCTTAATGCGTATTCTGTGGCTTTTGAAAACATGATGAAATATTGATTTTATAATAGGATAAGGAACTTATTTTAGTTATCCGCAATCCATTCCGCAAAAGAATCTTTTGTTTCAAACAGTTTTAACTGTAATAATTTAATATCTGTTGGCAATTTTGAACTGAGTGTTTCCTGCATATACAACAAAATATTTTCTGCACTAGGCTCCACCTCCCAAATTATCAGGTTGTCATGAATATTGTTAGTGGGATGATCTTGCAAAAAAGCTTCCGATAAAATAAGACTGTGATCAAATTTGTCGATGATGGCAGTATTTACCAGATTTTTAATTTGTTTGAAGTCAATTATAAAACCAGGAGAAGGAATATATTCTTTCTGAACACTACTTGTACCTATCGTTACATGCAATTCGTAAGAGTGTCCGTGAATGTTCTTGCAAGCTCCTTGATAACCATGAATGGCATGTGCCATTTCGAAATTAAAAATTTTCGTAAGACGTAACATAGTAAATAATTAAGGACAAAATTACCTTTAATTATTATATTTGCCAATTATAATGAAAAAAAGAGACATAGAATTATTATCACCTGCGGGTTCATTCGAAGCTATGCAAGCAGCCATTAATGCTGGTGCTGATGCCGTTTATTTTGGCGTTGAGCAACTCAATATGCGCACCCGTTCCTCTAATTCATTTGAGATTAGCGATTTGGCAGCAATTAAAAGAATCTGTTCCCAAAAAAACATCAAATGTTATATCACGCTCAATACGGTGATGTATGAACATGATATGCAATTGCTTCTTTCGATTTTACAAGAAGTGAAAAAGCAGGGTATTGATGCGGTTATTGCCGCTGACTTTGCAGTAATTCAATATTGTCAACAATTGCAAATTCCCCTACATGTTTCTACACAGGCCAATGTGAGCAATATTGAATCGGTTCAGTTTTTTGCTCAGTTTGCAGACGTTGTTGTGCTAGCAAGAGAATTAACATTGAAGCAGGTAGAACATATCAGCAAAGAGATTAAAAGGAGAAATATCAGAGGTATCTCAGGTGAATTAATCAAGATCGAATTATTTGTTCATGGAGCACTTTGTATGGCGATCTCTGGTAAATGTTATCTGAGTTTACATACGCAAAATGCTGCTGCAAATCGAGGGGCCTGTATACAAAATTGCCGTAGATCCTATACAGTTAAAGATACCGAGACGAATGAAGAGCTGGTGATCGATAATGAATATATCATGTCGCCCAAAGACCTTTGTACAGTTGATATCCTTGATCAGCTAATTAATAGTGGAGTAGATGTATTAAAGATCGAGGGTAGAAGTAAGGGTGCCGATTATGTGCATGAAGTAACCGCTTGTTATCGCGAAGCCATTGATGCCGTTATAGCAAATGAGTATACAGAAGAAAAGAAAAAAGATTGGCTAGAACGTTTATCAAAAGTATATAACCGGGGTTTTTGGGAAGGATATTATTTGGGACGAAAATTAGGAGAATGGACTTCCACTCCGGGTTCTATTGCAGAGGAAAGAAAAATTTATCTGGGTAAATCAACTAATTATTATCCAAAAATTAAAGTAGGTGAATTCTTAATTGAAGCAGGTAGCATCAAAGAAGGCGATGAACTAATGATTATCGGCCCTGCAATTGGAATGGCAAAAGAAACAATCAATACACTTGTTGTAAATGGAGAAAAAGCCCAAGCCGCAGCTAAGGGCGATAAAATCACTTTTCCATTTCCTACTAAACTAACAGGCCAGGATAAACTATATAAAATCGTGAAATCCTAATGGCTAAAATTATTCACTATCGTGATAAATGTATTGGCTGCAGTGTGTGTTTTGAAATGCAACCAGAAATTTGGCGCATGTCAAAAAAAGATGGTAAAGCCACTTTACTTAGAGCAATAGAAAAAAAAACCATTTATATTCTGCCACTTAATCCATCAATTGAACTGCTCACTATTGAAGTTGCGAAAGCCTGTCCAGTTAAAATCATAAAAATTGTATGAACGAATATTTCAATAGTTTTTTGGAAGAAAATACCTGTGCATCCTTTGCTTGTCTCGACCCACAGGGCCTGCCATATTGTTTCACCTGTTTTTATGCAGTGGACCTGAAAGGAGGATTACTGTATTTTAAATCTTCTCATGATTCAAATCACGCAGGGTTTCTTTTAACGAACCAAGTTGTGGCAGGTACTATATTGCCTGACAAATTAAATAAACTACAAGTAAAGGGAATTCAGTTTGAAGGAACAGTCCTATCCTTTGATGATGAACTGGCCAAGTCGGCCGGAATACAGTATTACAAGACAAATCCAATGGCAGTGGCAATGGCAGGTGAAGTGTGGACAGTGAAATTGAATCGGATCAAGTATACCGACAGTACCCTAGGTTTTGGGAAAAAAATAATTTGGGAAAGGCCAGTTAATTAATTCGTTAGAACCGAAAAGTCTGGGTTTTTTTGATTAATTCTGTATGATAAAAGTCATATTTAACCGTGACTCAAACAGTTACATTTGTAAGGCGTTGCAATAGACAGGTTATTATCGCAGGTAATAACCTGTTTTTTGTAATGAAAAGAAAATATCATTTACCCACATAGATTTTATTTAAATGTATCAGAACCCTTATCACAAATTTCATATTCCTGTAATGGGTTTAGCTTACACCATTGATAGCCCCATTAAGGTTGCTCGCTTTGGAATTTCTTCCGTAATGTCGATCGTGGAAGACCGTTTGATTGAAATGATGCGTAGCTATTATTACCCTACCATTAATCAACCCTACGTTCCCATTAATACAGATGTAGAAGACTATCGAGCTAAAAGAATTACCGATTATTTGAACTTGGTAAATACCATTGTTTCGCAGCAGGTTGAAAAATTGAAGCATGCTGCTTTTGAAGCTGGATCGGAAATTGTAAAATATTTCGAGATGCTTCCTGATGATAGCAAGTTGAAACTATTGTATCATCAAATGATGCAAACTGGTGAGTCGCAAGAGAAGACTCAAATGGAAAAATATTTACGTGATAATATCAAACCTGGACGCATTGATGTAAATATTATGACCAAGTTGGACAGAAATATTTACGATAAAGAAGGTGTTCCTGTTCCCGATGGATCTGATGCAGTAACAGCATTAAGAGGTTACGTTAATAGCAATCTTACACATTCATCGGTTGTATTCTCTGCTGGCTTGAATCCAAGGTTATATAATTATTTGGAACAATGTAGCCAGTTTGATTTGAATGAAGATGGCAGTTTTAATAAAGGCGTGATCATTAAAGTAAGTGATTATCGTTCTGCTTTGATTCAGGGAAAATACCTTGCAAAAAAAGGAATATGGGTCAGCGAATTTAGAGTTGAGTCGGGACTGAATTGTGGAGGTCATGCTTTTGCAACAGAAGGATTTTTAATGGGACCAATCTTAGAAGAGTTCAAATTAAATCGTCAGGAATTAACAGACACTTTGTTTGAGATTTTTAACGCTGCACAACTAAAGAAAAATAATAAACAATTTGATACCCCTCCAGATATTTTATTTACGGTACAAGGCGGTATTGGTACTCATGAGGAAGATGCTTATTTACACAACCATTATAAATTTGATAGCACAGGCTGGGGTACACCGTTTTTATTAGTGCCAGAAGCTACAACAGTAGATGAGCCAACCTTGAAGTTATTGGCTTCTTCAAAAGACAAAAATGTAAAATTAAGTCATGTATCACCTTTGGGTGTACGTTTCCATTATTTAAAGGGTACCAGTTCTGAGGCGGAGAAATATGAAAGAATCAGTATCGGCAACCCTGGAAGTCCTTGTACAGAAAAACACTTAAGCTTTAATACTGAATTTACAACTGAACCTATTTGTACAGCTTCGAAAAAATATATTAAGCTGAAAATGGAACAATTGAATTCATTGAACTTGCCTCCTGCCGCTTTGCAAAAGCAAGTAAGTGAATTGCTAGATAAAGAATGTTTATGTGTTGGATTAAGCAATTCTGCAGCTATTAACTATGATAAAGTATTAGTTAAGAAATTGGATGCAGTTACTATTTGTCCGGGCCCGAACATTGTTAACTTTTCGAAAGTTGTTTCCCTTTCAACAATGATTGATCATATTTATGGTCGCGATAATGTGATGATGCAATCAAGTCGTCCGCATATGTTTGTTGCGGAATTGTATTTATACATTGATTATCTAAAAGAGCAGATCCAGGAAGATATAGATGCTGGACAGTTTGAGAAGAAAACTAAATATTATACTACTTTCTTTCAGAACCTTCGTAGTGGAATTAATTATTATAAAGAAATGCCGGGTCTTTCTGAAATAACAAAGACCAAGATGCTGAAAGATTTAGATAGAGTTAGCTTAGAACTAGATTCACTAAACTATCAGCACGAGCTAATGGTGAAGTAATTTGATAAGCATTTTACTGAACATTGCATGCTAATTTGTTTTTAACTTTAACCACTACACGTTATTTTTCGTGTAGTGGTTTTTTTATGGACTTTACTAAACTTAGCTATAACGATCATGCCCTCTTTCATATGCTTCGGCATTTTGAATACATTAATGATAATGCTAGAAATTGTTTGTTAGAAAGAGGATATCAACATAAAGCGATTAATGAAAATTTGGCTATCCCCGGATCGAAATTTGATCAAGAATTTGCATCTGATATCAAATCGTTACTAATACAATTTTCTGGAAAACAAATCATAGAAACAAGGGAAACACAAAAATATTTGGAACTGGTATTCCGTTTTTCAAAACCTCAATTTCCAACAGGAATAGGCAGTTTGGGAGTCTATGATAAAAATAAGCTAGCTCAAATAAGTACTAAAGAGCCATATCGAAAATGGAATCGGGGACAATTTCTATGGCATGCAATAGTTGAAGAATTACCTCGAACTGAATTTTTAACGGTGGTGGTTAATTTGCAAGCAACCGCTCATTTTTTAATTACTGCTTTTCCTGGATTGCCAACAATGCCATTGCCAAATAAAAAGATGAAACAATCTGTATATGAAGCAGCTTTGTCTTATTGGGAAGAGAAGGTCTTTCTTGAAGAAAGTGAAGAGATAAAAGATAAGAGATAAAAGATAAAAGATAAAAGATAAAAGTGAAGAGTGAAGAGTGAAGAGTGAAGAGTGGAAGAAGAAGTGAAGAGATAAAAGATAAAAGTGAAGAGTGAAGAGTGGAAGAAGAAGTGAAAAGATAAAAGTTAAGAGATAAAAGTGAAGAGCCAACACTTAATTGTAATTATTTATTCTTAAGAGTCGAAAAAAATCAGATTCTTCTAACTCCAGAACTTCACCAGATTTTAGGGGAGCTAGTTCAAGGTCTTCGATTGAAAGTCTGATCAGTCTTTTGCATTTATGATGTACCGCTGCCACCATCTTTCTTACCTGATGAAATTTTCCTTCAGTTAGTTCAATCAACAACCAAGTATGCGGTAAATGAGCGGGGATCTCATGGGGTGGACTATCTAAATAATCAGGTTTAGCAACAATTTGAACCTTGCAAGGTTGTGTAATATAGTCGCCCCCACCTTTAATTTGAATGGCTATACCAGCTTGCAATTTTTGCAATGTCTCTTCATTAATCCGGTTCTTTACCTGTACCAAATATTTCCTGCCATGCGCTGTTTCACCTTGAAAAAGTAATCTTGTTACCTTTGGATTGGTGGTTAAGAGCAGTAATCCTTCAGAGTGATTATCCAATCTGCCAATAGCATGAATGCCTTCAGGAAATTCGAAATTTAAATCACCCAATAATCGAACCTCATGTGAACTAATGAATTGCGATACCATATCATAAGGCTTGTGAATCGCAAAATATCGGTATCCCGTTTTCAACATAGGTTGTACAATTCGCTCGAAGGTATAAAAGAAATCCTGCAAGCTTTTCACATAAAAACTACCTTTATTCTCTAATTAATTTTTGACCTATGCTCACAAATAATGATATTCTCAAGAAAATACGTGTTGCCCTTGAATTGAAAACAGAAGACATGATTCATATTCTTTCATTGGTAGATTTCAAAATCACCAAGGGCGCATTGGGCGATTTGTTTCGCCATGAAGATCATCCCAATTATGTGGAAGCAGGAGATCAAGTATTGCGCAATTTCTTAAACGGTTTAGTTATTTATAAAAGAGGAAAACCGGAAGATCGAGAAAAAGCAAAATAGTTGTTTGAACTTCTGTTATTTTCAATCAATTGCGATGATAATGTGCACTTTTCGGAAGATGTGTTCCCGTTTATTGTCCTATATTCATCCCTAATTTTATATAACAATTAATTAATCAGGGTTATTAGAATAATTTAGAATGACGGCAGAGCATCAAAGATTGAAAGTGAATGCAGGAAAGAAAGTTCCCTTAGAACAATGGGGGCCCTATCTTTCCGAGAGGCAATGGGGAACTGTGCGGGAGGACTATAGTGGTAATGGCGATGCATGGAATTACTTTCCTTTTAACCATGCACATAGTAGGTCTTATCTCTGGGGAGAAGATGGATTAGGTGGAATCTCTGATTTTTTTGGAAATATGTGTTTTGCAATTTCCCTATGGAATGGCAAAGATGATATTTTAAAAGAACGATTATTTGGCTTAGGAAATTACCAGGGTAATCACGGGGAAGATGTAAAAGAGTTATACTATTATTTAGATAATATACCATCGCATTATTATATGCAGATGTTGTACAAATATCCGCAGGCAGCTTTTCCTTATCAGCAACTGATCGATGCGAATGCTAATCGTTCAAAAAACGAACCTGAATTTGAGATTTTAGACACAGGTGTTTTTGATGACAATAAATATTTTGATGTGTATATCACTTATGCAAAATATAGCAAAAGAGATATTGGGATCAAAATTGAAATAATCAATCGGGGAAAAGAAGCTGCGCCTATTACTTTAGTTCCTAATCTTTGGTTTTATAATCGCTGGCAGCAAAAAGATGTGATTAAAAAGCCTGTTATTGAAGAAGTGAAAGAAGGGGTTGTGCGAGCAACACACGAGCGTTTGGGTAGTTATTATTTATATTATCAAAAAGCGAATGATCGCTTTTTTACAGAGAATGAAACCAATACAGAAAAACTGTACGGCACACCTAATGAGTCGAAATTTGTAAAAGACGCATTCAACGATGCAATAATTGTTCAGAAGGATGTTCAAGGGCTACGCGATAAAACTTCGGGAACAAAGTTTGCACCTGTATACAATTTAAAAATTGCAGGGGGCACTTCTAAAGTTATTTATTTAAGACTAGGCGATGTATTGATTGATGCCCCTTTTTCAAAAGGATATGAAAGTATTTTTCAACAACGTAAATCGGAGGCTGATGATTTCTATAATGAAGTGTTGCCCGATTGTTTAAATGATGATACACGAAATATTCAACGTCAGGCATTAGCAGGGTTATTATGGAGTAAGCAATACTACCACTACGATATTGAAAAGTGGATCGGTAATAGCGATAAGATCGCACCCAATACTGATCAAAGAAAAAAAGGACGTAACCATGATTGGCAGCATCTAAAAAATCAGGACGTGATACTGATGCCCGATAAATGGGAATATCCTTGGTATGCCGCATGGGATCTGGCTTTTCATTGTGTTCCGATGGCCATGATCGACCCCACTTTTGCAAAGCATCAGCTAAGTTTGGTTATGCGAGAGTGGTATATGAAACCCGATGGTCAGTTGCCTGCATATGAGTGGAATTTCAGTGATGTGAATCCTCCTGTTCAAGCTTGGGCCGCTTTGCAAGTGTATAATATTGAGAAAAAGCAAACAGGGAAGGGTGATATTGTTTTCTTGAAAAAAATATTCCATAAACTCATTATCAATTTTACTTGGTGGATCAATCGGAAAGATAAAAACGGGAATAATATATTTGAGGGGGGATTCTTAGGGTTGGATAATATTGGTGTTTTTAATAGAAGTATCCAATTACATAGTCAAGCGCAATTGGAACAAGCCGATGGAACTAGTTGGATGGGAATGTATGCATTGAACCTGATGGATATGGCCATTGAAATATCCATGCACGATGAGGCTTTCGAAGATTCTGCTACTAAGTTTTTTGAGCACTTTGTTTTAATAGCAGAGGCATTGAATGAAATGGGTATGTGGAACGACGAAGACAAATTTTACTATGATACATTGGGATTGGCTGGAAATAAACCTATTCAGTTACGCATCCAATCAATAGTTGGACTTACCTCATTATTCGCTGTTTCAATCATTAATAAAAAAGTATTTGAGAAATTACAGGATTTTACAAAACGGATTACTTGGTTTGAGCAATATCGTTTGAAGAATAAAAAATTCTGGCCGAATGAGGAGAAAGCGGAAGAAGATAAGATCTTGATATCGCTGATCCCGAAAGATAGGTTGATCTCTTTGCTACAAAGATTATTGAATGAGACCGAATTCCTTTCTCCAGGAGGAATTCGCGCATTATCAAAATACCATGAGGAAAATCCTTATAGCGTAAATATTGAAGGAACAGATTATTCGATCAAATACGATCCAGGTGATAGTACTTCCGATTTTTTTGGAGGAAATAGTAACTGGCGTGGACCCGTGTGGATGCCCATTAATTATTTGATCATTCAAAGCATCAAAAAATTTGGGGAATTCTATGATGAATCACTCAGCATTGATTATCCAACCGGTTCTGGAAATTTTATGACGCTCACTGAAGTATCAAAGGAATTAACTAAGCGTGTGATCAGTCTATTTGAATTAGATGGAGCGAACTGTAGACAATTAAATGCAGAACAAAATTGGTTTTATTGTCAGCCTGAAAATAAAGACCTGGTTTTGTTTTATGAATATTTTCATGGCGATAATGGAAGAGGATTAGGCGCTAGTCACCAAAGTGGGTGGACTGCACTTGTTGCCGAATTGATCAATGAAGTTTCGCCTAAACAAAAAAAAACTGTTCCATTTGTTCCGGAAGAAGAGGAAGAAGATTAATCATTGAATAATTTATATGTTTTCAAAGCTTTCCATTAATGATATTGTAGCCTATTATCAAATGATGCCACATCCTGAAGGAGGTTATTATAAAGAAACCTATCGTTCCGAAGAATTGATTGATAAGGATGCATTACCAACAAGGTTTAATGGTAATAGGCATTTTGCAACTGCGATTTATTTTTTATTGGATAAAGGAAATTTTTCTGCATTTCATCGGATTCAAAGTGATGAAGTTTGGCATTTTTACAGTGGTCAAGCACTAGACATTTACGTGATCCACACAAATGGAGTTTTAGAAAAGATTCAGTTAGGGGCGAATATTGAAAAGGGACAAACATTTCAGGCCACAGTGCCAGCTGGGGCATGGTTTGCCTCAATTCCTGCAGATGAAAGTCTTTTTTCATTTGTAGGATGTACCGTATCTCCAGGATTTGATTTTATGGATTTCGAATTGGCAAAGAGTAAAGAATTGATAGCGGCCTATCCACAACACATATCTATAATCGAAAAATTATGTAGGATCTAAACAGTTATTTTTTTTGTTCAATCTGATTTTCTTTTTTGTGTTGTTGTTCTGTAAGGTGTATTACAAAATATCCAAGTATACATAATATAATAATTAAAATAACTGAGATCAGAGTCCAATTCTGATCTTCCATATGGCGCTTTAAGCGGCGTCTTTTTTTCTTATTGGTTTGTTTATGTAGTTCTTTATTGATCTGGTTTACATAATCCTGCATTTGATGCTGATTTTTGAAATTTTGTAACCCTTCCACCGCATCATTCATAAAATCCTCATCAGCCATTTGGTTTTCAATTGCAAAACGTTCTTCTTCAGAAGCTGTACCTTCTAGGTATCTTCTTAGTGCTTCTTCGTTTGGCTCAGAACCCTGATCTAATATTTTCTTTAAATCTGACATTATGCTTGCTTCATTTTTTCAGTAACCAAGAGTTTTAAATTGCGTTTACCATTTTGAATATAACTCTTTACCTGTAATAAGCTGAATCCAGTATTTTCAACTATCTCTTGGTAGCTTTTTTTATGCAAATAAAATAAAGTTACACAGGTTTTCTGTGGTGCATTTAATTCATTAATCGAAAGTTCTAATAAATTAAGTGTATGCTCTTTATCCATTACACTAAATTCATCTACAGGTTCTTCTGCTATATTCATTTCTTCAGAAACACTTACTTTATGCGTTTTATCTCTTAGTTGCATAAGACAATGATTCCTTGCGATAGTATACAACCAACTTTTCAAGTAGTCAACCTTATATTTTTGTAATTCGGTAATTACTTTTAGGAATACCTGTTGTACCGCATCTTTTGCTGCATCTTCATCTTTCAAATATTTCATGCAAACCCCTAATAGCAAGAGGGTATAGCGTTGCAACAAGATCCCTAGCCAAAGATTATCCTGGTCTTTTTTAAATTTCTCAAGCAGTTCTTGATCGCTGATATGTGCGTAGATATCTTTTGGCACGATGTTAAATTAAACATTTTTTGAAAGATGCACAATTTGTAAAATTCCATACCTTGTATTTAAATTTATTGAATGCCTTTTGTTAGTCCGATAGTTCCCGTAATACCATTAAGAGCAGAACCCGCTCATCGATCAGAAATGGTTAGTCAATTTTTATTTGGAGAAGTTGCTGAATTACTTGAAAAATCAAAAGATTTCTATAAGCTGCGTGTTGTAAACGACGATTATATTGGTTGGTGCCAAAGCAATCAGGTTCATGAAATACTGGATAGCCAAATTCAGGCTAAAAATGATCTGTTAAATGCTGATCTGTTAGGTACTGTTCTGATTAATGGCAGTAAAATGCATATCCCATTTGGGGTGCCTTTACAATTTTTTGAACATAGTACTACTCAAATCGGACATTATAAAATGCTTTTTGAGGGCAAATATTGGAATCCTAAAGAGGCTTTATTTAATGAAGAAACCATCCAATGGATCACAGGTAATTTTTTGAACACTGCCTATTTATGGGGCGGAAGAACCATTTATGGAATTGATTGCAGCGGATTTACACAACAGTCATTTCGGTTTTTAAATATTCAATTGCCTCGAGATGCTTATCAGCAGGCTGCAATAGGAGAGATCGTTGGGTTTTTACAAGAAGCAACATGTGGCGATCTGGCATTTTTTGATAACGCAGAGGGTAAGATTACGCATGTCGGTATCATGCTTAGTGCATCAACTATCGTCCATGCTTCAGGAAAAGTAAGAATAGATGATATCGATAATATGGGTATTATTAATAGAGATACAGGCGAAAGAACCCATCATCTAAGAATTATTAAGCGATACCACTAAAAACAAAAGCAGCCCGAAAGCTGCTTTATTTATATAGAATTAATTAGACTAAATCAGATTCATTGCCTTAGCAAAATAAGTAACTGTGCCGGGTAAAGCCAGCCAGAAAAATTCACGGTATACAACTAAAAGGGTAATCAAGATACCCAACCAGATAAAGAACCAAAGCCAATACTTACCAGTAGATTTTGTTGCTTCCATTTGTTACTTTTTTTGCAAAGATAAGGGTCGGGAATCAAATTTTAAACCCTATCCCGGTTTGTTTTCAATATTCTGACTAGGAACATTGATCGTGGGATCGGGAGATTTTTTGGTTGATTTGTCATAAAACAACATTTTGAGGGATACTAGCATGAGCACAATAGCAAAGACTTTTTTCATTTTATCGTCGCTCAAATTCAATGCTATTTTACTACCTATGAATCCGCCCACCACAAATGCCGCTGACATAATAAAAACAGTATTAAAGTTGATATAGCCCTGTTTGTAATATTGAAAGACAGCCAAAATTCCTACTGGCAATAACATAATTCCCAAAGAAGTTCCCTGCGCCTGTTTTTGGGCAAATCCAAGAAAAAGCACCAGCGCAGGTACCATAATAATACCACCACCAATACCTATAAGTCCACTTAAAATGCCAGCAACAAGGCCAACAAGCAATAATAATAATATGGTAGCGGTAGTCATGCGCAAAGCAATTAATTAGGGAGTAAAGGTTTCTTTATAGAATTGAATAGCTTCTTTGATGATGTTTAATGCCTGGGCCTTATCACCAAATTCTTCTACTACTACAGTTTTGTTTTCTAATTTTTTATATTCTTCAAAGAAATGTCTCAATTCGTCGAAGAAGTGTTTAGGCAACTCTTCAATATTGTTATAATGGTTAACGCCAGGATCATTGGCTGCAACAGCAATGATTTTATCATCAGCTTCTCCACCATCAACCATTTGCATTACACCAACTACTTTTGCATCCATTAGGGTAAGTGGAACTACTGGAAGAGAAGTAATAACCAAGATATCTAGAGGATCATGATCTCCACCATATGTTTGCGGGATAAATCCATAATTACATGGGTAATAGAAAGAGGAAAATATTACACGATCTAGCTTTAATAAACCAGACTCCTTATCGATCTCATATTTACAACGGGCGCCCATAGGAATTTCTATGACAGCAGTAACTACGCGTGGTGCATTTTCGCCATATGGAACACTATGCCAGGGATGTAAAACATATTGAGTCTTCATAGGAACATGAATTTTAATTTAATGTACAGATTTATTTTGAAAGCTATATTTATAATCAACCAACCAAATGTTATTTTGCTTGATCACTTTAATTGATTGCTTTATTTTATCAAAGGAATTATTATAGTGTATGATACTAGTTGTACTATCCAAATCTTCTACTAGTTGAATATTAATTGATGCGGTTCTTAATTGCTGGCGACCTTCCTTATCCTTTAAACGAAACTCTTTTTCTTGTACTTTCAAAAATTGTTGGTTAACAGAATCTGCAAGCATATAAAATGCTGATTTTTTAAAGTCACCCTTCAATGTACCATCAACAAATTCTCTGCCAGCATCAAATGCATTTTCAGCCTTCAAATAAGTAACCTGATTGTTGCTACATGATGCAAATAAAACTAAGGAGAAAACAAAAAATTTCCGCATAAAATAATTGAGCAACTAAAGATACAATCGGATGCCGAAAATGGTAAGTAATTATTGTATAAAGCGTGTGTTTTGATCCAAGTGTAAACTTTTAAGAAATTAGTCCACTCCCTTTTTGGCCCATCTAGTAAGATTTTTTTCAATAATGTGTTCATTTTACACAATAATCAATAATTTTATGCCCTAAACGATTGTTATGTCATTCAATAAACTACTCTATGTGGCACTGATGGCCTTGACCATCAGCTCCTGTTCTAACCCCTCTGAAAAGTCTGCTGCTAAGCTAGACACGGCTACTGTAGATGGCCACCCTGCTTGGATCATGAATAGTAATATTTATGAAGTCAATATTCGGCAGTATACTGCCGAAGGCACTTTCAATGCATTTGCCAAACACCTCGACCGCTTAAAAGAAATGGGAGTGAACACCCTTTGGTTTATGCCTATAAATCCAATTAGCAAAGTAGATAGAAAGGGTACTTTGGGTAGTTATTATGCGGTATCAAGTTATACCGAGATTAACCCTGAATATGGTACTCTGGCAGATTGGAATGCATTAGTGAAAAAAGCACATGAAATGGGTTTTAAAGTGGTAATCGATTGGGTTCCTAATCATACAGGTGCGGACCATCCTTGGTTGAAATCACATCCAGATTTTTATGTTCAGGATAGTACTGGGAAGGCTATTTCTCAGTTCGACTGGACCGATACCAGAAAACTAAACTATAAGAATCCTGCATTGGTTGATAGTATGATTGCATCGATGCAGTATTGGCTCAAAACATCTGATATAGATGGATTCCGTTGCGATGTAGCTCCTGAAGTAGCAGATTCTTTCTGGTTGAAAGCAATCCCTATTTTGAAAAAAGAGAAAAATATTTTCATGTTGGCAGAAGGGGACATGGGTAGAATGCACAAAGTTGGATTTGATGCAACCTATACTTGGTCTGAATTTTCAATGATGAAATTGATTGCCGCTGGAAAGCGTCCAGCTTTTGCTTTGGATAGTGTGGTTAATAAAAATGACAGCACATTTCCTACAAATGCTTTAAGAATGTATTTCACAAGTGATCATGATGAGAATAGTTGGAATAAAGCCGACTTTGGTACGATGCCTGGTGAATCGCACACAGCATTTGCTGTATTGACACAAACAATGAAACGCTCTGTGCCATTGATCTACAGCAGTCAGGAAGAACCTTTGTTACGTGCTATTTCTTTCTTTGAAAAAGATACCATTCCGTTTGCGAAATATGCAAGGGCACCATTCTATAAGAAGCTATTGAATTTACATAGTAATACCCCAGCCTTAGCAGCGAATGCCGATTTCAAAAAATTGGTTTCAAGTGCAGATGCTAGCATCTATGCCTACACCCGCAGCGCAAAAAATAGTAAGGTATTAGTGGTGCTGAATTTTACAGCTAAACCACAAACCGTTACGATCGCTGATGCTTCAATTGCTGGTGATGCTACAGAATTATTTACTGCAGCCAAATCAAATATCAAAGCCAGTCAGTCATTTAGTCTGCCAGCTTGGGGATACCAAGTATATACTTATTAGTTATAATTTTTTATAGTTCAGCCACCAAGACATGGGCGTTCTTGGTGGCTGATTTTATTTTTAACCTCCCCGCCGTTACATTTGCTATATGAATCGATCTCAATTAGTACAACAGATAAGAAGTAAACAGAACTATCTCTGTGTTGGATTAGATACCGATATCACCAAAATCCCCAAACATCTAAGGGGTCTGGCCGACCCGGTTTTTGAATTCAATAAAGCGATCATTGATGCAACGAAAGACTATTGTGTGAGTTACAAGATTAATACTGCTTTTTATGAATCACAGGGTATGAAGGGATGGGAGAGTATGGAAAAAACGCTTTACTATATCCCTGAGACTCATTTTAAAATTGCAGATGCCAAAAGAGGTGATATCGGAAACACTTCTGCGCAATATGCAAAAACATTTTTTGAAGTACTTCCTTTTGATGCGGTAACCATTGCACCCTATATGGGAGAAGATAGTGTTAGGCCTTTTTTAGAATATGAAGGTAAATGGAGTATTGTACTGGGACTTACTTCGAATGCAGGTGGAAACGATTTCCAGCAATTGTTGGTGAAGAGTCAAGCGCAAGAACAATCAATGGTTCCCAATATTTTGCAGGGTAATACGGAGAAACGTTTATATGAAAAAGTTTTGGAAAAAGTAGCTTCATGGGGAACACCCAATAACCTCATGTTTGTTGTTGGTGCCACTCGTGCAAGTGATTTGGAAAATATCCGCTCCATTATACCTGATCATTTTTTATTGGTTCCAGGAGTTGGTGCACAAGGAGGTAGTTTGGAAGAAGTATCTAAATTTGGAATGAATAGCGATTGTGGCCTATTAGTGAATGCAAGCCGTGCAGTAATTTTTGCCAGTTCAGGTACTGATTTTGCTGAGCAGGCAGGAATCGTTTCTGAAGCTTACAGAAATGAAATGAGTGGATATCTTAAATAGAAATCACTTCTTAAGGATATTAAAAATCTTTTTAGCCCAAATAGCATAGGCTTTTGCAGAATAGTGTAAATGGTCGATAGCCAAAAGGCTAGTATCTGTTTTTGCTAAACGACTATCTGTTGTTATATCAATATACTGCACATGAAATTTTGCGGATATCGTTTTGCAAATTTCGTTATAGGCATCAATTTCTTTACTTAACACGTTTTTATTTTGTTGCTTAGCAAAAGCTGTTGCCGTCCAATCTGGAATTGATAAAACCACCACATGATCCGCTTTATTATTCGTAAAATGAATAGCTTTTTTTACCAAAAATTCAAAATCATTTGCAAAGTCGGTGATTGCCAAACCACGATATTGATTGTTCACGCCAATTAACAGACTCACATAATCATAGGTTGAGTTCAGTTTCCAATTAATCAAATGGTCGGCTAATTCAAAACTTGTCCACCCCGTCTGCGCAACAATTTCTGGTGCATGAAAATGCAGTCCTGCAGATCTTAAAAGTTGCGTTGTTTGATAAGGGAAACCCTCATGCAGGGGAACTGATTCACCAATTGTATATGAATCACCCAAACACAAAAAACTGTTGATATGCGTGCTCATAGGTTGAGAGTAGGTTTAGAAATGTTCTTTTAAGGTAACATAAAATTGATAGACATCCATAAAGCTACAATATAGCGGTGCCGGTGCGACACGAATCACACCGGGTTCTCTATAATCTACAATAATGCCATTCTCCAACATCTTATCATGAATGGCTCTTCCATTCTCTTTAAAATAAAGCGATAATTGAGCACCTCTTTCTTCTACAGCATTAGGTGTTATTATTTCAAATGAAAGTTGTGGTAGTTGATGCAACAAATATTCGAGATAAGAGGTTAGATGAATACTTTTTTTGCGAATGGCGAGTATGCCCGCTTCATCAAAAATCTCAAGGGAGGCTTTTAATCCGATCATATTAAAAACTGGAGTGGTACTGATATTCCAACCGCTTGCATTGGGCTTGGCAATAAATCCCTTTTCCATTTTAAACCTTGTTTTCTCATCATTGCCCCACCATCCCCCTAATCTAGGTGTATCAATATTACCGGCCCATTTTTCGTGAACATAAATACCGCCTACAGCTCCTGGTCCGGCGTTTAAATATTTATAGCTGCACCATACTGCAAAGTCAACTTTCCATTGATGCAATTCAATAGGAATATTCCCAACAACATGCGCAAGATCAAATCCTGCTATGGCGCCAATAGCATGAGCAGCCTGCGTAATTTTTTCTAGATTATAAAACTGCCCAGTATAATAATTCATGCCCCCTAGTAGCACTAATGCAATGCTATTTGCATTTTCCGCAATGGTTGCAATTATGGAATCTGTGTGTAATAATTTTTCATCACCCAATGGAGAAATTTCAATAAGAGCATCAGCTGGGTCTAAACCAAAATGTTTCAGGATCGTTTCAACTGCATATTGATCGGAGGGAAAAGCACCCGCTTCCATCAAAATCTTATAACGATCTTTTGTTGGTTTATAAAAACTCATCAACATCAAATGGAGATTAACCGTCAATGTATTCGTTACTGTAATTTCCTCCATGTTAGCTCCAATAATTTTAGCTAAACTAGAGGTGAGTAATTCATGATAAAAAAGCCATGGATTTTTTCCGCCAAAGTATCCACCAATTGCTAGATCTCTCCACGCATTCATTTCAATTGCAATAGTATCTGCAAAGCTTTTGGGTTGTAATCCTAATGAATTACCACAAAAATAAATTGCGTTTTTTTTCTTTGTGTTGGGGAAAATAAAATTTCGATTTAAAAGTAGCGAGCAGGTCTATTGCATCCTGCTGTTGAGCATATTCGGCATTGGAATTGAAATCAAAATTCATAACAAAAATTTTATTAGGGCTTCACCCATTCTTTTTCACTCTTTGCGATCACTAATGTAGCTACACCATTACCTATTAAATTAGTAATGGCTCTTGCTTCACTCATAAATTTATCAACTCCTAATAAGAATGCTAAACCTTCTAAGGGAATTCGATGTAATGCTGCAAGTGTTGACGCAAGAACAATAAATCCACTTCCAGTTACGCCAGCGGCCCCCTTTGAAGTGATCATCAATACCAATAACATCATACCCAATTCACTGGCACTTAAAGAAACATTATACAATTGTGCCAGGAAAATAGCAGCCATAGAAAGATAGATCGATGTGCCATCTAGGTTAAAAGAATAACCAGTAGGTACAACTAGTCCCACAACTGATTTACTGCATCCCATTTTTTCTAACTTTCGCATGATCGATGGTAGGGCAGCTTCGGATGAAGATGTTCCGAGAACGATTAACAATTCTTCTTTAATATCTTTTAAATATTCCCAGATACTTAGTTTGCTATATCGCATGATAGAGCCTAATACTAAAAAAATAAAGAGGAACATTGTTAAATACACACAGCCCATCAGTTTAGCCAATGGCACCAAAGTTCTTAATCCAAACTTTCCGATTGTAAATGCCATGCCACCAAATGCGCCAATCGGAGCTAGATACATAAACCATTTCAAAGCAGTAAAAACGTAGTGAGAAATGATCCCGAAAAAATGGACTGCTTTTAATCTGTGTTTTGAGTAGTTTAGAATTATTCCAACAATAATTGCTAAAATCAGTACTTGTAATGTGGTATTTGCTTTTAGAAATTGTAGCCAATCAAAACTAGCTCCAGCCTGACTGGTATATTTTGATGCGTCTTGAATAGCAAGTCCAGTTCTATCAATTTTTCCCGGTTCTAACAAAATAGCCACCATGATTCCAATACCTAATGCAAGTGTAGTTACTATTTCAAAATAGAGTAAAGATTTGATGCCGATCCGCCCCACTTTTCTAAGATCACCGATACTACTAATTCCTAGCACAATTGTTAGAAATATGATGGGTACGATGAATAACTTGATGCCGTCTACAAACCGCTTACCCACCACTTCCATTTTTATTGCGGTTGCTGGATAAAAATAGCCTAGCAATATACCAGCCGCAATAGCAATTAACACATAAAAACTAAGGTTGGTTCTGATCTGATACCAGGTTGATCTAGGATTCGTTTGGGAGGGTTGGGGCGTAGACAATTAGGTGGTTTTAAGATTGATTGAAATAAAAATACAACAAAAGCGGTTCAACTGATTTCATCCCTTTAATTTTGTTGTTGAGTCTAAACCGACAAAGTCGGTATTTACATCGCATATAATTTACAACTATGGCCGCTAGAACCGATCTTTTTCAATCGCCCGATTATTATTTATTAGATGAACTATTTACTGAAGAGCATAAGCTTATCAGAGAATCTGTACGTAGTTATGTAAAAAAAGAAATATCACCCATTATTGAAGACTATGCACAACGTGCTGAATTTCCTATTCAAATTGTAAAGCAATTAGGGGAGATGGGCTGCTTTGGTCCAACTGTTCCAGAACAATACGGTGGCGGGGGATTAGACTATATCAGTTATGGTTTAATGATGCAGGAATTAGAGCGGGGAGATAGCGGTGTTAGAAGTACAGCTAGTGTACAAGGCTCATTAGTAATGTATCCTATTTATGCTTATGGCAGTGAAGCACAAAGAAATAAATATTTACCTAAGTTAGCGAGCGGTGAATGGTTGGGCTGTTTTGGATTAACCGAACCCGATCATGGAAGCAATCCTTCTGGAATGCTAACTAATATCAAAGATGCAGGAGATCATGTGATTTTGAATGGCGCAAAAATGTGGATCAGCAATGCACCATTTGCACAGGTTGCGGTTGTTTGGGCTAAGAATGAAGCGGGTGAGATAACTGGTGTAATTGTAGAAAGAGGTATGGAAGGATTCAGTACACCAACTACTCATGGCAAATGGAGCTTAAGAGCTAGTGCAACAGGAGAACTTGTATTTGATAATGTAAAAGTTCCCAAAGAAAATATTCTACCTAATGTAAAAGGATTAAAAGGACCATTAGGATGCTTATCAAAAGCACGTTACGGTATTGCCTGGGGTGCTCTTGGCGCTGCGATGGATTGTTACGATACAGCATTGCGTTATTCACAAGAAAGAATTCAGTTCGATCGCCCCATTGGTGGTTTCCAGTTGCAACAGAAAAAATTGGCTGAAATGATCACTGAAATTACCAAAGGACAATTATTGGTATGGAGATTGGGGGTGTTGATGAATGATGGAAGGGCAACACCACAACAGATCAGTATGGCTAAAAGAAACAGCTGTGAAATAGCTACTAATATTGCACGTGATGCCAGACAAATGTTGGGTGGGATGGGTATTACAGGAGAATATAGTATTATGCGTCATATGATGAATCTGGAAAGTGTCATTACCTATGAAGGCACACATGATATTCATTTGTTGATCACGGGAATGGATGTCACTGGGTTCAATGCTTTCAAATAATTTGTATAACAAGTTGCTTAATGATGAACCATAACGAGGATATAAAGCCTAAGTTATTTTTAGTTGGAATGATGGGAAGTGGTAAATCCTATTGGACAAAATTCCTGTCGAAAAAACTTAAGGTAGGAGGATACGACCTCGACTTTTTGATAGAGTCGAATGAAGAAAAAACAATTGCAGAAATTTTTGCTGAGGATGGGGAAGAATATTTTAGAAAACAGGAAGCAAAAGTTTTGCGTTGGTTCAAAGAGAAAAAGTCGTTTGTTATTGGAACAGGTGGGGGTACGCCTTGCTATAATGATAATATGGACTGGATGAATAAAAATGGAACAACTATTTTTATCGATCCCCCAATCGAACAATTGGTAGAAAGATTGATCCCTGAAAAATCTCATCGCCCTTTAATTAGTAATTTATCCGATGAAGCCTTATTTCAGTTCTTAACGAAAAAAAGGATGGAGCGCTTGACAGATTACCAACAGGCAAATATGATATTAAAAGACAATGCTATTAATGAACAGACATTCTTAAAAATCGTCAAGCAATATGCATAAAAATTTTTTAATCACCGCTGCCATTTTGGGCGCCATTACTGTGGCAATGGGAGCTTTTGGGGCACACGCACTAAAAGCCATCTTGCCTGAAGCTGCAATGCCCATTTACGAAACGGCCCTGAGGTATCAATTCTACCATGTTTTTGCGCTAGCAATAACTGCAATTCTATATGAAAAATACCCCAATCGATTCCTCATCAATGCTGCTGCCTGTTTTAAAGTTGGGATGATCTTCTTTTGTGGTTCCCTCTATTTGTTAACACTGAGAGCGGCTACAGGTATTGAATGGCTCAGATTAGTGGGTCCCTTTACTCCAGCAGGCGGACTTTTCTTCATTGCTGGTTGGCTGCAACTGGCTTGGGGCATCAATAAAGGCTGATTTGGTGGAAAACTACTTTGTTTTTAATCAGTTTTGCACATCCCTTGCCGCTTTCTCTTTCTGCTTTAAGGCATAGCTTATATTTGTTTTTATGGCTAATAGCTTAAAAAAGAAAACGCCGCCGCCCCCCGATCCTGAAATGCTCAATGAGGATAAGGAAACGGAAATTACGGTTACGGAAGTTGTTAAAGATGAACGCACCGGAAAGATTGCTGGGGCTATTAGTTTGTTGACTGCTATTTTCTTGTTTATTGCTTTCACTTCTTATTTGTTTACCTGGCAAGAAGACCAGGATATCGTTCATCAATTTGGGGTTCGCATTTTTGCAACAACAGATGTGCGTGTAACAAATTTATTAGGTGTATTGGGAGCTTATATGGCACATCTACTTATGTTTAGGGGGTTTGGTGTAGCATCTTATTTATTCTGCTCCTTCTTTTTTGTTCTTGGTGTAAACCTGCTTTTTGATAAAAAGCTGTTCAATATTAGTCGCAATATTAAATATGTAGTAGTTGGTTTATTGGTATTGAGTATGGCGTTGGCATTTACTACTGGAGGTTCTGATTTTTCTTGGGGTGGAGCTGTAGGAGAATTGTCAAGTGAGTACTTTATAAAATGGATGGGAAAATTAGGAACCGGTGCATTATTGATCATGGCGGTTTTTATCTATATCATCTGGCGCTTTAATCCTAGTTTTAAAATTCCAGCATTCAACAAAAAGAAAGCAGTAGGTGTGCACAATGGTACTGAACAATTTTCGGTGCCAGAAGATGATGAATTACCTGTTTTTAAAGAGTGGGATGAAAATAATACGGAGGCTAAATTATTTATTCATGAATCTGCTGAGCCAGGTAGTCAGAATAAATTAAAGAATGAAGGCACTGGCATGATGCTAAATGTTCCTGAAACTGTAGAGGAGGAAAGTCTGTATAACCAATTCGATTTGCAAGAAAAAGATTTGCCTATTGAAGTGGTTGATTCAACTGAAATTGCAGTTCCTCCAATTATTCCTGTATATACTATTCCAATTCATATTTCTTCGCCAACTTCAAGTGAAGAGGAGGATCTTGAATTAGAAATAAAAGCGGTACCAGAACCCGAAACAGAAAAAATCGCACCTAAAGCTGCACCCGGAAGTTTAAGTACCCAATACGATGCAACACTCGATTTAAAAGACTATAAATATCCAACACTAGATTTGTTAGAGACTCATGGAAGTGAAAAAATTGTTCACGATCCGGCAGAGTTAGAGACGCACAAGAATCAGATCATTGCTACTTTAAAAAACTATGATATCGCTATTCAACGGATTGCAGCTACCGTTGGACCAACTGTAACACTTTACGAGATCGTTCCTGCACCTGGTGTTCGGATCAGTCGCATTAAAAATTTGGAAGACGATATTGCACTTAGTTTGGCAGCATTGGGAATTCGAATCATTGCTCCTATTCCAGGTAAAGGAACCATTGGGATTGAAGTTCCTAATGTGCGCAAGAGTGTAGTAAGTATGAAAACTTTGCTGGCTTCTGATAAATTCATCAATAATCATTTTTCATTACCGATTGCAATTGGTAAGAAGATCGATAATGAGAACTTCATAGTTGATTTAGCTGCAATGCCACACTTGTTAATGGCTGGAGCAACGGGTCAGGGTAAATCTGTTGGTATCAATACCATCTTAGTTTCATTATTGTATAAGAAGCATCCTTCGCAGTTAAAGTTTGTATTAGTAGATCCTAAGAAAGTAGAATTGAGTTTGTATCGCGTGATTGAAAAACATTTCTTAGACAAATTACCTGGCGAAGAAGAAGCGATCATTACAGACACTAAGAAAGTAGTGCATACACTTAATGCGCTGTGTATTGAAATGGATACTAGATATGATTTATTAAAGGAAGCAGGTTGTAGAAATATTAAAGAGTACAACGAAAAATTCACCGCAAGAAAGCTGAATCCCGAAAAAGGACATCAGTACCTGCCATTCATTGTGTTGGTAGTGGATGAGTTTGCAGATCTAATAATGACTGCAGGGAAGGAAGTAGAAATGCCTATTGCGCGGCTAGCACAGCTTGCTAGGGCTATTGGGATTCACTTAATCATAGCCACACAACGTCCTTCTGTAAATATTATCACAGGAACTATCAAAGCTAATTTCCCTGCACGGATTGCCTTTAAAGTTTCTTCGAAGATTGATAGTCGCACTATTTTAGATGCAGGTGGTGCAGAACAATTGATTGGAAAGGGGGATATGCTTGTTAGTTATAATGGCGAGATCACCAGATTACAATGTGCATTTGTTGACACGCCTGAGGTAGAAAAAGTTTGTGCATTCATAGGAAATCAAAAAGGATATCCGCAGGCTTTTTTATTGCCTGAATATGTTGATGAGAAAGATTTAGAAGGAAGAGATTTTGATGGTAATGATCGCGATCCACTTTTTGAAGATGCTGCAAGACTAATTGTACAAAGTGGCGTTGGTTCTACTTCACTTATTCAAAGAAGGATGAAATTGGGCTATAATCGTGCTGGACGATTAATGGATCAGCTAGAAGATGCTGGGATTGTTGGTCCGAATCAGGGTAGTAAAGCCAGAGAAGTGCGATTTAAAACTGAAATGGAATTGGAGCAATTCTTAGATTCTCTCTCTTAAAAAAGGGTTCTTTTAAACTTAATATGAATCATCAAGTCATACTCTTTGATTGCATGTACACAAATAAATGTTTTCATTTCGTATATTCGAGCTATCAAATTCTAGTATGAGAAAAATCTACTTGCCATTTCTTGTCTTGGTGCTGTTTGTAAATATAACCATGGCTCAGAATGATCCTAATGCAAAGAAAGTATTAGATGCAGTGAGCGCAAAAGTGAAAAGCTTTAAAGGGGTCAGTGCTAATTTTATCATTAAGTCGGTCAATAGCAAAGGAAAAGACAATGGTGCTAAAACCGGTACAATTGCCATTAAAGGCCAGAAATATCAGTTAAAGCAAGGGAAGAACGAGATCATTTGCGACGGCGTCAATATCTATAATTTCGACGGCAATAAAACAATCACCAAGTCATTATTGGAAGAGTCTAATCAGACTTTAAGTCCCCAGAATCTTTTATCTAACTTTTATGACAAGGACTTCAATTATAAGTTAGTTTCTTCAGCTGGGAATCTAAATGAGATTGAATTAACTCCCATTGATAAGAGAAAGAGTTTTCAGAAAGTAAATATTTTTATCGATAAGAGTAAGAGCATGATCACTAAAGCAAGGGTCTTGGATAAGAGTAATAACACGGTCGAGTTTATATTAAGTAATTTGAATACAGCGGCTAATTTGCCAGATGCAAATTTTCAATTTGTGAGAACCAAATACCCTAAAGACGCAGAAATTTTAGATTAGTGCACAGAACCTTTTTATTTTAAGAACCATTTGTG
The DNA here is from genome assembly GCA_903821465.1 of uncultured Bacteroidota bacterium. Lineage (GTDB taxonomy): Bacteria > Bacteroidota > Bacteroidia > Chitinophagales > Chitinophagaceae > Sediminibacterium. Next base: position 1,421 of record CAIJLK010000025.1, on the reverse strand, counting down.
AAAATCAAATGGTTTTTTTTATGCCTTCTGTGTAATTTCATGCTATGAAAAGATCATTGCTGTTTCTAAGCATTCTTTGTATGGTTTATTGGGCTGATGCACAATACACTTTGCGATTAGTAGTAACCAGTGTAGCAAGTCGCCAGCAAGACGATATCTATGTTGCAGGCAATTTCAATAGTTGGAATCCGAAAGACGATAAATACAAATTGAAAGTATTTGGAGGAACCAGAAAATCAATTGTGATCAATGATTTGCCAGCAGGTACTTATGCTTTCAAATTTACCAGAGGGGGTTTTGAAAAAGTAGAAACTACAGGTGATGGCCGAGATGTAAGCGATCGGATTGTGGAAGTAAATGCGGACTTATCAATGGATTTAACCATTGCAGGTTGGAAAGATGATTACCCTGATAAACCCAAAAGATATACCGCTAGTCCCCAGGTAAAAATACTCGATACTGCATTTCAAATGCCTCAATTAAATAGGCAGCGAAGGATCTGGCTGTATCTTCCTAAAAACTATGCAGTAACATCAAAGACATTTCCCGTAATTTATTTGAATGATGGGCAGAATCTTTTTAACGAGCAAACTGCGGCTTTTGGGGAGTGGGGTATTGATGAATGTTTAGATAGTTTACAGAATCAAATCGGCAGGGAAGTGATTATTGTTGGGGTTGATAATGGGAATGGGAAAAGAATGACAGAATATAATCCTTACGATCATTTACAATTTGGGAAAGGAGAGGGTAAAGCCTATGTTGATTTTCTAGTCAATACATTAAAGCCCTATATCGATAATAAATACAGAACAAAGAAATCGGTTGACTTTACAATTATCGGAGGAAGCAGTATGGGAGCGGATATCAGCCTATTTGCCTGTTTTGAATATCCCAATATTTTTGGATCTGCATTATTATTCTCACCAGCATTTTGGGTGACGCCGGGTTTGTATGAAGCTGCAGAAAATTTCACGACTACCCATCAGCCTAAATTCTATTTCTACGCAGGCGGAAAAGAGAGTACCACAATGGTATCGGATATGAATAAAATGACTGGAATATTGGAAAAGAAAAATAATATTCAAATTCGTAAAGTGATCAATCCACTTGGTCAGCATAATGAAGCAAGTTGGAGAGCAGCATTTCCCGATGCATATCGATGGTTGATGAAAGACTAGGAAGAAGAAGTGAAGAGATAAAAGATAAAAGATAAAAGATAAAAGTGAAGAGTGAAGAGTGGAAGAAGAAGTGAAGAGATAAAAGATAAAAGATAAAAGATAAAAGTGAAGAGTGAAGAGTTGAGGAGAGTTTAGTCTATGCGATAAGAGACACCTTCGATGGCGAGTTCGGTGTTTTCAAAAACTGCCTTTGCTTCTGTTAAGAATTCATCCAGCTTTTCGTATTTGCTGCTAAAATGACCA